>CAIOXK010000043.1 GCA_903862255.1 Candidatus Nomurabacteria bacterium | reverse complement strand
TATTTGAAACCATTACGGTCAAATACTGCCATTGTTACGCCTTTTGCTTTTGCGGCAACAGCTAATGCCTTACCTGCAGCAATTGCTCCTTCCATCTTTGTACCTTTTGCTTTCATATCTGTAGAAGCAGCAATAGTTACTGCATGTACGTCATCAATAAGCTGGGCATACATGTAGTTATTAGAACGGAACACTGAAAGACGTGGGCGAGCTTCAGTTCCAGAAATAGTAGCACGGATTTTGCGCTTAATGCGAAGTTTCTTTTGTAGTGGTGATTGTTTTGACATATATATAACTCGTTATGCGCTCTTCTTACCAGCCTTGCGACGTACAACTTCTGTATCGTAATGGAACCCTTTACCTTTGTATGGTTCAGGCTTCTTCATTGAACGAATGGATGATGCAAATTGACCTACTGTTTCTTTGTTGATACCACTGATAACAATGTTGTTCTTTTCAGCAGTTACTGTCAAACCTTCTGGAATCTTTACGACTACAGGGTGAGAGAAACCGAGGGCAAGGTTAAGATTTGTGCCTTCTACAGCACTCTTAAAACCAACTCCTTCAAGGATTAATTTCTTTGAGTACAGTGCGTTTACGCCAGCGATCATATTCTTCACATGTGAAGCGTATGTTCCCCAGATTGCGCGTGCGAAAGAATCAGTACCTTTTTGTGCAAAAGTTACCAATCCATCTGCGATAGTAATTGTTACTACATCCTTGAAAGGCTTTTCGAGTGTGCCCAAAGGACCCTTAACTCGCAATACACCTTCAGTGTATGTAACTTCTGTATTTACTGGGATTACCAGTTGTTGTTTTCCTACTCGGCTCATATAATTTTTACCACATTGTGAATAATACTTCCCCGCCGACCATTTCTTTGCGAGCTTGCTTGTCACTCAAAATACCTTTTGGTGTTGAGAGTACAGTGATACCATGTCCATTTTTTACTGGGCGAATTTCTTTTACACCAGTGTACATACGGCGTGACTGCTTTGACATACGCTTCACATCGTGGATTTTTGAAGATCCGTCAGCTGCGTATGAGAGTTCGATTTCTAGAACTGAAATATTGTTCTTTTCAGTCTTTTTTGAAGCGTTAGCGATAAAGCCCTGTTCTTTTAAGCACTGAGCAATAGCGTATTTAAGTTTTGAAAAAGGGATAACAACGATTTCCTTTGAAACCATTGATGCGTTTTTCATTGTGATTAGCATGTTTGCGATTGGGTCTTGCATATATTTACTCTAGATTACCAAGAAGATTTACGAATGCCCGGGATCATTCCTTCATTAGCTAATTCACGGAAACAGATACGACAAAGTCCGAAGTCACGCATATAGCCATGACGACGACCGCAGCGGAAGCAGCGGTTTACCTGACGGGTACTAAATTTAGGCGCTTTTTTTGAACGCGCTATTGTTGATGTTTTTGCCATAATTGATTATTTAGTTCAAGGGAATATCGCGTAGAATTGTCTTTGTTGGTTTATTGTAATCACCAAAGAGAAACCCACGGATTCATCAAGAACCCACGGATAGTAACAAATAAGCAGCCTTTGGTCAAGGTTACCCTGTCACCTATTAATTAGTAGGCGCGTCAGCAGCTGGAGCAGTAGCCTGATCAGGAGAGATTACAGGGTCCGATACCGGGATAATAGCTGGTGCATCAGGGCCCTGAATCGTGGTCACAGGAACTACCGACTGTACAACTGGTGTTTCTGAAGACTGAGTACTGGTATTAGCAGTACTGTCATTTGTCTGAATTACAGTTGTTGTAAGTGGCGCATTATTATTACCTGTATTAGCACTACTACTATTTTGTATCATTTGTAGGAATTGTTGCTGAGTCACACAAGCAGTACCAACACAAATTTTATTTGCCTGTACAGTATCCACCTTAGCAGTGCCATTCTCAGCGATACCTCGCAAGAAATCAGACACTTTTTGTGCTAATGTGTGGTCACTAAATGTTGGCAAGGCCTGCAGAGTAATATTCATCTCCTTAATAGCCTCAACAGTATATGGCACCAATCCAGCATAGTTCAGTGACAAGAGATGTGTTTTTGGATTTTGCATCACAAGATCAGGGAAGATTTTTTGTACTTCTTGTGCGATGAAGCCGGCGTGAGCAGGAGCACCCTGAGCTTCTGTGTTCCAGTTATAATCTACTGGATTAAGCGCTAATATTTTTGCTAGTACAGACTGGTTTGAAGCAGTTATGTTTGTATTAAATGCCCAAGTACTATTGTCAGATAAGTTCACAATATTCTTCTTCAAGTTCATATCAGAACTACAAGTCACACCACCGGTGACGTCTGGTGTGATATCACAAGTTCCTCCTGCGTTTGCAAACTCAGCAACGGTAGTGCCGGTTGTAATAGTAGATGACCCCACGGAGAGCAAGAAGGAAGGGGTTGCGTTGGAGATACCGGTGTTGCCGTTTTTGAGAATCATAAGAGCATCTGAAGGAACAGGACTCATAACCGTTGGATCACCATTACCAATTTCAAATAATGGGTCAGTGCCGATCCAAGATGAGGAATCACCACCACCAACATTGTACGAACCGACAACAACGCTTGCCATTGACTGAGCATTGAGCCCCCAGCCAATAGTAGCCGCCCCAGTACCAGAAGCATTGTTATTTAAACCTGAGACAAGAGTTGCCTGTC
>CAIOXK010000042.1 GCA_903862255.1 Candidatus Nomurabacteria bacterium | reverse complement strand
TAATGAAATGGGGTATACGTACACGCTCGTTGATCATGTGATCAAGACCGGACGAACTATTCAGAAATAATCATGGAAAATTTTGAAGCTGGTTTCAATAAAGCTCCACAAGAAAGAGAAGTGCCTTCAAGCTTGGCTACGGCTTTGTCTACAATGAATAAAGATGGCACAGTGTACAGACTCCAGAAATTCTTACAGGAAAATGGCGCCCAAGAACCCTTTAAAATTTCTGAAAATACCAAACATTTGCTTCATCGTCGTCTAGGATTTACTTTTAACCAATTACGAAATTCTGAACGTAATCACGAAAGTATGTTCGTGCAATGGAAATTACTAAAAGATACAGGGTTGTTGAGCGAAGAATTATTCGATACTGAGATGCATATGTACCTAGATAATTGGGAAGAGTTAGAAGGCTATGGGCCAGAAGTAACAAATGACAAGGAACAGTATATTGAATACTTAAAAAGAAATATTTCTGACAAGTTAGGGTGGGAGTTAAGTCTTTAAGGTGTACTGTAACGAAGCAGTATATGTACACGCTTGTTGATTTTGCCATCAAGACAGGGAGACAATATAGAAATAGTTCTTGATAAAGAATAGTAAAAGAAACTTCAGCTGAAGTTTCTTTTACTATTGACTATTTATATAAAATGTGCTATTATATAATCATAAAGTTCATTAAATCAAAATCTCATGTCAACAAAAACATTTATTAATAACGCAATTGTTATTTACCGAATCGATAGAGAAGATCACTATCTTACAGGTCCGCAAATAGTTTTAACTTTTTCTGACCCAGCGGTAGAAATACCTGTTACACGTCACGAAGAGAGGCTGTTCACGGCGTTAAAAGAAAAACTGGAAAAACCAGAAGTCATTAATCACATCATTGAAAAATGCTGTCTCGACAGTGATTTGTTTGATGGGGATGATTCCTACAAGTTTGACAGGATAGAATATAATAGCGATTTCAGTGTTTCAGGTAGTTTATCTTACGTCTTTAAAAATGACGAAGAAGATGAATTAACCGCAACATTCGAAATTGAAAGAGTTTCTGTTTTGTAAAAATAAGTATTTAAAAGCTACAAATTAAAACCAGTGCCTGTGAAGGTGTTGGTTTTTTGTTTTGTTACTGTTAAAGTATTCTTATACAGTTCTAAATAACTACAAATATTTACAAATGGAATATAATAAAACATCTAAACTTTTTTGGGTATATATATTGTTAACGATACAAGCATTGGGTATCTTAGTTTTACTGCCTTTTATTGCTGTAGATGTTTGGTTGCCTTCATCGAGTATTGATATTATAATAATCCTTGGATTGAATTTTCTTATATCGGTTCTTATATTGTTACCCCTATGGAAATATAGAAAAGAATTTTTATACAGCTTTGCCCTGAGTGTAATTACTAGCTTACTTTTTCTACAATCCGTAATTCACCTGTTTTTAGTTAGTAACCCTCACGTCATAGATATAAGCGGTCTGCTCTGGCATTAATTAGAGGTACTTTTAAATTGACTTTTATTAAAAACGTGCTATTATTTAAATTAATAAATTGAACATTTAAAAACATAAATAAAACCTAAAAAAAATGAAAAATGAAAAATGGTTTTTAATTTCCTTTACAAGCGGTGAACCGCTTGGGGGAAAGTATGGGTCAAGGACGTTTGTAAAATTTTGCTCTGAAAATGATGTATTTGATTTTGACAAGATGCCGACCATGAAAATTGCGTTTACTGAAGTTGAAGATGATATAGGTGAGACTCCAACTCCTCAGCAAACGCTTACCCATGCAAAGGAATTTTTGTGGACCGTAGAGGAGTTAACTCCTTCCGGCGACAAGATCAATCGTACTGATTTAGTTGACGCAGCTTTTACCGAAGAAGTAGTAAACGAATTTTACGAGGTAATGGTTAACCTGCTTCCAATTTCTTAAAATTAACTATCTTAAAAATAAGACACCTTCGGGTGTTTTTTTGTTTGAGTATATAAAAAATATTAGGGTCGGTTTTTTTTACACATTGCCATTACAGTCTTTGCTTGGTAATATGACTATGAAATAAGACTAATTAGAAGATAATCATTTATATATATGGAACAAATGGAAAATACTGTAGAAAAAGAAAATAGCGTAGAAAATTTTGAGACAAAATATACAACAAAAGAAGGAGAGATAGTTACTTCAGATGCGACTGTTGTTCACCTTGAAGATCAGCAGCAAACAAATGAGCATCAAGAGAATAATGAACTCATGGCTACACTGACAGAGCGCTATGATAAACTTCATAAAGAAATGCTTGACCTTCAGGAAAAAGATGACGACTCATATAGAGAGGATATTGCAACAATTCAAAAAGAACTAAATCAAATTGAAGAAGATCGTGCTCGACTAGAGTCTGTTACAAAAAAGGCAGCATAAGTATGCGAATACACCTTGCGACTGATCATGCTGGCTTTGAACACAAAGAAGCAGTAAAAGAGTATTTACTCGAGCAAGGGCTCGAGGTTATTGATCATGGAGCTGTGGTGTTTGATGGTAGAGATGATTATCCTGATTTTATTGCACCAGCAGCACAAGCTGTTGGATTAAGTGGTGGAGCAGAACTGAATACGGATGTTGGTATTATTTTTGGTGCATCAGGACAGGGTGAAGCAATGGTAGCCAATCGTGTATCAGGTGTTCGTGCTGCAGTGTATTATGGCGGTCCGACTGATATCTTGACGTTGTCGCGCGCACATAACAATGCAAACGTACTTTCTATCGGGGCACTGTTTGTAACAATTGAAGAAACAATTAATGCAATTGCTGTGTGGTCTGAAATACCATTCTCTAATGACGAGCGAGATATTCGTCGCCTCACAAAATTTAAATAATATGACAAGAATTATTCCAGCAATCTTGCCGCATACATACCGAGGAATCGAAATGGGTGTAGAGAAAATTTATGAAATCGTACCAGCAGTACAGATTGATTTTGTCGATGGTCACTTTGCTCCAAATCGTACATGGTTATTCAATAACAAAGACGAGGAAACAATAGAGGCAATTATGGCTGAAGACATGGGGTTGCCATTTTGGGATACATTGAACTATGAGTTCGACCTGATGGTAAAAGAACCAATTCAACACATGCCAAGTTTCATTGCTCTGGGTCCATCAAAAATTACCTTTCATATAGAAGGTCTTGATCATGATAAAACAATAGAATTTTTTGAAACAGTACCGGAAATTATTCGCGCGGCTATTTCATTTGGTATGGCAATCGGTACAGCAACAGATCCAAAGTTAATCGAACCATATCTTCCGTATATAGAAAGTATTCAGTGTATGGGAATTCAAAACCCTGGTTTTCAAGGGCAGTCATTTGATGATCGTGTATTTGATCAGATCAAAGCTGTGCGTGCATTATATTCAGACAAGATTATTACCGTTGATGGAGCGGTATCGCTCGAAAACGCTGGTCAGCTTGTTGAAGCCGGTGTTGATGAATTAGTTATTGGTTCTGCACTATTTCAGAATGGAGATATTCACGGTACAATGGAAGCATTCCAAAAGGTATGCAGCAACGCGACTTCACAATTAGAGAGTTAACACTCAAAGCAAACGAAATTCGTCAGTCAATTATTTCAATGTTGCTCGAAGCTGGTAGTGGTCACACTGCAGGCCCGCTCGGTATGGCTGATGTTTTTACTACACTATATTTCGATCTACTTCGTCACGATCCAGCAAATCCTACATGGTCAGAGCGTGATCGTCTCGTACTCTCTAATGGACACATCTGTCCAGTATTGTATGCAGCAATGGCACATAGTGGATATTTCCCTGTAGAAGAATTACTGACACTTCGTAAATATGGCTCACGACTTCAGGGTCATCCACACCGAGACTTTTTACCATATCTAGAAAATAGTTCTGGCCCACTCGGTAGTGGTTTGTCACAGGCTGTCGGTATGGCTATTGCTGACCGTATGGATAATGGTATCGCTACATCTCGAACAATCTATTGTTTATTGGGTGATGGGGAATTAAATGAAGGCAATAACTGGGAAGCAATAATGTTAGGTGGTAAGGAAAAACTTCATAATCTTATTGCTATTGTCGATCGCAACAATATTCAGATTGATGGCTACACAGAAGATGTTATGCCGCTTGATTCATTGAATAAAAAATGGGAAAGTTTTAATTGGCATGTGCAAGAAATTGATGGCAATAACATTCAGGCAATTATTGATGCAGTACACCAAGCAAAGGCGGTATTTGAAAAACCTTCAGTTATTATTGCTCGTACAATTCCTGGTAAGGGTGTAAAAGAATTTGAAAGAAAGTTTGAGTGGCACGGCAAAGCACCCAACAAAGAAGAAGCAAGTATTGCATTAAATGAGTTGCGTACATTAGGAGGAAAAATTAAAAGTGAACACAAATAAGTATGTTAAATCCTGATCTAAAACTCAATACTGCAATTTTTGCTGATGATGCTGAACAACAGCCAATCCGTAAAGGATTTGGTGAGGGTCTATTAAAAGCAGGTGATGCAAACAAAAATATTGTCGCGCTTTCTGCAGACCTTACTGAATCTACGCAGATGCATTTATTTAAAGAAAAATTTCCAGAACGCTTTATAGAAATCGGTGTTGCAGAGCAAAATCTTGCTGCAACTGCCAGTGGTTTAGCAGCAATGGGTAAGTACCCATTCTTTTCTTCATATGCAATGTTTAGTCCAGGGAGAAACTGGGAGCAGATTCGTACCACCATTTGTTATAACGATCGTCCTGCTGTTATTGTTGGCAGTCATGCTGGTGTGTCTGTTGGTCCTGATGGCGGCACTCACCAGGCTATTGAAGATATGGCGCTTATGCGCGTATTGCCTCGAATGACTGTTATTTCTCCCTGCGACGCAATACAAGCAAAGCAAGCTACACTTGCACTTTCAAGTAATCCTCGTATTGCATATTTACGTTTAGCACGCGAAAAAACTCCAATCATAACTACAGAAGAAACTCCATTTGAGATTGGTAAAGGACAAATTATGTATCGCCCAGAAGGGTTGGCACAGGTTGCAATTATTGCTACAGGCGCACTTGTTGTTCATGCATTACGTGCTGCAAAAGATTTAGAAAAGAAAGGTGTAAAAGTTATTGTTGCTAATATTCATACTATTAAACCTATCGACACAGACTTGCTTATTCAATTGGCAAAAGAAGCGAAAGCAATTGTGTCAGTAGAAGAACATCAGATTGCAGGAGGCTTGGGCAGTGCTATTGCGGAAGTAATAATACAGAAGTATCCTGTACCGATGGAATTTATTGGAGTGAGAGATCTGTTTGGACAGTCTGGTACGCCGAATGAGCTTGTAGAAAAATACGGCATGGGCAAGGATTCTATTATTGCTGCTGTTTTGAAAATTATAGATCGGAAATCAATCAGCTAGATAAAACCTCTCGCCCCATATGCATATAGCATCCTGCGGGAACTCGCTAATCGCTCAGACAGTCCTCGGATACTATATGCACATGGCGCTGCGGTTTTCCCTTATTGCTGATTTTAATAACATTCATCCCCAAAACCACCATCTCTACATCACCACAGATAGCTGGGCGCAAGAGATAAAAATAAAAAGTCCGTTTCAGGACTTTTTATTTTTATCCTCTGGAGCGTGGGTGCGGGAGGTATATATTTATTTGTGACTACACTAACAAACGTGGCTGATAGTCAGCGGGGGCATTCATTAAATATTGTTGAAGTGCCTCTGTAGTAAGGAGGCCTTTTTGTGCACCAACGAACTGAACTACTGACATAGAATTTATAGGGCCCCAACGCAATGCTTCTTCAATTGCCTTTCCTTGCAATAATGCAACAGAAACAGTTGAAGCAAATGCATCACCAGCACCAGTACGTTCGTATGGATCATGAGGATAGACTGGCATAAACCATGTTTCAGTGCCATTAGATGCGTATGCTCCCTTCATACCATCAGTAATGAATACAAGTTTTGGTCCAAGTGCATGAATAGCTTTAATTAATATATTGATATCTTTTGTATTAGACTTGGTGATCAATTCTGCTTCTTCTAGATTACAGAAAAATGCGTAGGTATTTGCATAGATATCTTTTAATACTTCTGTGCCGAGTTTCATTTGAAATGTGCCAGGCTGAAATACTACTTTCATTTCAGGATGTTCTTTGATGAATGCGGCGATTTCATGATGATATTCTTCAGTATGATCTCCGAGAGAAGACAGGTAGAGCATTCTTGGTGCCAATGGAATAACCGGCATTTGTACAGGAAATGTAGCGTGCTTTACAAGAATAGTACGCTCAACGCCATACCACAATACGTAGTGATAGTTTGTTGGAATACCTTCATGGACACCGATAAGCTCAGTGCTGACATTATTTTTTTTCAATTCATCTAAACAGTATTGGCCTTGCAAGTCTTTGCCAACATGAGCAAGTAGTGAGGCTTTTAGTCCAAGGCGGGCCGCAGCTACTGCAGCATTGGCACTGTTGCCAACAGCTCGAACTTCCTCCATTGATTCATATGGTACTTTATCACCATAACGAAAACATAGCTTCGGATTATTGCCATCTGCATCAGTTTTTACCTCTGCATCAGTCACTCTAATAAACGCATCTGTAACAATATCGCCAATAGCGAGGAAATCTACTTGTTCATTCATATGTTACAATTGTATCATGAACACTCTTAAAGAATATTTAGCACAGGCACGAAGCGAGAAGAAGGCTATCGGCCATTTTAATTTTTCTAATATTGAAGGGTTGTATGCAATAGCGCGAGCAGCCCGTACGCTTGGCGTACCAGTAATCGTTGGTACAGCGGAAGGTGAGGAGGTTGCTGTCGGTACAAAGGCGGCGGTTGCATTGGTAAAAATCATTCGCGAAGATTGGAATATACCAATCTTCTTGAATGCTGATCATCACTATAGTTTCGAAGGGGTAAAAGCATGTATTGATGCAGGGTATGACAGTGTTATTTATGATGGCGCAAAGCTATCTTTTGAAGAAAATGTTGCTATCTCTAAGCAATGTGTTGAATATGCCCGTAAGGTCAGTATGGAATCTGGGCGTGAAATTCTTGTTGAAGTAGAAATCGGATATATTGGTGAAGGCTCAAAACTGCGTGATGAAATACCGGAAGGACTTAGTGCTGTGACTAGTCCAGAAGAAGCAAAGAAGTTTATGGATGAGACTGGTGCAGACATGTTGGCTCCGGCAGTTGGTAATTTCCACGGCATGCTTAAGACTGGTACAAAGCCACGGTTAAATATTGAAACAATTAAAAACATTGCTGCTATTACCGATGCACCACTAGTACTACATGGTGGTAGCGGGGAAGAAGCAGATTTCGGTGCCGCAATTGATGCCGGTATCAACATTATTCATGTAAATACTGAATTGCGTCGCGCTTTTACTGGTACTATCAAAACATACCTTGATGCCAATCCAGATGAAATTGCTCCGTATAAGTACACTGGCCCCGCATCACTTGCAATGGAAGCAGTTGTTGTTGAGAAATTAAAAATTTTTAGCAGAATGCAATAATTATGGTAAACGTATCAGACTTACAAAAAAAGATACACGGCGAAGTAATGGCTGACGAGCCTACGCTTATAAAGTATTCTCGAGATGCTTCATTGTTCGAAGTACGCCCTGAAGCCGTAGTCTTTCCCAAGGATGCAGCTGATGTTGAGGCTATTGTTAGATATGTTGGTGAACACAAAGAACATGACCCAACTATTTCTATCACTGCACGTTCTGCAGGTACAGACATGTCGGGCGGTCCATTGAATGAAAGTATTATTATGGACTTCAATAAGTACATGAATACTATTATTTCTGTTGATGATGATAAGGGTATCGCACAGCCAGGTGCTTTTTATCGTGACTTCGAAAAATTAACACTGAAACGTAATCGTATTTTACCTTCATATACTGCATCAAAAGAGCTCAATACGCTTGGTGGAATGAATGCCAATAATTCAGGTGGTGAAAAGGCAATCAAATACGGTAAGACAGAAAAATATGTACTTCGTCAAAAGATCGTACTTGCTGATGGTAAAGAGTATGACGTGAAGCCACTGACAAAGGCTGAACTTGATGTGAAGATGGGTCAAAAAGATTTTGAAGGCAGAGTCTATAAAGAATTGTACAATTTGATTGAGGCGCACTACGATGCAATTCAATCAGCTCGCCCACATGTAACAAAAAATTCTGCTGGGTATTATCTTTGGAACGTCTGGAATCGCGAAACAGGTATCTTTGATCTAAATAAATTACTCTGTGGTTCACAAGGAACACTCGGTATGACTACAGAAGTTGAACTTGGTTTGGTAAAAGTGCCGAAGTTCTCAAAAATGGTCGTACTGTATTTGCCAACAATCGCACGTTTGGGAGAGGTGGTTGATACGATTATGAAATATGAGCCAGAAAGTTTCGAATCATACGATGACTACAGTATGAAGCTTGCGATCAAATTCTCATTTGATTTTTTCTCTACACTTGGATTCTGGGGTGCTATCAAGCTTGGGGTTCAGTTTATTCCTGATATGTGGCAGGTAATCACTGGTGGTGTGCCGAAGCTTATCTTAATGGCAGAGGTAACTGGTGACGATGAGCAAGAAGTATTAACACGTGCAGATGCTATTAAAACTGCAGTGAAGCCATTTAAATACAAAACTCATGTGGCACACAGTGCTGCTGAAGTAGAAAAGTATTGGAAGATTCGTCGCGAGAGTTTTAATTTGCTCCGCAAGCATGTAAAGGGAAAACAAACAGCGCCATTTATTGATGATATTATCGTTAATCCTCATAAGCTACCAGAGTTCTTACCGAAACTTCAGGCAATTATCGATCAGTACAAATTGATTTACACTATTGCGGGCCATGCTGGTAATGGTAATTTCCATATTATTCCATTGATGGATCTGAATAATCCTATTTCTAGTGATATTATTCTAGAACTTTCAAAAAAAGTATATTCATTGGTAACAGAATATGATGGGTCAATTACTGCTGAGCACAATGACGGCATTATCCGGACACCATTCCTGCCTTATATGTATAAGCCTGAAATTATCGATTTATTTGCTCAAGTAAAGAATATTTTCGACCCTTTAAATATCTTCAATCCAGGCAAGAAAGTAGGGGGGTCCTTCGACTATATTAAGAGCCATTTGGTTCAGTCCCACAATGTAGAACATGGTTCTTAGGTTGCAAATTTCACATTATTCAGTATACTAAGTGCCTATGATTACTTTAGAAGCAACACAACGTACTGGCTCACCAGCAGCCCTTCGCGAACAAGATATGATCCCAGCAGTGTATTACGGTGCAGGGAAGGATGCAGTTTCAATCGCTGTTCCAGCAAAAGATTTTATCAAAGTATATAAAGAAGCGGGTGAAAACACTGCAGTTACTCTTACTATTGGTGGTGAAAAGATCAGTACTATCATTCATGACATGCAGCGTGACGCTGTATCTGGTGATGTATTGCATGTAGACTTTCTTATCATTGATATGAAAAAGGAACTTGAAGTAGCTATCCCTCTAGAATTCACTGGTGTATCTGAAGCAGAAAAAGCTGGTCTCGGTACTGTAGTGAAATCAATTTATGAAGTTGAAGTACGCGCTCTTCCAAATGATCTTCCTCATAATTTTGAAATAGACATCTCAGGTCTTGCTAGTCTTGAAGACCAGATTCATGTGAAAGATATTAAGCTTCCTAAGGGGGTAACAATGATTACTGACGGTGAAGAAGTAGTTGTTTCAATTGCTCACTTCGTTGAAGAAGCTGAAGAAGCACCAGTACTCGACCTGTCTGCAATTGAAGTAGAAAAGAAAGGAAAGATAGAAGACGAGGAATAATCACTTTCGTCAATAGATTTACATGTAAGACTCCTGGTATACTAGGAGTCTTATTGTATATGTACAAAAAATTAATTATTATTTTTTTAGCACTCCTACTACCAGTTACATTTGTACCGTTATTTACCGTATCATCAGTCGTTGCACAATCAGCTCAGCCTGCTGTATGTAACAATCCAACTAATCCTGATATTGTGCAGGCCTGCGCAGACTACACTGCTGAAAACAAAGTATTAGCACAATTACAAGCGCAACTTGCCAGTCAAAAAGCGAAAAGTGGTTCATTGCAAAAAAATGTAAACCAATTAGTGTCACAAATTTCTAGTACTCAGTCAAAAATTTCTGGAGAAATCAGTACTATTAATAGTTTGAGTTTACAAATTGGTCAGAAGCAAAAAGCTATTGGTGATTTGAATTCAGAGCTCGACCGTCAACATGCCTCAATGTCACAATTAATTACTCGCACAGATGAAATCGATCAAAAAGGAGCAGAATATGTACTGCTTAGTGCTGACTCTGTTTCTAGTTTTTATAAGGATCTTGATGACTTTTTTTCAATCAAACAATCTCTATATGGTGCATTGACACGCGTGAAGCAAATTCGCTCAGCCACAGAAACACAAGAACAACAATTGCAAGACAAGCAGTCTCAGGCATTGGATGCCAAGGATGCTTTATTGAGTCAAAAAAATCAGCTAGCAAATAATCAAAAGCAAGTACAAACACTATTAAATTCAAGTAAGAGTGCTGAACAACAACAAGCTGCACTTGTATCTGAACAACAAAAGAAGGTTGCTGCAATCCAAAGCAAACTCTTTAGTTTCGCTGGCGGTGCGACTAGTTCAATTCCGTTTAGTCAGGCATATGATTACGCTACTGCAGCCTCTACTGCAACAGGTGTACGTGCTGCATTTATTTTGGCAATTTTGACGCAAGAATCAAATCTTGGTAAAAATGTCGGTACTTGTAATCGAGCAGATGATCCTGTTTCAAAAGGTTACAGAAATATTATGCCAGGACCAGACGCTAAAGCTTCTGGTAAATCTTCTCGTGACGATCAGACTGTTTTTCTTAGTATCACTGCTGCATTGGGGCTCAATCCAGAAACCACACCTTTGTCATGCCCATTAAGTGGTGGTGGATGGGGTGGTGCAATGGGTCCTGCTCAGTTTATCCCGACTACATGGCAATTAATTGCACCTCGCGTGGCTACTGCTCTCGGCAGATCTACTGCAAATCCATGGTCTGCTCGCGACGCGATTATGGCCTCAGCTATTTATTTAAAAGACCGCGGAGCTACAGGAGGGGATACAAATGAACGAAATGCTGCATGTAAATACTATTCTGGTCGTTCTTGTGACGGTAAATCACCGGCAAATAGTTTTTATGGAAATAACGTTATGTCATTGGCTCGAAGTATTCAATCTGATATTGACTATTTGGTACAATATGGTGTTTCTAAGCGCTAAAAACAGGTACTGCTAACCTCTTGAAATCTTTATATTGTATGCTACAATAGACCAGTTATGAAAAAAGACATCCACCCAAAGAACTTCCGCGACGTTGTATTTCACGATAATTCTTCTGAAGTAGAATTCGTGATCACTTCAACAGTGAAGACTACAGAAAAAACAATAAAGGACGGCGTAGAATATCCTATGTATCGTGTTGAAATTTCTAGTGCTTCTCATCCGTTTTATACTGGTACTGAAAAGGTTATTGATACTGCTGGACGCGTTGATCGTTTCAACAAGCGTCGTGCAGCTTCTGCAACTAAGAATTAGCTACAATATAAAAAACGCCCTTTATAGGCGTTTTTTATATTTCTATCTTATTCCAGATAACCATTTATAATATATCTACATGATCGACATTGAAGCATTAAAAAAGAATCAAAAGACACAATATCTCGCAGAACAATACGAGCGACTTTTGCGTGATGAAAAAGAAACTATTGCTCTTGGCGAGACAGACGAAACGATGAAAGAAATGGCCCAGGAAGAGCTTACTGCTATTCAGATACAAAAAACTGCACTCGAAGAACAGTTTACGGCTATCGAGCAATCAGATCGCGAGGAAGAAGAGTTTCCTAACGAAATTATTTTGGAGGCACGCGCTGGCGCTGGTGGGGACGAAGCTAATCTTTTTGCTCAACAGTTAGTAGAAATGTATTGCCGTTATGCTGAATCAAAAGGCTGGCAATGGAAAAGCATCGACGAGTTAAGTGTTGAAATCAAAGGTAAGGATGTATATCGTCTTATGCGTTTCGAAACTGGCGTACATCGCGTACAGCGTGTGCCAGTAACTGAAAAGAATGGCCGTATTCATACATCAACTGCTTCAATTGCTATTTTGCCAATGAAGAAAAAAGTGACATTTGTTATTAATCCAGCAGATTTGGATATGGAATACTCTCGCTCTGGTGGTGCTGGCGGACAAAATGTTAACAAGGTTGAAACAGCTGTGCGATTAATTCACCGTCCTACAGGTATCGATGTTCGATCAACAAGTGAGCGCAGTCAGCTTGGTAACCGTGAAAAAGCCTTCGCTATTCTATCTGCAAAATTACAACATATGAAGGAGGTAGAAGAAGCTAAGAAATATGCCGGTGAACGTAAAAGTCAGATTGGCACCGCTGATCGTAGTGAAAAAATTCGTACTTATAACTTCCCGCAAGACCGTGTGACTGATCACCGCATTCGTCAAAATTTCTCAAACATTGAAGGTATAATGCTTGGCAAGATTGATAAGATTATCGATGCGCTTCAAACTAATGAGTTTAGTGATAGTAGTGAGGATGGGGAAGACGAATAACCTTTCGCTACGCTCAGGGTCTCCGGCTAAGCCTACGACTTGAGAAATATTGAAAATTTGGTATAGTAGTTCAGCGTAAGGGTCGCCTTCGCATAAAGCTACGGTGCACTAAAACGTGCCTCGCAGCGCCGAAGTCGCGTCTGACGCGACGAAGGCGTGCATAGTTCAGTGGTAGAACGCTGTCCTGATAAGACAGAGGTCCATGGTCCGATTCCATGTGCACGCACAATAAAACAAGCCTTCATAGCAATATGAGGGCTTGTTTTATTTGGTATTGCTAATTTCTTGTATATGTTGTATAAACATTAAAAATTATACCCAATGGAAACAGAGATAAACTATAAGGAAATTTTCCTGAGGGTTATCAAAAAATTGGTAGCCATCGGATTAATAAAAAATGTGCAAGAAATACTCTTCACAGACAAAGTAAAAAAGAAACATAAGTATTATTTTCAAGCTGAAACAAATCATAAGGAAGGGTACCTTGTTTACATTACATTTTACATAAAACCTGACACGGCAGATGGTATGAAAATTCAGTCAACTTCTCGAAGGTGTGAGGTGATCCTTGGTGAATCATTCGATATGAAATTACTGCAAAGTAAACTAAAAGAGATAGTTTCAACATGGGCGTACGGTCAAAAAAATGAAATGGTGTTTTATAAGAAATTTTTGTTATCGTTATTGCAAAAATACCCAACTATATTTATCAACGTACTTCAGGCAACTGAACAAGAGGATATGGTCCAAGGCTTTGATTTTATTATTTGGTTTCCGGCACGAAATGATAGTGAAATTGTAGAAGTTAAATTCAATCTTAAATCTTCAGATAAATTTCTTGAAAAACATAAGAGGGTATATCCAACGGTGAGTACTTTTATTTTTAGAGAAGATAATTTGAAAGATATTAACAACCTAACAATTCGTTTCATTAATTTTCTTTTGGCAGCACAACACGCAACAGCGCACTTTTAAAAAACCGAGGATACATCTCGGTTTTTTTAATTTGCAATTTATTTACAATTCGTCAAGAGCAGGGTAGAATAGGGTATATGACACTCTATATTGTTGCAACTCCAATAGGAAATCTTGCGGATTGTTCGCCCAGAGCAATACAAATTTTGAATGAGGCGACATTAATTATTGCTGAAGATACTCGCACAACAGGGCAGCTTTTTAAATTGCTTGGCATAGAGAAAAATGAAGAAAATAAAAAAGTCTTCATGTCTTCTCATGCACAGAGTAGTAGTCACTCCATGGACAAGACACTGCAGGCCTGTGTAGAGCATGAGGTGGTTGTACTAGTAACTGATGCTGGTACTCCAGCTATTTCAGACCCGGGATCGTTTTTTATTAGCCATTTTCGTACTATGTATCCAGAATCAAAAGTTATACCTGTACCAGGGGTGTCAGCCGTAATTGCCGCACTTTCTGTATCAGGATTTCCAGCGAGTCATTTTGAATTCCTAGGATTTATTCCACATAAAAAAGGCCGTCAAACACTTTTTCAATATTTATCTGAAAAAGATCATACGATTGTTTTATATGAATCTCCTCATCGAATTTTAAAAACTTTGGAAGCATTAGTTGAAGCTATTGGTGATCGATTGATTATGGTTGGCCGTGAAATGACTAAAACATTTGAAGAGTATCCTGTAGCAACTGCAAAAGAATTATTACAATACTATACAGATCATGGCGATAAGGTTCGTGGCGAATTTGTCATTGTCATTAGTCCTAAGAACTACCATCCATCAGCACTGTCTGGTACAATAGAGGGATGATTGGGAAATTTAGAGTATTATTTTGGTTAGGCATTGTAATGTTGTTTTTGCCGTTTTTTGGTATTCCAAATACTTGGAAAACAGGCATTGCTGTGTTGGTCGGAATTATCTTGATCGCACTATCAGTACTATTGCGCAATAGCTACCGTGCTATGCGCATCATTATTAAAAATTTAGAACATACTGTTATCAATACGACTATAGGTGCTACACCAGCTGAAAAAAATCATGAATAATACTGAACCTACAAAACAATCTTTCCTTACAAAAACTGCACTAAAAGTAGCAGGTGCCGTTCTTCTTGTAGCCCTCGTTTTCTTTGGCGGCGTATATGTCGGCTATGGCAATCAACCGGCATTTGCAAAGGTGACAAATCTAGTTCATGCAAGTGATCCAAGTACTACTGGTGCTGATTTTTCTGCATTTTGGAAAGCGTGGCAAATTGTTAGTCAGAATTTTGCTCCAGGCAAGAATGGTGCGACTCCTGTCTCTGCTCAAGACCGTGTATATGGAGCTATACAGGGCATGGTAGCGTCTTATGGTGATCCATACACAACATTCTTCCCACCAGCCCAAAACACTCAATTTCAAGCACAAATTGCTGGTTCATTTAGTGGTATTGGTATTCAGATTGGTGAAAAGAGCGGTATTTTGACAGTAATCGCACCATTAAAAGGTACTCCTGCTGAGAAGGCTGGCGTGCTTTCTGGAGATCAGATTATCAAGATCGACAGTACTGTAACTTCGTCTATTACTGTTGACCAGGCTGTTTCAATGATTCAAGGCAAGACTGGTACAACTGTAACGTTGACTCTCTTAAGACAAGGTGTTGCTGCACCTATTGTTACACCTATCGTTCGTCAAACTATTGATCTACCAACTGTTGATACTGAAATGAAGCCAGGTGATGTATTTGTTATTCATCTCTACAGTTTCTCAGCCCAGTCTGCCACTCTATTTAAGAGCGCTATGGATAAATATCTAGTTTCAGGTGATCACAAATTATTAATCGACCTTCGCGGTAATCCTGGTGGCTATCTTGATGCTGCTGTACAGATTGGTAGTGAGTTTATTCCACAAGGTAAAGAAATCGTAAAAGAAATTGGCAAAAACCCTACAGATGTCACTATTCATAACAGTACTGGCCCAAAGATTTTTCCAGATTCAGATAAGCTCATTATTTTGGCAGATCAAGGCTCAGCCTCAGCCTCAGAAATTTTGGCCGGCGCATTGAGTCAGCAGGGTATTGGTGTGCTTGTAGGTCAACAGACATTTGGCAAGGGGTCTGTACAGCAAGTAATACCTATTACAGAAGATACTTCTTTGAAGGTCACTGTAGCGCACTGGTATACTCCAGACGGTACTTCTATCTCAGCAAAAGGACTTACTCCTAAGATCCTGATTCCATTTGACAGTAAAGACAAAACAGATACGCAATTACAAAAGGCTATTGACCTATTCGCTAGTCCTGCTACATTCCAATAGTATGAAAGTTATTCTATTAAAGTCAGTTCCAAAACTCGGTAAAACAAACGATGTAGTAGAAGTAAGTGAAGGGTATGCCCGCAATGCACTCTTTGCTAAGAAATTAGCTGTTCCCGCTACAGATCAAGCTATTGCTGATGTGAAGCGCAAGGCCCAGAACAAAATTGCTGAGAAACACATTCAGCATGATTTATTGGAGCGAGCCATTGAAAGTCTTGATGGTCGCATGTTGGTATACAAAGTAAAAGCCAATGAGAAGGGGAGTCTGTTCAAAAAAGTGAGTGAGGCAGATATCAGCAAGGCATTACTCGATCAACAACGCATTTCAGTTGATCCGTCACTCATGAAAATTACTGGTGGTCAGATCAAACAGGTTGGTGAGTACGAAGTTACTGTTTCAGATGACGGATATGCTTCATCGTTTAAAGTTTCTGTTCAGCAATAAAAGAGAAGTGTTTAAATAAAAAAACTCCCAGTTAGGAGTTTTTTTATTTGAGATAATTTTATCCGCGTGTTTCTTGGATATTTACCATCTTGCGAACTGTAGTAGTTCCATCAAAGTTTAGTTTGCGTTTTGATTGGTATTTTACAAATCCAGGCTTGAGAGCGTAGAGGGTATGATCTTTTCCGAGACCAACTGATGCTCCTGGTAAAATCTTAGTACCACGCTGACGAACGATGATAGATCCAGCTTGTGCTATCTGACCATCGTAAAGTTTTGTGCCCAGATACTGTGCATTTGAATCATTTAGGTTTTTTGCCGCTCCTTGGGCTTTCTTATGTGCCATAGTGCTAACATAATAGCGTATGGACATTTTTCTGTCAATATAACGGCTTTTGGGGTATACTAGGCGGATGCAGGGCTTCATTGACCGACATTACAAGGCACTTTTTGCTACATTTGGCAGTATCTTGGTTATTACTGCTTTTTATTCTGGTTTCTTAGAAGGGAAGCAGAGTACAACAGTTCAGCCGGTCACCCTATCGTGTAAAGACAATGTTTTAGATAAATTGTCAATACCTCTAGAATCTTTGAGTAAAGAGATTGTGGCGCATGCTGATTCTAGTGCTCCAGCCGCCTCTGCTGAAGCTGCGGCGCCCCAAGCAGGTAAATATGTCGGATCAAAAAATAGTACTAAGTACTACCTCCCAACATGTACTGCTGTTAAGCGCATCAAGCCTGCTAACTATCAATGGTTTAACAGTACTGAAGATGCCAAGATTCAGGGATACACTCCAGGAAAATGTTAAAATCTATCTTATCATTATCAATAACTGCCGCATTCGGATTGCTTGTCATAGCAATTCTTTTGCCAACACAGGCAGATAAAATTTTCCAGAGCGTACTTGGTCAAGTTGTTACTGTAAATAAAGCAGTAGGAGTTGATAGTCCGGTAAAAACTATTTCATCAGCTATCAATACAGTAATTAATAAAGGGGCTACTGTAATAACATCAACCGCTCCAAAAAGCGTAACAGTTGCAAAAGATACTTCGCCACTATCACAAGAGAATATTATTGATGCTACAAATGTTGAGCGAGTAAAGGCAGGTTTGCAGCCACTTAAAACCAGTGACAAACTTGCTGCATCTGCCAAAATCAAAGCAGAGGATATGATTGCGAATCATTATTTCGAACACACGTCGCCATCTGGTAAAACTGTTGCTGATCTCGGCAGTGAAGTCGGTTATGACTATGTTGTTATGGGAGAAAATTTGGCTCTCGGTGATTTTGTGAATGCTAATGATTTACTGCAAGCATGGATGAATAGTCCAGGCCACCGTGCAAATATTTTGAATACTTCATATCAAGACATTGGTGTCTACGCTGCACAAGGTACATATCAAGGGCATACTGTATGGTTTGCAGTGCAGCATTTTGGCACTGAGCGGGGAGTTTGTCCTGCATTAAGCACATCGCTCAAGACTACTATTGATACAGTCAACCTGCGGGTAAAAAATGAAGAGACTGAAATTTCTTCATTACGGGCACAAATAGAAGATCCAAAGCATACACAAGATCAAGCATATGGAAATTTGATCACGCAATTTAATACATTAGTTGGTAAATATAATTCAGACGTTGCTTTATCACAGACAAATATTGCCGCCTACAACAAACAGGTAATTGCTTTCAATAAATGCCTGAATCAGTACCAGGCTTCAAAAGAATAGGGCCCACCCTCGTAATTGTATTAACGTCGCACAATATATCTTTTACGACGTATAATATAGAAAATAAGCTTTATATATAAAGATCTATTCAAATCGGTATTCCAAATCAATTACTAATTCCCCTGAGCAGTTAATTAAAAATCGGCTATGTAGATAAGTCTATGTACACAAAGGTTTATTTCTAATTTTTTAAAAAAATTACCAATGTAAGAATTATTCAAACTAGGTACTTACTCTAGAGGCTGTCTAGCTACCTAGGCCTCATAAAAATAACCTCAATTCAGGGGAGTCGCACTTCCCTTTTTTAGGCCTCAAAACGAGGCTCTAAAATCGATTTTAAGGCCATCCAATATTTGGACTTGAACAAGTACTCGTCTTAATGTAAGGTGTAAGGAAACTTTTAAACCCAATTCATTATGTTAGTAGTAATTATAGTTTTAGCGATATTCGGATATCTTTTGGTATATCTTGGTATAGGATTTATTGTCACAATCCTGCTTGAGTACAAATACTTCAGTAAGAAAAATCCAATGAAGCAAGAAGAAAAAATTAAAATGACCTTTCGTTGGCCATTAGTAATGATTTCTTATTGGTTAGAATAATTACTGTAAAAAAGGCTTCGTGACATACATCAGAAAGCCTTTTTAAATAAATTGACAAATAATCAAAAAATGTTATTTTAATTAAAATATTCATGAACCTTTAAAACCATAAAATATGTCACAGTTATACATTGCCAGCGAACTTGAGTCGTTATTGCAACTCTGGGAGGACCAAAACTTAGTCGGTGAATTTGATTTTCAAATGACAAGAGTGATTAAGCAGTCCGGCCAAAAAGTTGCAGATCCTAAGAGTGTCAGTCGTACCGAAAAAATGATTGGTTCGGAACTTAATCCTATGGGTATACTAATGCGCGCAATTCCTGGTTATGAAAAACTACGAAAATCGCTCATGGGTGTGCCAATTGCACATGCAACAAATTTTTTGCCGACAGTACCCAAAGACTATAGAGCTCTTGCAACAACACAAAGTCTCATTGATCATCAATTAGTTCGTGGGTCAATATCAATCCCCACCTTTTTGCAAAAATGGAACGAAACACGGAGAGCTTGTATTGTAGAAGATACTGTGCCGATTCCTATGCTTGATCTCAGGCAAGAAAATTGGCTTGAATTTCTACCCTACCATGCTTTTTATCTCAAGGTTAGAACACCTTTCGTATTCCCTGTTATTGATGAAGATCGTGAACTGATTGTTGAAGATTTTCTGATATACGATAATGGCGACGTTGTTAGTATTATGTTTTGGGAAAAAGACATCAGTGCACACTGCTTGCCGTATCAACAAAGAATAGAATTGCATGCGGCAATAGCGAGTCCAAAAAATGATAAGCTTGTAAATCGTGTGTATAGTCATGGTTCTGGTAATGTGGCAGGAGTAAATGCTACCTGTGTTTGTAAATTTAATATTACAAAAAAAGGAGCATTGATGAGAGAGTCTCGAACACAATTGTTTGCAGAAACATTTATTGATTTTTATCATCCTGACAATATCTCCAGTGACCCAAAGGATATCGTCATTCATCGCCAAATGGTGAGTGTTGTTGAATTGATCAATGGTTTTTGCAAGCTTACTGCAGCCTTACCTCCAAAAGCGTCTGTTCATCTTGAAGATGCTCCTGACCATTATCCACCTAGGAAACCTGGACCACGCCAGTGGTTTGAATTGCCCACGCAGATAGTTCAACAGTATCACACTGATGAGTTAAACAAGGCTGTAGTGCTTTGTAGAGGTGCTGGTGTTGAAAAAGAACCACACTACCGTCGAGGACATAAGCGACGGTTGTTACAGAGAGATGGCACAATAGTTGTTATATGGGTTACTGAATCGCTTGTTCGTGAAGATAAGATTATCACTAACCCACTACAAGGTGGTGCTTTAAAAATTGTATGAATTGTGGTATTTACAAAAATATAACCCAGGAGTACTATCAGTACAAGATTTAGTGTTTTTTAATTTCATAGTGTAGTGAATACCCCCTAAGCGTAAGGCCCGGGGGTATTTTTTTATTTCATGAAAACATTGACTTTTTATGAAAATGATGTAGTGTATTAAAAAAACAATTAACCATTATGTCCTCTAAAAAAGAAAACAGCACGTATTCACAATGTACTGATGATGAGCTTATTATATGTTTTCAGCAAACTGCTAATCGCGCGCCACTACAAGCTTTGTTTGAAAGACATGATGCAAAATGCCGCAACCTTGTTTTTAATTTTTGTAAAAATAAAGAGCAGACTGATGACATTATGCAAGAATGCTTTATTAGGGCTCAGAAAACTTTTGAGCAAAATCTTTTCAGGGGTGGTAGTTTTGGGTCATGGTTAGGCAAAGTTGGTGTTAATATATTTCGCAATGAATTCAATAGGAAAAGATCTCTTGAAATCGAAAGCATAGACCATCTTAATATCATGATCGATAAGCCTGCGCCATATGGCGATCCGCTCAGCTTGCTGCTAAATAAAGAGTTTTTCGCAATGATAGATTTTTCGTTGAGCAAACTTGACCCACTTCAACGAAGATTTATTGAATTGTGGATCGAGAATGGATGCGATTTTAATTTAATTATGGAAGTGATCAAAAAAGAAATTACTAACGGCGAAATTGATTGCAGCAACTTTGTTTTAAGTTATAGTAATATGCGAACACGTGCATCGCGAGCAAAAAAACGATTCAAAGATGAATTGACTGCATTACTAAAGGCTTCTTAGTGCAGAGCCATAATCACCCTAAAACCGTATTGGTTGAACGGGTGATTTTTGTTTGACAAATATTTTTTTTGACGTAGGATGGAATAAAATTCACCTTTTAAAACAGTAAGTAAAATGAAAAAAGTTATTATAGGCATACTCGCAATAGTAGTAATGCTACATTTTTTATCCTGCCACTCAAACGCTGACCAGGATGCTCTGATAATTACAAATACTCTTTTGAAGTTACAGTTAAAACAAAAGCAAGATAGCTTGTTATTGTATAAAAAGCTTCCCTACATAAAAGCTACCAATCCCGATGATCTATCTGATAGTGTTTTAGTAAAAAATCCGAGAGCGTTCCTTGATTTTAGGACTGCATATAAAAAAGCAGTATCGCTTTATCAGGAAATGCTGCATCAGCAATTAGTAGTCGCAGGATACTTCTCTTGTGACACGGCTGATAAGCATAAAGACAAACTCTTAATTGATTTTAAAAAAAAGCATTCCACATTTTGCCATCGCTGGGCCGAATCATTACTGAATGATCAAATTGGATTAGATACTGATAGTGAAGAAGATTTTGAAAACAATGCAGACTACCAGGCATTACGGAAAAAGATTGATGGAACTAATGATAAAAGCAATAATGCATTGTTCGATAAGATTTATTCAGAGTCATGCAGTATTCACACAAAAGAAAAGCAATTGTTGTGGAATAACTTTAAAAAACAAAATCATTAATTAGGTCATTTAGTTGAAGGAAGCCCTGTATATATGTATACAGGGCTTTTGTATTGACAAAATTAGAAATTACGGTAATGTAAAAACAAACAAATATGATAATTATGGCAAAGAAAGACGATTTACGACCGTTAACGAAAGAGGAGTTAGGAAATAACCCATTGTTATTAAAAAGAATTGCTGAGTGGGACTTCTCCCCAGATTTAAAAGGAATGTTTTATCTCATGTTTGGTCATCGGTGGGAAAGATACTGCCTGGTAAAGGAGTTTATTGAAAAGTTCGTTCGTGTTGATAAGAACGGCAATCAAGTACTAAAAGCTGAGGGCTTGATATGGAAAGGGTATGGTAGGACTACTACTCCAATGAGTCAGATGTTATATACCCTCCTGCCTCCATATATCCCAGAGATACGAGAAAAATTAAATGAACTTCCATTTATTGATATAAAATGAATAGAAGTCACTAGAAAAGCCACCGTTATGGGTGGCTTTTGTTATTTGTACATACAATTTAATTACTCGCTGAAGGTCCTGAAAGATCTGCTCGTTGAATCGGGCTCTGGATTTGTGGAGGCGTCATGTCGATTTCACCAAATTGTTTTTCGTAATTCTCAACTTGCGCATTCATCCATGTAGCGATACTTTTCATTAGTTGTGGCGTAGTCGCATACGAGTCTAGTGTATTGCCTGAAGTTAGTGCAAAAGAAAATGCTTCTTTGCCATATGCTCCAACTGCGCCATCACAAAATTTCTTTGGCAGCTGATTAAAATCTATATTTGTCGGGTCAATCATATGTTTACGATACGTATTTATTATTCTAATTCTTTCTCAATATCTTTTTTAATTTCTTTAAACTCATTTTCGATATCCTGTAGTCGCGCACGACTTGTTTTAATAAGCGCTGCTGCCTCTTTTACTTTTGTTAAACCCTGCTCAATATCAATTTCATCTTGTTCATCAAACCAGTCGGCAATATTTGATAGGGCTGTAAGGTTTTTACTAAGATCTACTTCTTCTGCTTTTTTGGGTATTGCCATATTATTGTGAATTATCAATTACTTGTGTTGTTACTATTCCATCTGATACTTGTAATGTAAGCATATCTCCCTTTTTTGTATCTTTTGTTGATCTCACTATATTACCATTTTTGTAAATAATACTGTAGCCAAATTTTAACTGATGTTCGGGGCTGTTTGCTTGCATAAAGCGTGCTGAAGTATCAAGTATCGTATTGATGTGCGAAAAGTTTTGCTGATACTGACTTAGTATTTTTTGTGAGGTAATCAGGATTTTTTCTTTGATACGCTTGAATTCATATTCAAGCGCCGTTAGTGCAACACTGATTGCCTCTTTGGCACGATTGTGTGTAGAAAGTATTGTTTCAAGATATTCTTTACTTGCCGTAAATGTTCTATCGAGTTTTCTGCGTGTTAGTGAAAGATTATTTTCAAATGAAATAAGAATGGTACGTTCAGAACTATCAAGTGATTGTGATGCTTGTATCCATGATGTATTAATCAATGTTGCAACAAGTGAAGGTGTTGATTCTGCAGCATCAGCTGCTAGAGCTGCAAGAGTAACATCTTGATGGTGTCCCACACCGGCTAATACTGGAACAGGAAACGCCACTATTTCTCGAACGAGTATTTCATTATCAAATCCTGCTAATGATTGAATAGATCCACCACCACGAATAATAACGAGTACATCGATATCTTCTGATCTCATTGCTCGAACCGATAACGCTAATTCTCTACCCGATTCAGGTCCTTCAACTTTTGAGTTTAATACTAATAATGAAAAGCCAAATTTGCCTAAATTATTACTAAAGTCATGAATCACAGCACCGTGTAAGGATGTAATAATACCGATCTTTTGTGTAAAAAGCGGTAGCGGGCGCTTTCGCTCTATTGCAAACATCCCTTCTTCAGTCAGTTTCTTTTTTAGTTTTTCATACGCTTTCTTTAGTGCCCCTTCACCTACTAGTTCAACGGTTTTTGCATTAAAAGAAAGTTTGCCAAATGGGCCGTAATAGTTGGCCTTACCTGTAACTGCTACTTCTAATCCAATCTCTAGTTCAACACTAGAAAGCACGTAGTCACGAGCCCAAATAGTACAAGGTAATACAAAGCCAGTGTCTTTGTCTTTTAAGGTAAAATAAGCATGACCACTTGAGGCCATTTTTAACTCACTTACTTCACCAATAACCTGTCCGGGTATATTATCTAGTTCAATATTTATGCGCTGAATAAATTCAGCAACGCTGTATATCTCTACTGGATTCATGCAAATTACTTTAATTCATGTAGTATTTTATACTATTCGTGTGCAATTATTTCTGCGCGACCTGATTCAATAGCATGCAAGATGCGTTCGGCAATAAATTCTGCTGAATCAGCTTCCGGCATATTTTTTATCATACTTGCCATTGATTCTGCTGCGGCCTCATCTTTGTGAGCATTTTTACCAAACTCTGTTGCTGTAAGGCCTGGATGCATAACATTAACAATAATGCCGTCGCCTTCAAGTTCTGTTCGGGCAGTTAAAGATAGGCAGTTAAGGGCGTATTTTGTAGAAGCATATGCTCCCAGCATTGGATAATAATTCTTTGATACCATAGAACTGATGTTAAGAATGTGTCCTTCTTTTTGTTCGCGCATAATCGGTATTACGTGTTGCATTGCAACTAATGGACCAATTACATTGAGGTCTAAGATTTTACGGTATGCATCAATGTCTATATTTTCTACTGCAGCATAAAGACCTTGCCCAGCATTGTTTACCAACACGTCAATTTTGCCATAGTGTTGGTGTACTTTATGAATCATTTCTTTGATGTCTGTTTCATTAGTCATATCAGTAGGTACTGCATATGATCCAGGGATTTCTTCGGTGAGTTTGTTTAGTATTTCAACCGAACGTGCTGCCAGGGCGACCTTTGCACCGTGCTGAGCCAGCAATTTTGCTGTTGCTAGTCCAATACCCATACTTGCTCCGGTTACAATAATTACTTTTCCGTCAACTTTTTTCATGAGAGTATTATATCACTACTACAACATCATCAAATGCGCGACGTGTTTTTGGCGCGGCTGCATACGCGTCATCTCCTCTATAGCCAATTGCAAGAATGGTAGCTGAAGCGAGGTGTTTATCTCTTAAGCCAAGAATTTCGTCTACTTGTGCCGGATCAAAGCCTTCCATTGGAGTAGCATCGATTTCAAGCAAAGCCGCTGTTTCAAGCATAATACCTAGGGCGATGTATGTCTGTGCTTTTACCCAACTATGCTTGTTCCCGTCACTACCCTTAGCTGTAATAGACCCTGCAATCATCTGTTCGTATCCCGCAAGTTCTTCTGTAGACTTACCTTGTGCCAAAGCTGTTCGCTCGATCGTTTCTTTTGGTAGTGCATCTACATCTGTACGGTATGTAATAACAATTAAGTCTGACGCATCAGTTATTTGTGATTGATTATATCCTGCGGCACGTAATTTCGCGCGTATGTCAGGGTTTTTTACTGAAATAAATTTCCATGGTTCAACCCCGTATGAGCTTGGTGCCAACCGTCCACTTTCTAAAATTGTTTTAAGGTCTGCATCGCTTACTTTCTTTTCTGCATTGTATGTCTTTACTGCGTAGCGCCATTGCAAAGCCTTTGTTATTTCTTCTGATTTCATATACTATATTGTTTATTATATTGACTAATAATGTACTTAAGTTATTATAGTACTATAGAAAGTATAGCATCGTATGAAAACCAGTCAACAAGAAGTATCTGCACTCGCCTGCCCTTCAATTATGAAGGTTATTGGTGATTATTGGACGATTGCAATTGTTATGGCAATCGGGGCACATAGCAGACGTTTTTGCGAAATAGAGCGCATATTAGCTGATAGCAATCCAGTAACACTTACTTCCCGCTTAAAAAAACTCGAATCGTTAGGACTTATTACTCGCACAAAAACACCAAAAGATAAGGTTTGCGTTTTTTACACACTTACTGCACAAGGCAAAGAATTAGTGCCGATTGCTAAAAAAATTGAGAAGTTTGCAGAAAATTTTCAACTCTTGTAGTTTATGTCAACATCAGAATAGATAAAGTCAATAGGTGTGCTATACTGCAGGCATGAATAGTATTAAACAGTGGTGGTCAAATTCGAGCACAAAAAAACGAATTATTAGTGTGATTGGTATTGTGGTAATTATCGCACTACTTATAGTTGTTCTAAAAGGTAGCAATAAAGAAACAGTATCAACAACAGTCCAGCAAGGCACAGTAGTAAGTTCTGTAGTACTTTCTGGATCTACTCAATCTGCAAGTGCTGTAAGTCTAGGTTTTGCCGATCAAGGGCGCGTAGCATCTGTAAGTGTTAAAGAGGGTGATAAGGTGCATGCGGGCCAAGTATTGTCTGTGCTTGATACTGCTGACTTACAGGCAAGTTTAAAAAGTGCTCAAGCTGCTTTGATAATAGCTAAGGCAAACAATACTAATACTTCTACAAATCTTGCGACAATTACTGCACAGCAGGATACGCTTGTGAAGAATGCTCATAATGCGTTGATCTCAAATCATTTAGAGGCAGTGCCAAAAAACCTTACTGTTCAGGCGACGGCTCCGACTATTACTGGTAGTTATAGTGGAGATGAGGGGCAATATGTTATCCATGTCTACTCTTCTGGTTCTAGTTCAGGTGCATCTTTTACTGTTTCCGGGCTAGAAAACGGATTTGTTCAGGAGGCAGCAACAACTACAGCTGTACCGCTTGGATCTCACGGGCTCTATATCCAGTTTGCTCCTGGCGCAGTATATGCAGGTAGTGATTGGGTTGTTTCAATCCCTAATCCAAAATCTTCTACTTACACTGCTGATCTTAATGCATATAACGCTGCTGTTGCGGCTCGCACTCAAGCTATAACTACTGCAAATGCGAGTCTCAATACCGCTACTGCAAATCAATCTGTTTCTGCAGCACAAATTGCTCAGGCACAGGCAAATATTGATTCAATCCACGCTACTATTGCAAAACGACAAATCATCGCTCCATTTGATGGCGTAGTTGCCGCTGTAAATGTAAAACCTGGCCAAACCACTAATTCATTTAACGCTAGTGCAAGTACTGGAGACAGTGGTAATGCAAATATTTCTCTTATTTCAGAAAGTGATTATGAAGTTGTACTTAAGACTCCAGAGATTGATGTTGCATCAATTGCTGTTGATCAAAAAGTTTCACTTACACTTGATGCGTTTGGTTCAGAAGTATTTGATGGTGTAATTAGTAGTATTAATCCCTCTGAAACTATTGTTGATGGCGTACCGGTATACGAAACAAAAGTTTCATTTACAAAACTTGATCCGCGTATTCGTTCTGGTATGACAGCTACTGCAACAATTGTGGTGGGTGAAAAAGATGCTGTATTAAGTTTGCCGGTTTCTTATATTCACACAAATGATCAAGGTTCATTTGTTTACGTTCTCAAGAATGATCGTACCACTGTTACAACAGTTCATACTGGTCTTCGCGGTAGTGATAGTACTATTGAGATTACTTCTGGGCTTAATCTTGGAGATGTAGTAGTGCTAAACGCAGAATAGTATGTCTACGTTTAGTAATTCAGTCAAAGTAGGCTTGTTCCTCGGAGTGCGCCAATTGCGTCGTACCAATCGCTCTACAACGATACTTATTATATCAATCATGACATTCACTTTTTTAAACCTCGTGGTTGTTTCAGGTATTTTAGTCGGTTTGATTGTTGGAGGAAATATTGCTAACCGCAATCAGTATACCGGTGATGTTATTGCCACTACCCTCTCAGGTAAAACTACAATAGATCATTCGCAAAACTTTATTAGTACTGTCGCCCATGATCCTCAGGTGACAAAATATACTGCACGCTATTTGGTTGGATCGACTATTGAAGCGAACTATAAAACTCGTACTAATTTTAGCAATAAGGCTAATTCAATTGGTGGACAATTAACAGGTATCGACCCTGCACAAGAAAATAGTTTTTCCAATATTTCAAAATATATTGTTGATGGTACATTTCTTCAACCAGGTGAAAGTGGCTATATTGTTTTAGGGTCAAATCTATTAGATCGATATTCTTCATCATTTGGTGATTCATTTAGTTCGCTTAAAAATGTATATCCAGGTGATACTGTTAAGGTAACTGTGAATGGTAACACTCGTGAATTTATTGTCAGCGGTATCGTTAAATCAAAAGTCAGTGAAGTTTCATTGCGATCATTTATTTCAAATGCTGATTTTATTCAATTATCAAACCGCACTAATTTGGATGTAAATGAAATTGGTATTCAGCACGACACGTCAATTACTGATCTTGAAATGAAGGATCGTCTAATTGCAGATGGTTTTGATGCTACTGCAAAGATTCAAACTGCTGATGAGGCGATTCCGGACTTTTTGATACAGATTAAAACTGCCTTTAGTCTACTCGGTAATCTTATTGGTGCTATTGGTATTGTTGTCGGATCAATTACTATTTTTATCGTAGTATTCATTAATGCAGTAACTCGACGCAAGTTTATTGGTATTTTGAAAGGTATCGGCGTGTCTCCGTTAGCAATTGAGATCTCTTATCTCCTGCAATCATTGTTTTACGGATTCTCAGGGTCATTATTGGGAAGTATTATTTTATATGGATTATTAGTTCCAGCATTTAATGCTCATCCATTGAATTTTCCTTTCTCTGACGGTATTTTGGTCGCAGATGTGCCAGCTACTCTTATTCGCATTGCGATCTTACTTGTGGTGACATTAATTGCAGGCTTTATTCCTGCTCGTATGATTATTAAGAAAAATACACTCGATAGTATTTTAGGACGCTAAAAATTTATTTATGATTACAGCAACTGGTATTACAAAAACATTTAAAAACGGTGATGTTATAACTAACGTATTGAAAGGAATTGATTTGACTATCGACTCAGGTGAATTCGTTGCCATTATGGGTAAATCAGGCGCTGGTAAGTCAACACTACTCTATCAGCTTGGCTTACTTGATGATCCAACATCAGGCACAATCGTTATTGATGGTACTCGTACAACAGATCTGTCTGTCGATGACCGTACGGCATTTCGTTTAAATGAATTAGGGTATATTTTTCAAGATTATGCATTACTACCAGAATTAACTGCCCTAGAAAATGTAATGGTACCTCTATTGATGCAGGGCAAAACAACACAAGAAGCAAAAGATATTGCACATACTTCTTTGGTTCGCATTAACCTTGGTCATCGTGAAAATAACCTACCGAGTCAAATGTCTGGCGGCGAACAACAGCGTGTTTCAATCGCTCGTGCAGTAGCACACAATCCAAAGATTCTTTTTGCCGATGAACCAACTGCTAACCTCGACAGTGAGTCAGGTCAAGCTGTTATCGAAATTTTCAAAGATCTACATAAGCAAGGTCAGACAATTGTAATGGTAACCCACGAAAAAGAATACACGGTTTTTTGTGACCGTGTGATTCATATCGCCGATGGTTTAGCTGTATAGTTACTCATCGTCTTTGTCTAAGAATTTCTTATTTTGCTTTCTTACTTTTTTTACAAATGCTTTTTGTTCAGCATTTGAATTCACGCCAATTTTTGTTTTTAGGTATTCTTGCTCACCTTTGAGTTTACAATAACTTGCCCAATGTTTCGGCTCGAGTTTACCGTCATAAATTGCATTCTGGATTGCACAACCACGGCTTTTTATATGGTCGCAGTCTGCATATTTGCATTCTTTCAGCAATGCTTCAATATCGCCAAATACATCGGCAGTCGGATCTCCTGTTGTAAAAATTGCCAGTGTACGCATACCTGGTGTATCGATCAAATATCCACCTTCGGGTAATTCAAACAGTTCACGGTATGTAGTGGTATGACGGCCTTTACCGTCGTCTTCACGAACTTCTTGAGTAAATTGTTTTTGGTAGCCCAAGAAATAGTTCATCATAGTTGACTTGCCTGCGCCTGATGATCCGAGCATTACAGCTGTTGTTTGTGGCCCAAAATATGTCTTTAGAATGTCCATATTCTGCTTTGTAGTCGCGCTCACAGCATGTAAGGGTACGTTTGGTGCTATTGCTGCAACTTCATCAATAAAAGGCTGCGCATCGCTTACAACGTCTATTTTGTTTAATACAATAATAGGTTTTACTTCGCATTGTTCAGCAAGCAGTAAATATCGTTCCAGTCGACGAATATTATAGTCACCATCTAGTCCCATAACAATAAACATAATGTCTACGTTTACAACAATAACTTGCGGTGTATTGCCAATTGCCGCTTTACGGATTATCTGAGTCGTACGCGGCAGTATATTTTCAATAACTGCTTGCCCGTTGCCAAGCTCAGCAAATTCTACATAGTCACCAACTTTTGGGAAATCTTTTTTACCATTCAAAAGAATCTTGCCACGAATAACCGCAGTGTAATCATTATCGGCGTTTCGTATTACATATTGAGTTTTATGTTCTTCGACAACGCGTGCTGTCTTGAATGATCGCTCCATGAGTCTTATGATAGCATTGTTATTCAATTAAGCGTTTATTCCAGCGATCCAGCCTGTTGTCCAGCAAAGCTGTAAAGAGAAACCTCCTGATGGACGAGTGATGTGCAACAGGTCACCGGTGACATAAAGGTTTTTAATAAATTTAGATCGCATTGTTTTCATGTCCATTTCTGTTAAAGGAATACCTCCATCAGCAACGACTGCACGATCATAGCCCATCAAACCAGTAATAGTCATAGGTAGTGCTTTCAATAGATTTACCAATTCTTTACGCTGTTCTTTGGTAACGCTATGAACTTTTAGTTCTCTATCTAGGTTTGGTAGTAATGAAAAAACTGCCTCAATCATGCCATGAGGCACAATGTCATCGAAAACATTTTTTAAGATTTTGTTTTTATTGGCATCAAACACTGAAATAATTTTCTGTTCTAGGGCGCCATGATCTGTATCAGGATAGGCATCAATTGTCGCAGTAACAATTCCCTCTTGTAATAAATCATCTACCTCGCCAGCAAGATTAAGAATTAAGGGCCCTGATAGTCCGAAGTGTGTGAAAAGCAACTTCCCTGTTTTACTGATTTTTTTCTTACCCTCAGCAAAGAAGGTAATTTTCATAAATGATAGCGATACACCAGCTAATGCTTTCACCCATTGTTCTTTTACGGCCAAAGGTACAATCGTTGGTGTTGGTGTTGTCACAGTGTGTCCCAATACTCTTAACCAATTAAATCCATCCCCCGTAGATCCTGTTTCTGGGTGTGAAAGTCCGCCGGTTGCGAGTATGTATGAACGTGCACGATATGTCTGTCCATTTGCAGTCACTACTCCAGTAATTTCACCCTGTCCGCCAGCGCCTTGTGCGGAGACTGGATTGCTCTCAATAATACTAATTTTTGAATTAGGCAATACAGATACTTTGCCTTGTTTCATATATCGTTCGAGTGCCTTAAATACATCCAAGGATTTTTCTGTATGGGGAAATGCTCGCTTACGAGCCTGTACTACGAGTGACAATCCTAGATTTTCAAAAAAAGTAAACGTGTCTTTGTTGCTAAATTGTGCAAATGCTGAGAACAAAAATTGCTTAGCACTTTTATAATGGTCAAGATATTTCTGAATATCTTCTTCTGCATTGGTAATATTACAGCGCCCCCCACCACTAATTTTTAATTTCTCGCCAAGAAATTTATTTTTCTCAATAATGAGTACTCGTTTACCTAGTGCGGCCGCCTTACCAGCTGCCATCATACCTGAAGCACCGCCACCAATT
>CAIOXK010000041.1 GCA_903862255.1 Candidatus Nomurabacteria bacterium | reverse complement strand
AGAACAAAAGGAAAATGGGGGTTCAGGATGCTATCAATGAATACTGTGATATCTATGGTATTGATATTGACACCGATATTTCCTACGATGCTATGAAGAAAGCCGAATACAGAAACAGACACCAAGAAAAAAATATCTTTCGTGATGTTGTCCCCTCATAAATAAGGTAACGAAAAAATAAGTCATACAATCAAATGTCCCCTCGAGATTTAAGCATTTAGCCAATTTTGAGAAATGATAAACACACCTTATTTTCCTATTAGCGCTTTCAAAAGCACTAATACCTATTATATAGGAGGTCTGTCTAAATTATGGCTCGCACCCAGAGAATGGCTCGATGGCTTTCCGGAGCTTAACCCATTGACACAAATCCTTGTGTCTGAGCCTACCTTGAAAAGTGGGGCAGTCTGGTTTAACATTAGTCAAGTTTCCAACGAAGAAATAAGCTACGAAGAAACTAGCAACCTTGCGACTGCAGGCAATTTCTATAAAAGGAAATTGTCGTTCTCAGAAAATGGACTAGCAACAGCCAATCACATCAACATCTGCAATATGATGGGCTATGAATTCGTCGCAGTAGGTCTTGTAAGAGGCGGTAACTTCTTCGTCGTAATTGGCAACGACAAACAAGGTCTAAAATTAGAAACAAACGAAGAAACAGGAAAAGGTCCTGCAGGCATGCCCATAACAAAAATAGTATTGAGTGACGAATGCTTAGACAAAGCTGTCTTATTATCCAGTTTCAGTCATTAAAAAAATATAATGAAAAAATTAGTTCTCTTATTACTGCTTTCAATCTGCATTAAAGGCTACAGTCAAAGTGTCAAGATTGCCGACTTACCAACATTGACAACAGACGCAACAAGTACGTATGTGCCAGTAACAAAAACAGGCACCACCTATAAAGCGGAAATCAGTAATGACACTGCAGCCTCTACGAATGAAAGCTCTACCATCATTACCAAAGATGCTGCTAGAAAATTAGCTAGAAGTAGTAGTCTGAATACTGCAGCTAACCAAACGATTACAGCCCCTTTATGGGACTTCAAAAACAACGTTGCCATTGGAACTGATGAACGAGCTGGCTTATGGATGAATAGTCAAATGATGTTATTGGGAGATGCTGGAAATGGTAATAATACTTCAATTTATATAAATGATAACGATTGGTCTAAGAGTGTTGAAGTATGGGCAGATGGTGGCTTTCATATCTGGAGACCGAATGGATATAATGAAGGAGAAGACGATCCCATAGAAGTAACCGTATTTAGAAATGATGGAAGTATCTGGGCAGCTAACGGATTCTTTCAACTTGACGACATTGGTAATACTACTGCAAAGTCATTCGTCACGGAACTATCCAATATGAACGCAGATGGCTCTGGTCACTTTGCCGACAATAGAATAATTTTTAATACCAATGGTTCTGTTTCTTTTGATGATAAATCCATATACAGTGACGGTAATGGACAGTTAAATGCCAATATTTTTAAAGTAGATAATCCAGAAGCTAACTGGGGAGGTGGAGAGTATACTACTATAAGTTCTAGTAATATAGATTATTACGGAAACAACGAAAATGGATTGCCAATTGAATTTCATTATGGTATTGGCGGAGGTAGCTCGTCACTTTATGATGAAGTTGGCGATTATCTAAGTTGGAACTCTAGTTTAATTTTAACAAAAGGAATCCTTAATCAACCCGACGGATACTACTCAAATTATCTGATATGCTCTGATGGCGCGCATGGAGAAGATAATACAGGTGATGGCAATAATACTTGGGAAATTAGCCATGATGGTATTCATTTGACTAATAGGGGCACCACCATTTTTAATGTAAGTAGTAATGGTGGTATAAGTTCAACTACAACTAGTGGAATCGATATTTTTAGTGTAAGTGATAGTGGAGGTTTACAAGCTAAAAGATTAACTACAGATGTTGATTGGTTATTTACTAATAATGGAGGCTCATGGCAACTTGGTAATATTCCCGATGGGTTTAACTGGAGTGATTATGGCATTGATACTCAATTTGACACTGGTATATTAATAGCGATTAGTGGTAGTCAGTATATTATCCCAGCAATGAGTTATGCTAATTAATTTTTTTTCACTTTAAATACAAAAACATGAAACGTTTAGTCACAATCCTCGCAATGGTGGTAATTGCAACAATGGTATCGTTAGTAAGTAAGGCGCAGTATGTACCTCAACAAGGACAACAAAGCAGACCAGTCCAAGTAGTTAAGGCTTTAGACAGCATACAAGTAGCAGGGGTGCCAGTAAATGCAATGGGCATTACCATCACTAGCCTTAGTGATAGCCTTGCAACAGTACAGTCTTCTTTGCGCTATGTAGGCACTAGCAGACTAACTAGCCGGGGGCAATTTAGTTTCAATGACACACTTCAAACAACGCCTTCAATCGGAATGAGTATGAATGCTGCAGCAAGACGGGTAGCAGCAAAACATGGCGTAACGCTACACTAATCTATTGAAGTAAAAGCACACCATGTTTACAGGAAAATATCAAACATTGGAAGCATCTACTAACGAGCTTCGCGAAATTGGCTATATATCCGCATGGGCTGCTCCTATCAGCAGCTTCACTGCCATCAAACGACCCACACTATCCATTGTGTCTGTTTGTGGAGACGCTTATATAATTACTGACGACCATGAATGGTTGACAGGTAGAGAACCGATTGAACTATTCGCGAAAAAAGATACCATCGAAATAAATGGTGAAAGTGTGGGAGTCATTGGCGGAGCTCGTCAGATTTTTAGAACAAAACTATTCATTAAAGGAGACGGATCGGGTGCAGAGGAAATCCTGACAAACCTATTAAACGAACCTTTTATTTTGTTTGTAAGAGACCTTGATTTTAAAGGGGGATTCATCCAACTTGGTAGCGAAAGTTTACCAGGAGAAATTGAAAAGAAATCGGGAAAAAGTGGCTCTTTAATCAGTGGGGGAAAAGGAACAGAACTGACTGTCAGGTGCTTTGACCGTTTCTTTTATCATGGTATCATCCCGCTCATATCTGCCGTATTTGGCGCTATCCTTACAGATGATGGCGTATCGCTTCAAACCGACGATGGCAAAACGCTTGAATTCTAGCTGTCCCCTCGACAAGAATAATTAAATCCACTTTTACAGGGTGGATTTCAGGAAAGCTTCATATTTATTACGCGCACCTTGGCTCATAGAAGAGCAGATGGCTTCTTCTTATTTAGAAGAATACACACGCGTAAGCGCAGCAGGAGGAAGCTTCTTGGATGAAGTCAAAAAAGAAAGATTCAAACCGCAAAACAAATTCGCTGCAGATTGCGATATAGTCATCGCTCCAAGCGTCGATAACTCTCCAGAAGCATTGGCATTCAAAGGCTTCGCAGGCGCAAAAATTGCCATCATTAACCTTAGTGGCGCTTTGATGAAAGAAGATTTTTGCGGACAACTCGGAACACAAAGCATCCTGACTCTTTTTGACCTTGCAGATACCACAGAAAGTGTGGAAGACATTGTTATCGTTATCGATAGCCCCGGCGGCACAGTAGACGGCACTTTCGCCCTCGCAGATGCCATCGCTGAATGTACCAAAAAAGTAACCGCAATCATTGATGGCATGTGTTGTTCTGCTGCTTATTGGATTGCATCTGGCGCTGACGAAATCTTCGCTAGCGCTCCAACAAACATCATAGGAAGCATCGGAACGATGATTCAACTATACGATAAAAGTAAATGCCTTGAAAATCAAGGAGTTGTATTGAGAACCTATAATGCTGATGATTCAGTAAATAAGAACACTGAATTCTCAGAAGCACTTAAAGGCAACGGAAAACTTTTAGTGAAAAACCTACTGAACCCTATCAATGATGAATTTATTGCAGGCGTAACAGCCAACAGACCTGACGTAAACAAAGAAGCCCTGACGGGTAAAGTATACATAGGAAAAGCAGCATTGACAGCAGGACTGATTGACGGCATAAAGTGTATGGACGACATCATCGCTGAAATAAAAGCACAAAAAAAAGTCATTATTAATTCACAACAAATAAAAAGTATCATGACACCATTCGAGAAAACATTGAAAGCAGCAAGCGCTACTCAATTTACATTGGTAGAAGGAGGGTTTATGCTGAATGAAGCGAACCTTACCAACATAGAAGCGGCACTGACAGGAGCAGAAGCTTTACAAGCTAGTGTAAAAGAAAGCAAGACAGAAGCAGCCACCGCAACAGCAGCATTGGCTACAGCTAACGCCGCTGTAATCGACTTACAGGCTAGAGTAATCGACATGAGTAAAAACGATGGTGCTCGTTTTAGTGCACCAGTTGCAGGAACAGCAAAAGAAGAAAAAGACACTACGATCGGTGCAGTGGTGACTGACAATTCTGCTTTCGAAACAGAATACGATAAGGAATTGAAAGCAATGCAAAACAGAGCTAAAATATAATCTCTAAATTATTCACAATCATTTTTTTAAATATAAATAATAAATAAAATGGATCCTAACATCAGTGGCTTAGTAGCCTACCCGGGTAAGTTTAGCCAACAATTATTGAGTAAATTGTATTTCACCTTGATGCAAATGACGCGTGGCTTTTTGCCTATGTATGGCGTCAAGAATAAGGTTACCTTAAGTAAATT
>CAIOXK010000040.1 GCA_903862255.1 Candidatus Nomurabacteria bacterium | reverse complement strand
TTGATCAGTTTCATCGAATTGCACCATAGGTATAGTATACAGTATGTAAATAAAATCAGTTGCCACTGAAAAAGCGCTTATTTCGATGAAATAAGCGCTTGGTAAGATAGTGTCATTAATTATTAAGAATTAAAATTATTGTTTTGGGGGAGGTGCAGGTTTTCTGCCATTTCCTTTTATTAAGTCATTTTTTAATACGGGAGAATTTATTACTTTGTCTACTGTATCTTGAAATGTTTTTGCAGGTAATGGAGGAGAAAATCTTCTAAATTTTGCTTTTTGTTGAGTTACTATAGTATCAACGTTTTTTTGTGATGGTATGTCATGTGAATATGTGTTTTGTATCTCGACACCCAATTTTTTTCTCAAAGTCCTCATAACGCCGGGATAATCAATAACCATTGAACAATTCTCTACAGCAGCTATATCATAGTTGCGCATTGTTTTGTTTTCATTATTAGAACCACCACCGTTTATTTCCAATCCTTGATCTTTTTCCATCACAGTGAGAGCTGAATCACTAAAGAATACAATTGGCTCAATAGTAGTACCCTGCATAATGACAGCATTTTTGTTTACAGCCTCTAATGGCAAGACTGCTACAATTTTTTGATACAGTATTGCGTCATCAGTGATAAAAATGCAATGACTAGTTCGGTCCAAGAAGAAATACCATTCTTTTCCATCAATACTTTTAATCACATTTTTAATAGGATGATGAAGTAGTAATCCTTGTACTCCGTAAATAGGGGTACGGCCAGGAGTGATACTTGTAAAGTTCTCACGAGCCCCGCTCGGTGTGAGCATTTTTAATAGTGACTCCATTGCAGTTGTGTCATTTCTAACAAAGTCTACGTTGAATGATTTCGCAAACTGATAAAGGTTAATTGTTGTAAAATCAATGCCTTTAGTTTGTGTAATTTTTTCTTTTACTGATTGTGTAAATGTAGAAAATGGCGAAATTGCCGCTGACTGCAAGTTTACACCACGGCCAATAGAGTCTGCAGTGATGTATTCAGGTAAAAAATCCCGAATATTTTTTGCCACAGTATCTTCATCGGTCACGTGTAAATACCGTTTGTTGTAGTCATAGAAAAAATTGTAATTCTTTTTATTGTTACCAGTAGCAACATTTTTAATAGGGTGGAGGATAAGTTGAGCTTCAACCACCAACACAGGTTCTTTGCCTACTGGTTTTTTAAGCTGAGATATGGAAGGAATATCTTCTAATAATTGTGGTGTACATGATGCGCATAATGTCATGATACATAAAAACAATAATATTTTTTTCATAATTATGTTATTTATTTTGTGAATGAATTTGTATGTTTTATATCAGAGTATTGACAAATTGTCAATACCACAGGGCTTTTTAAGCAAGTGATTAATTTAACAAACTATTTCAACTACTAACTATTTTGCAATAACATAACCTATTGACAAATAAGTCAAATTATGCTAAGATAAGCACAAATTAAGAAGAATAAATAAATCAAAAAATTCAAAAAAAACTGTTCATTAAAAACTATGAAAAAGAAAATTTACCTAGTGTGCATGCTTATAGTTATGAGCAGCGCATTTACTACATCTACTTTCGCACAAATCGGAAGTGGTATGTTTACAACAGACGCACAATATATAACGTCTGAGACCCTTGTTAAGTACAACTTCGAACATGCTATTTTTGGCACGGAGTTGCAAGCAAGACGAGTGTACCGAAAGTTAGATAACACCACACAGGATCAAATCATGTTGATCTCTATGCAGGAGATGTCTAACCAGATGGGTGAACAATTTCACCCGGAACACCCGGATGATTATATAATTACCTACGATAAGTATCAGTATTCAACTGCTGATGATTTTTGGAATCAATGGGAGGATAGTTACATCATTGATGGAAAAGATTATTTAGATTGGGGAGACCCAAGAAATTTTAAGCTTAATCGAGGCCATCCTGATAAAGAATATCTCATTGCCACTGTTACCAACAAAGCAACCGGCCACTTCTTCAAGTGTCGGGCTAATTGCGGTAACGTATTACGTCTTCGTAATGGCATAACTCCACCCCCTCAGCCACAGCGACAACAAGTTATACAGCAACCCGTTCAACAGGTTGTGTATCAGCAAAAACAAGTTGTTTGTTGCACTACGTGCAAAATCGACCGGTTCGAGATTACTCCACCACAAACTGGACCTTCGGGTACTGTGACACTGTGGTGGGATACCTCTTGCCCTACGGTGGATATTGAGGGTATCGGTACAAATTTAGTTGGGAAAGGTCATGTGGTGTTATATCCCGACCAAACCACAACGTTTGTACTAACAACCCCTGATGGCCAACATGCAGCAACAACAGTTACTGTTGTGAACGCAAACCCAAATGCATCTGTTGCGCCACCAAAGAAAAACCATACATTAAGAACTATTGGCTATGTCTTAGGTGGAGCGGCAATTATTGTAGGGGGATACTACGGTATCAAAGCCCTAAAGGGGGACTCGCACACACAAAGCGGTTCGTACAACAATACCTTCCAAGGAGGGTCTGGTGGTACAACAACGACTGGCGGTGAGGGCAGTCAAAACACGTGGTAAGGATAAGGTAAGGTTCTTTTTCAAAAAGCCGGGAAACGATATATCATATATATGAATGTCGTTTCCCTTATTCTTGAGCATCGTATCGTCGGATAGGGTGCCGAAGAGTAATTTATTAAAAGAGAAAGAGAAAAGATGAGTATGAAAAAATTTATTATAACAACACTGACATTGGTCATCGGAGTTGCCTT
>CAIOXK010000039.1 GCA_903862255.1 Candidatus Nomurabacteria bacterium | reverse complement strand
TATTCTAGCAGAAATACGTATAGGATGCAATTTTTTTAGCCTTTATTTTATTGATTAAAAAGGTGCTTGACAAAAAATGATAAAGGTGCTATGATGTACTTAGTTCTTTAATACGCGTAAATACATGCGAAACAAATCACCGACCACCTGGGTTTGTGTTATGCTGTCAAGCACACAAATTTCCATTCTTTAATTTTCCGGCCAGGGCGCCATGCGAAAGCCAAGGCGGCCCAATTTTTAGAAAAATTCATATTATGAACCAGTTTGCCGTTTTAAAGCCACCACGATGTGGCCTGATGCTCTGGATGTAAATTCAGAGACATGATTACATGTTTTCACATTATGACGGGCATTCACAAGATGCCCGCCCGCACTTCACGAGTCTCATCTATTAAAAAAGATGCGACCACACTATATATATGACCGGTTCTCAATTTGAGGATCGGTTTTTTATTTGCACATTTTGTATTCTTTGCTATGATTAAAAAGATAGTTCTTAGTAATTCACAAATTAAAAAATCTTTAACAAGATGAAAACTCCCCACACTACTTCGCGCCAAGGCGCCTCACAACCACAGGTTGTTGCTAACTGTTTGACCGCTGCCGCTGATTGTCATGCTGGAATGAAAGAAAGAAGTTGTGCCGGGACTTTGTTACAGCTTACTGTTTAACCCAAAAACTGTTATTGCTGTAAGTTTTTAATTTAAATGCCAATCGATTTATCGGTTGGCATTTTTTGTTTCTATTTATTTAGAAAGAGAATCAAGAAGTGTCTTTGCCTGATCAGTTGGATCCATTGTTGGAATACCGTCCTTAGAAAGTATTACAGAAGTAAAGGTATTAGTTGTAGTATTTACCTTCATCGAAGGGAATGTGAAGTTAGTAGTGAAAATGCCACCAAGTGATAGGTTTCCAGTAGGAGTAGACAGGCGCCCTTTGCCACCAACAAAGTTTCCTAGCGAATAGGCAATAGTCTTGTCTTTATATGTTTCTACTTTACGAAGTACGTGTGGTCCATCACCGAGTACTACATCAGCACCAGCATTGATGGCTATGTGAGCAACTGCTTGAACATTGCCCCGGTTTTCCGTGCCCATAAATTCAGTAGTTCCTGTTACGGCAGTTTTTGTTGCACCTTCTGATCCGCCGTGAAAAATTACAACAACAATATCATTATCTTTTTTTAATGTCGCGACTGTGCTGGCAATATATGTGTAGTCATTAATTGTTTCTGCTGGCTCAGTACTTGAAAGTCCCATGATACCGATACGGATACCTTTTACAGTAATGCTCGTTGTTTGTTTATCTGGAGCAATATATGCAAGGCCTACACGATCAAGTTCTGCTTCAGTATCTTTCAGCCCATCAGTACCATAATCATATGAATGATTATTTACCAGGCTAACAAAATCAAAGCCAGCAGCTTTCAAAGTATCTGCAAATGAAGCTTCCCCTTGAAATGCGTGACACATTGAATTGATATAGATACATTTTGAGACTCTGCCATCATGAGCAAAGGTTCCTTCAAGATTACCCATCATGAAGTCGGGTACCTCCAATGTGCTGCTTACGTTGTTCAATACAGTTAAGTTGTAGCCTATGTCACCTGAGGGTACCATGTCGCCAACCCAGCCGATGCTAAGTGTTTTTGTCGGAGGGGTAGCGGGCGACTCGACTTTAAAAACAGGATCACTGCTAGGAATAATAGAAAAATGCCATACCGCTGCGGCGGCTAGTAGGCATATAACTATTAGTAAAAACTTCTTTATCATATCAATGCGTAGTCGATCAGGCGCTTGTTGAGGTCTGTTGAAAGTACTTTCAAACGTACTCGATCTCCAATACGAAACTCCTTTTTAGTACTTTTACCAACAATGGTCAAGTTTTTGTCGTCGTATTCATAATAATCATTACCAATATCGCGTAGGCGCACCATACCTTCACAGCGTGTTTCTTTTTCTTCAACAAAGAGACCATTCTTTGAAACGCCTGTCACAATACCGTCGAATTTTTCACCAACATGGCTTGTCATGTATTCAACTTGTTTGTATTTAATACTTGCGCGCTCTGCATCTGCTGCTTCTTTTTCGCGTTGAGATGAATGTTGGGCGATCTCATCATAGTAGTGCCACATTTCTTTCGGAATAGTTTTGAATTGTAAGTACTGGAAAAGCAATCGGTGCACTACAAGGTCAGGATATCGACGAATCGGTGAAGTGAAATGCGTGTAGTATTTAAATGCTAGACCATAGTGGCCAATATTTTTTGTAGAGTAAATAGCTTTTGCCATTGATCGTACAATTGCAGTTTGTACTGTTTCTTTTTCTGGTTTGCCTTCGAGTGATTGTACGAGGTCGTTAAGTTCTTTTGAAGGGATCACGCCGTCGTCATTAACAGTGAGATGGTAGCCAATGCGTTTTAAAAACAGTTGAAGGTTATCTACACGTTCTGGGTCTGGTGCATCGTGAACACGGTATACGAATACTTCTTCCGCATGCTTGTCGTTAGTGGCAATAAATTCAGCAACCTTGCGATTGGCAAGGAGCATTAATTCTTCGATCATGTGATGAGTTTCGCCGCGAACTTTTTTGTACACACCAAGTGGGTGACCGTCTGCATCAAGTCTAAATTTCACCTCTTCAGTTTCAAGAGAAATCGCACCTTCTTCAAAACGTTTCTTTTCTAAGAATTTGCCAACAGCGAGTGCTGCTTCAAGTTCTTTCAGATAAGGGCCTTCTTTTGTATCAAGTACTGCTTGCGCACTTTCGTATGTGAATCGCTGGTGAGAATAGATAACAGTTTTGCCAAACCACTGGTTAGTAATTTCCATTTTTGGAGTGAAGGTAAATACGGCAGAAAAAGTAAGTCGGTCTACATTAGGATTCAAACTACAAAGATCGTTTGAAAGTACTTCTGGCAACATAGGAATAGTGCGGTCTACTAAATACACAGAAGTTGCACGTTCAGTTGCTTCTTTATCAATAGGATGACCAGGCTGTACGTAGTGAGATACATCAGCAATGTGAACACCAATTTCTGTATTGCCGTCTGCTAAGAAATGTACAGAGATGGCATCGTCAAAGTCTTTGGCATCTTCAGGGTCGATAGTGAACGTTACAATAGGGCGGAAATCACGGCGGTTATTTTTTTCTTCATCGGTAATTCCATTGGCACTAATTTCTTCAGCTTCTTTGATAACTGCCGCAGGGTAGTCGTGAGCGAAGCCTTTTTCGAGTGCAAGTGAAAGCATTTCCGCATTGTTCTCAAGTGGTTTGCCGAGCACATGGGTGATCTCGCCCTTAGGAGTAGCCATTGGATCGTTCCATTCATAGATACGGGCAAACACTTTGTCGCCAACTACTGCACCGCCGAGTTTGTCATTGGGGATGGCGATAGTTGTATACATACGCCCATCATTTGATGTAATGCTATAAATACCATTTTCAAGAACCAATGTGCCACTGTAGCCAACTTTTGATCGGCGAGTAATATCAATAACCTTTCCTTCTGGATTATTTTCACGAGATTGGGGGGCAACCATTGCTGTTACTTCAACACGTACTGTGTCGCTATGAAAAGCCTTGTTTAGTGACTCACGGGGAACTTCGATAGTAATCCCTCGGTCACGTACCTTAACGAAGCCTGTACCTTTTGTTGAAATGTTAATTTGTCCTTCGTACTG
>CAIOXK010000038.1 GCA_903862255.1 Candidatus Nomurabacteria bacterium | reverse complement strand
CTTAGCAGCTTCTTCTTGTCTGTCTTTTTCCATCAGAAATGCGATTGCCCTGTTTTCTGATTCTTTTAGCCCTACAAGGCTCACACCATGATGGACTGCTTCTTCCATTAATTTTTTATAGGTATTTTTGATATCATCGAGTTCCTTCATGTTGGCATCTTGTCCTATTTTGTCCAATCTGTTTTTGAAGTCCACGAGTTTTTGAAGCATGGTATCTCTGGCGTTGTCTTCTTTATTCACTTTGCCCTCCAATGCAGCGAGTTCTTTTTCAAGGACTTTGCGTGCTGCCCTGTTCTTTGCTGCGCCGGTCTTGTTAGTCGTTTCGAGTGTATCAAAAGTGCTGTCCAGTGCTTCGATTTCTTTACGAAGTTCAGCGATTGTTCGAACGCCTGTCTTTGTTTCAGTTACTACCTTTCCGAGGGCTTCATCAATATTTTTCTTAGCGATTTTATCCATGGCACCCTGTAGTATATTAATCTGTTCGGTTACTTCTTTAATGTCACTGATGGTATTTGTTCCCGCGTTTTCAGAAATAAGGACGCCTTGTTTATTAATCTTCGCTTTCCTTTTTTCGCCGGTGTCTTTATTCGTCATAGGGCTGATGATGCTTTCGATATCTTCATCATTCATATTAGCCGTCGAAGGGGATTTTGTGCGAAGGTTCGTCAGCAATTCCTGTTTCTTTTTCAGTTTCTCCACCAATAGCGCTTGTTTCGCTTCGATGGTTGCTTTCTCTTTCAGCGACACAATGTATTCATCAATTTTCTTTTTACCATCAGCTGTCGCTGCGTTTTCAAGTGTCAGACCTTCCAATATTTTCGGGTTCAAAGCGATTAGTGCTTTCAATGCTTTGTTTTTATTGTCAAGCGATCCATTGGCATCATTGATTACGGTAGTCAATTGTCTTGTTTCTTCAATTTGTCCTTGAGTTGCACCCGACATTTTTTCAGCCACTTCTCTGTTTAGTTTTTGGGCTGCAGAGAGTCTGTCAATAGCATTCTGGTAGCCACTGAAAGCGACTATTGCAGCACCTACTGCAATGAGTAAAATACCGATTGGACCTAGTCCTATTGCCGTTGCAAGCGCCCAAGCTTCTGTAGCTGCTGTTGCAAGTGTTATTTCTCCTGCAGCAAGTCTGACTACAATACTATAAGCCATGATAGAGGCTGCAGCAATATTGTTCCAGATGACTGCTGCGCGCTTTGCGACTGTGTTTGCTATTTCTGCTGCTGTTTCAAGCAGGATAGTCACGCCTGCTTTTATGTAGGCAGCATTTAATAAAGCGATGCCGGTAACGACTAAATAGATGGCAGTATGGTTTTCTTTCATAAATTTCGGAATCGCTTTAATGACATCTAGGAAGTTAGCGAACCCTGTTATGACATTAAAAAAGAATTCCATTAATGTTTTGCTTTGAAAGACGCTACCCATTCTTTTACCGAGTTTGTCCAGTGCTGCAGCCAGGTTATTATTTTTTTCTGTGAAGGCGCTGATGGTGGAAGCGTTGTCACCGAAAGCGGCTGTAGAGTCATTCAGTCTTTTTCTCATGTAGTCCGCATTGCCAGCGATATCACCCAGTACCCCATAAACCTTTGAGCCAGATATTTCCATTTCTTGGAATGCAGCGATTAAGTCAGCAGGGGCTTTAGATGTTTTTTTCAGTACGCCTGCTACTTTAATCAATGCTTCCACTGGTGATTTAGCCAACATTTCGCTAAAGTCTTTAATGGCCATGCCTGCTGCTTTAGCGTATAAGGCAGGCTTCATAAACATTTGAAGGACTAATTTTTGGGCTGCTGTAGCTGAACTTTCGTTACGTTGTCCAAGTTCTTCAAGTGCTGCGCCCAAGCCCAAGACAGACTGGATGGTGATGCCTGTAATACCTCTTACCCCTGCCATTCTTTCTGCGAAGCTGATGAGTCCTGCGCCAGTCGCTACGCCACTGCTTGTCAGTTTAACGAAAGCTGCGCCAATGTTTTGAATATTGCTAGCTGTAACGTGGTGATCTTCGCTGTACACGTTTACGAGCTTTACTAAAGAAGCGACAGCTTCGTGTGGTTCGCCTACTTCCTTCCCTAACACGACAAACAGTTGGTCAAGTGCCTGAGTTACGCCCACGATCTGGTCTTTCGCCACCCCTTTTTTTGCCACGATGGTTGCAATGTCCAAGAGTTCGCTGTTCGAGGTTCTAGTATCTATTTTTCTAAGGCTTGCATAAAGTTCTTGCGCTTCCTTTGTTGTGCCGTGCATATATATTTTGAGCTGCGATATGCTGTCTGATATTTTTGCGTTTCCTTGAACGATGCCTGTGGCATAGCCAGCGATGCCTGCGAGTGCACTTTCTACTATTGTCCCGATAATAACGCCTACTGCTGCGCCTTTTGCTTCTGCAGCCCAACTTTTTTCTGTTCTGCCCACTTCTCTGATAGCTTCATTCATGCGGTTAAATTCAGCCGTCACTTTTTTATAGTTTTCGAATTTGGCAGCATAGCCCGGTGCGTCTTCGCTCATTCTTTTCAGTTCGTTGCGAAGCTTGGTGACTTGGTTGGTAGTTTGTACCAGGGAAGGTCTGAGTCCAGCGTCAATTTGTTGTTGGACGTTAGCGATTTCTATTTTGGTAGACGCCAGTCTTTTTATTTCTGTCGCCATTTTCTTACCCGCTTCTGTTCCTTTGGCAATACTAGCTGTAAGTGCGTTTGCTTTAGCTGTCAGTTCTGCAAGGGCTATATTGGCTGCTGTCTGGTCAATATAGATGCTAATATTTTTCTTTGAGATATCACTTGACATAGTTAGATTCTGAATTCTTTAATAATCATGTTTCCTTGTCCATCTGCAACGATGTCAGCAAGGTTGTCGATGTTTTTATCGACTACTGGTGAGTACCATTCTTTTGCTTGTCTAGGGTTAGCGATGCCGTGACCACGACTTACGCCCTTGTGTAGGAATATGGCGCTTCTCGGCATATTGTAGCTGATGCGGTCTATACTCCCAAATTGCTTGCGAAGCGTTCTTTTCAAGGCATCTTTCAAGGGTATTTTGTTGGGAGAATAGTCATAGTGTTTTACATTCAGGTTGTCTAGTTCGTTTCTGAGATCATCTTTGGTTTTATCGCTCCAAGTTGTAATCTGACTATTCAGTTCGTCCGTATTTTTTTTAAGTAGTGCCATAATTGTTAGAATAAAAAAAGCCCCATCCTATTGTATAGGTTAGGGGCTTTATCGTAAAGGCTGAATGTTTTATTGAGCTGTTTCTGCGTTTTGCATGACTGCTGCTGCAGGCTCATTTTCAGCCGTTACTGTTGCTGCTATTACTGCTCTCTTCGATTGTTTTACGACTGGCTCTTCTACTGCTTCCACTATTTCAACTGGAATTTCTGCGACTAGATCTGGCACTACTTCAACTGGAATTTCTGTCTCAGGCGTTGGGGTAACTTCTGCGATGGTTTCTTTTTTAGCTTGGAGGTATTGGCTGCCTGTAGCAAACATATTGTTTGCACCGATCAGATTTACTTTAGAAAGAAATCCCATGTAACCAAGAGTAGTTATCTCCAAGTCTGTTTCAATTGTAGCCTCGAATAAGGAAGCTACCTCACTATTGATTAGTTGTACCATAACTGAAATTATCTAGTGGACAATGTTCCTTTGTAGTAGAATTTGTTGAAAGAACGTACTACCAGTTCCTTTCCTTTGCCGCCACTGATTAGTGTGCCGCTTTTACCAGACAATTTTTCTGTTTCGCAACGGATGTCCGCATTGCCAAATTGAAGAAAAGTACCTGTATCTACAGACTCTTCTACAAAAAGAATGAAATCATCATTTAGTAGATTAGCTGTAATTTCTTCCACTACTGGACCATCTCCTTTGATGAAAAGTTTTGGTTTGTATACCTGACGAGCGCCACCGATATCTCCCACACTTTCACTTTCCATTTCGATGCTGTCTTGCTTTACAAGCAACTTAATAGGTTCTTTGCCTATCGACCAAGTGTGTGAAGTAGCGATGGTATAAGCCTCACCAATTACTGCAGGCGTACTTAAAGTAGGTACAGCAGTTGTTGCAAAATCTGCTGGAAAGCTAATCCATGCATTGATATAACCCGGTTCAATCAAGGGAGCGTCCGCTCTTGCGATTGTTTTGTAACGACCTGTGTTCATAAATTAAAAGTATTTAGGTTTATGTAAGTAGCATCCCGCTTTTGATGGCTATCAATTCATCTTGTAGTTTTTCGCTGGCACATACTTCTTCTTGTGTGATGCGTTCACCATTATGATGTAAAGCTGGAAAAGCAAACAAGTAGGTAACCGCATTTCTCTCAAAAGATAATTTCTTGCTATCTACAAAGACTGTTTTCACAGGTTTAAAAGTCGTCAGCTCCTCAATTGTTTTTTCATGCGCTAAATTGAGTTCAAGCGCATCGGACAGGTCCGCTTTTGTTTCCAGATAATTGGCTGCTGCTTCCAACTGGCTTTTTTGCAATGTCGTAATCATCTCTGCCAATTCATTTTCATTACAGCCTCTTACAATAGTCAATAATTCTTCCTTATTTTTTGCTGTCAATACAGCTTCTAGTTGTTGCATAAAAATTGTTTAGTATGAAAAAAAGGTTTACTAAGGTTGGTCGTTGATTCGCAGAACCTGTTCATCTTGGTAGTTGATACCCAATAAGAACGTGATGCCCGCATTGATGCTATACATGGCAGGAACAGTCCGGATATCGTTCATATCACTTAATTCATCCGTAGCCAACACCAAGTTATCAGGCTTCGTTGCAATCAGTTTTCCGCTATTTCCTAACCAAACCTGTGGTTGAACAATACATTTCCGGTCTGTTTTGGACAGGTAAGTAATGTTGTCGATTGTTTCAAAGTATTTAGAGACTTTGTTTTCAAAATCGTCTTGCAAACAGTCCAAACTATTATAGCTACAATGAACAATAGCACCCTCATCCCTTACCTGAATTGGCAGGCTACGCCACATACTGATGAACTGGGCATAGGCGGTACTATTGGTAATGACACCGGTACTAACTGGCGTTAATAATCCTGCGTTTACATCATCTGCAAAGAAGGACGCCAATCCCTTACACAAGGCCTTTGCACCCGCATACGTCCATTTGACCACATTGGTATCCGGGTTTTGACCTGCAGTAGTAATAGCTGCACACTGAAAATAGCGCAATTCACCTGCTTGTGTATAGGTAATTAAATCACCCACTGCATACACTGCCGTAGCCTCATAAGGAATAAATGCCGCTTGACCCACCCCATAATAGATACACTGTGTAACCAGTTCTGTAACAATAGATTGAATTACTTTCTCCCAAAAGAAAGCAGCATAAGGGATAACCTGGTTGTTTGCCCCAGAGCCTTTGCCCATCTGTTCCGCCATCCATGTTGCCCTAAACTGGTCGGGTTTCAATTGCAAATCCCTTTGCGCTTTTGAGGTGCTGATGGTACGGCTACTAAAAGCCACATCCTCTTTAGCTACCCATGCCCCTGTAAAGGGTTTTAAGCCAGAGCTAATCAATAATTTACTTAAGGTAACCTTATTCTTGACGCCATACATAGGCAAAAAGCCACGCGTCATTTGCATCAAGGTGAAATACAATTTACTCAATAATTGTTGGCTAAACTTACCCGGATAGGCTACTAAGCCACTGATGTTAGGATCCATTTTATGTTTGTTTTAGATAAAAAAGTAGAAAATACTACAGACTAGCCCTATCCTTCATGGCTTTTAATTCTTTGTCATAGTCAGTCTCAAAAGCCGAGTTGTCAGCCACCACTACCCCTATTTTAGGGTCTGTGTCCAATGAAACAACGGGATTGCCGTCTTTGTCCTTAGCGATGGCAG
>CAIOXK010000037.1 GCA_903862255.1 Candidatus Nomurabacteria bacterium | reverse complement strand
GTCACAGCCTGACGCTTTGCTAATAGGCCAACGAGGACATCGCCGTTCTTACCCATAGCAACAATAGAAGGAGTAGTACGTGCACCTTCAATATTTTCAATAATTTTTGGCTGTCCACCTTCAATGATGGCAACAGCTGAGTTTGTAGTTCCGAGGTCAATTCCGATAATTTTAGCCATATTTTATTTGATCGCCATAGCCTCGGCGGAGGAGGTTTTAGTTCTAATAATTTCCAATGTTTCTGTTAAATTCAATAGTATTTCTACAGTAATTTCGTGGTCGCGAAATACATGTTGATATTATAGCAATAGCCTGGTATTATGCAAGTATGAAAGGAAAGAGTTATTCGAAGAGAATTCTAGAATTATTAGCAGCAAAACCGGCTATTTCTAGAGCTGAATTAAAAGAAGCCTTTAAGGATACCAGTAACTCCTCAGCTAAAGCTACGGCGGGTACGTATGCCCTAACAAGATCTCTCAAAGGATTGGAAGAAGCAGGGCTAGTAGAAACTCACCATTCTGATCAGCAGCCCTACACTCGCCTTACAAAGGATGGAAAGCGAAAGGTACATAGTTTGTCACTTGAGAATGATAATGCCCTTATAGACCCTTCCTGGGACGGTAAATGGCGTATTATCTTGCTCGACCTCCCTGAGGATCGTAAGTCTGAACGTGAAGGACTTCGCTATCTCCTTAAGAAAGCAGGATTCATCTTATTGAAGAATTCGGTATGGATTTCACCCTACCCTTTCGAGCACTTATTCATGAATATTAAAAAAGACCTCGGCTTAACAACTGAGATCATGATTTTCGTAACCGATAGTCTCGACCCTGCAACAGAAGAAGCCTTCTCAAAATTGATGAAATAAAAAACAGGGGTTAAACCCCTGTTTTTTACTATTTTACTTTATAGACCGAAACTCTCGCCGCTCGCATGACACTATCATTTAGTTTATAGCCTTGCTGCAACACTGAAGCAATTGTGTGCTCTTTTGAAGCATCATCTGTTTCTGTTTCTGAAACTGCTTCATGGAGAGTAGGATCAAATGTTTCTCCTACTTCACCAAATGTTGCGAAACCACGATCTTTCAATGTAGTCATTAGTTGTTGGTAGATGTATTCAACACCAGTGCGCCAATTAGCATCAACTTTTTCCCAAGCAACTTTATTTGCCATAGCCATAGAGAAACTATCAACTGTAGGAATAAGATCTTCGATGAAGTTTTCTTCGATCAATGCACGCATACGCTTGCGATCTTCATCGGTAGTTTTTTGCAGGTTTGCATAGTCTGCACGAGAACGCTGCCAACCATCAAGGTATTCTTGTTTTTCTTTTGTTAGAAGCTTGATCTTGTCTTGTAGTGTAGCGGTCTTTTTTGCACCACCAAGGATATTCCCTTCTTCGTCACTGGCTTCAAATACCACCTCTGCATCAGGATCTACCTCTGTGTGAGTTGCCACGTGCGGCGCTTCAATATCGCCTGATTGTACTACTGAGTTATATTCATCGTCTTTCATATCGTTGATTATACAAAAATTTGGCAAATAAAAAAGTCCGCGTATATGGGCCGGACTTTTTGTGGTAAATACCCTCTTATATATCTTTATAGCGATTAACCAGTCGATCGAGTAAGGCTGTTCGAAATATATAAATTATTATTGTATATATTGTAGCGCCAATACAATACGTATATATAAAACTGAGGTTATATGTTGAGATCAATGCGATTACAACTATTCCGTAAAATATTGATAAATAATAAATCTCACAACGCCAGAATACAAATAAAGGCGTGGCGAGGTCAGAATATCTATTTTTAAGATAGTGTAATACTCCAGAATCCCTACTTTGAGCAGCTCGCGCCATACGATAGTTGCGAGCCTTGTATTCATTGAATGCCACTGCGAGGCACAATAAAAATGATACAAATAGTGAAAACGACATACCGTTTGGGGTAATTAATGCCATCCACTGTATTTCTGTAAAAGCAGGCATGTTGTCAAAAAATAGCTGGGATTTTAGACATACCAATGCGACTGCAACAAGAAGAAAGAGGAAGAGAACTTTTTTCATACTTTTTATATTAAATGATCAAATGATTTTACTTCACTCTATCCTATTTCTTTAACAAGTCAATAAAACAAAAACCGCGTAGAACGCGGTTGTTTGTTTGTGGAGCGACCCGTTCGATTTCTCTCTGGGTAAATTAACGCTTTGACCACTGTGGAGCCTTACGAGCTTTCTTGAGACCGAATTTGCGACGTTCTTTTGAACGTGGATCGCGCTTAAGGAATCCTTCTTGCTTAAGCTTAGTCTTGTCTGACTCGTCTTCTACTACGAGAGCACGAGCGAGACCATGACGTACTGCTTCAGCTTGAGAGTGAATACCAGAGCCTTTTACATGTACTGATACAGCATATGCCTTATCAGCGATCTTAAAAGGATCAGTAACAATCTTTTGCAATTCTTCTGTTGGGAAGTATGTTGCAAGATCTTTGTCGTTGATTACATAACTAGCTTTTGAAGCTTCGCTAATGCGAACACGAGCAGTAGCTGTTTTACGTCGTCCAATTGTTTCAGTATATTGTTTCTTTGTAGTTGCCATAGGATTATTCAGTTACTGTAAGGGCTTTCATCATCCCTTTCTTAAGCTTGTTGTCAGGAAGCATGCCTTTAACAGCAATAGTAATAGCTTCTTTGTAGCCTTTCTTTTCTACAACGTGAGCCATACTCAGTTCTTTCAAACCACCTGGGTATCCAGAGTAACGAGTATAAAATTTTTCTTGAAGTTTCTTAGGTGTTACTTTCAATTTCCCAGCGTTGATTACAGTAACAGTGTTACCTGAAAGAACGTTTCGAGCGAAGTCTGCCTTATTTTTTCCAATAAGCAATGCAGCTACTTCTGATGAAAGGCGGCCTAATGATTTTTCTGTTGCGTCAATAGTGTAGTTCATATGTTTATTGTACAAATTCAATTAAAGCCATTGGACTTGCATCGCCTTTACGGGGAGCAAGCTTAACGATGCGAGTGTATCCACCTGCACGTTCTGTGTAGCGAGGAGCAATGTCATCAATAAGCTTAGTCACAACGATTTCGTTGTTGTAAAAACCTGAAAGCAATAAGCGACGAGACGCGAGTGTAGGGTTTTTAGCCTTTGTAACTAGCTTCTCAACGTTTGGACGAAGCTCTTTTGCTTTAGCCTCAGTAGTCAAAATGCGACCATGAGTAATAAGCGAAGCGGCTAGGCCTTTTAGGAGTGCGTGACGTTGGTTAGATGAACGTCCAAATTTTCTGTTAGCGTTGTGGTGTCTCATATTTCTTACTTAATTTCGTGAGTATGCTTTATACCCTATTAGTCCTTCAAAGACAAGTTAAACTGAGCGAGTGCTTCTTTAATTTCTGTAATACCCTTATCGCCGATACCATCAATTTCTAGAAGATCATCTACTCGCTTGCGAGCAATACCACCAATAGTGCGGATATTTGCTGCTGACAAAGCATTCAAAGTACGAGTTGATAGTCCAATTGCATCAATACGATTTTTCAATACGTCTGTTACATCTACTTCTTCTTCGCCTGATACTGTTGACTCTTCTTCAGAATCAACTGATTCTACAGCAGGAGCCTTAACAGCTGTTGCTGCCTGAATGTCAGCAATAATTTTGCCACTATCTACTGAGATAATTGCTGCTAGTTGTTCAATCATTGTTTGTACTGAGGCTTCAAGTGCTACTCGAGGTGAAAGTGTACCATCAGTTTCAATAGTGAGTCGAAGACGATTGAAGTTAGTTTTGTCTCCTACACGCATTTCCTCTACGTCATAGCTCACGCGACGAATTGGAGAGAAAATTGCATCCAAGAAAATAGTACCGATATCTGCCTTCTGTTTATGATGTGCATCACGAGGAACAAAGCCTAGGCCACGTTCTACGGTGATTTCAACATTCAAAGCTGCCTTACCTGTAATTTCACAAATATACTGATCAGGATTTGAAACTGATACGGCGCCTTTTGCGTCAATATCACCAGCAGTAACAATTTTTGGTCCTTTTACAGAAAAAGATACTTTTACTGGCTCATCACCAATAAGCTGAAAACGAACATTTTTTAAGTTCAGCAAAAGAGTAATAACATCTTCCTTCACGCCTTCAATAGTAGAAAATTCGTGAGAAACACCATCAATTTTTACTGCAGTAATTGCAGCTCCTGGCAATGATGAAAGGATAATGCGTCGTAGTGAATTACCTAGAGTGTATCCGTAGCCTGGAACCAAGCCGTCAATTTCAAATACACCTTTATTACCTTCTTCGAGTACTGCTTTTGGTTTTGATGGGAGGATGATTTTTTGTTCGCTCATATAGTGAAATATAGTACCATTATTTTGTAATTATTGCAATATCGTGTTCTATTTTGCTCTACTAACGACTGTAGAACTCAAGTACAGTGTCGAACTGAAGAAATTGTTCTTCATTTTTTGGCTTTGATACCACTTCCGCCTGAAGAGCTTCAGGTGTAAGTTTCAACCATTTTGGCCAAGTGTAATTTTTTACTTTTGCAGCAAAATCTGTGAAGATTGGACTTTTACGACTACCTTCACGAACTGCAACAATATCACCGATGTGTACTGTCTGAGATGCAACAGTTGTTTTCTTACCGTTAACAGTAAAGTGTCCGTGAGAAACAAGCTGACGAGCAAAGCGACGAGTATGGGCAAAACCGAGACGATACACTACGTTATCGAGACGATTTTCCAATTCTTCATATAACTTGTCAGTAACAGGCATACCTTTTACTTGAGTAGCACTTTTAACATAGTTAGAGAGCTGACGTTCACTAACGCCATAAGAAAAACGAACTTTTTGCTTTTCAATAAGCTGAGTACCGTAGCCTGACAAAGCCTTAGGACGCTTGCCCTTTCCAGCCTTAGACTTTTTAGCCTCAGACAATAAATATTTTGGAGTCTGGCATTTTTCAAAAACACCTGAACCCAAACGACGACACATTTTGTATTTTGCTCCTGAAATCATATATTTTTACTTTAAACTCTTCGTGGCTTCTTAGCCTTAGGACCATTGTGTGGCACCGGAGTCTTATCTTTAATTGATAATAGTTCGATACCTGGCGCTACGAATGCACGGATCAAAGGTTCGCGACCTGATCCAACACCCTTAACCATTACATTAACTTCCTTAATACCAGCAGTTACTGCTTTTTCAGCAAGAATTTCACCCACCTTAGAGGCAGCGAATGGTGTACCTTTCTTTGCACCCTTGAAACCAAGAGAGCCAGATGAAGACCAAAACAAAATATTTCCCTTAACGTCACTAACAATAGCTTTTGTATTATTAAAAGTAGCTTCAATAGCTAACACTGCTGTAGTGAGTTTCTTTTTTGGAGTACGTCCAACAGCGCGACCGCGCTTGTCAGCATCCACCAACTGTCCTTCTTGAGTTGCAATTCGTTTCTTTCCCATACTAATTATGTCTTACTTTCTTTACGGCGACCACTTCCCATAGTATTACGAACGTTTCCACGAACAGTTCGAGAATTAGTTTTGGTACGCTGGCCCTTTACTGGTAATTTGCGCATGTGACGAACGCCACGATATGCTTTGATATCTTTCAAACGTTTGATGTTTGCAGAAATCTCACGCTTGAGGTTTCCTTCAATAGTGCGATCTTCGATATTCTTACGAATAACGTTTTCTTGTTCTACAGAGAGATCTGTAGGCTTTGTGTCTGGAGTAACCCCGGCATCAACGAGAACTTTTGTTGCAGTCGCACGGCCAATACCATAAAGGGTAGTGAGGCCAATGTCGAGACGCTTTTCATTTGGAATGTTTATACCTAAAATACGCATATATTACTGATGGTTTATTGTTTTTGCTTGTGCTTTGGGTTATCACAAATCACTACTAAATGGCGATTGCGTTTAACAATTTTACACTTATCGCACATTTTCTTTACTGTTGATTTTATCTTCATAAATAAAAATTGAGCTCAATCGAGTCAAGCCGGAGTAGTATATACTATTTAAACTCTTCTGACAATACGTCCTTTTCCACCGTAGGGATCAAGCAACACTTCGACTGTGTCGCCAACTAATACCTTGATACGGTGTAATCGCATCTTACCTGCGAGGTAGCAAACCAAGGTATCACTAGAAATAACACCAGGAGCAAACTCCACTCGAAACATAGTGTTCGGGAGTGCTTCTGTTACGGTACCTCTAACTGATTCTTCTTGTGTTGCCATTGACAATGGTCACTATACTAAAGTTTTTTATACGGGTCAAGCATTTATTTCACAATCACCTTTATACGGTCAGTGTTATATGGAAAATACGGTGCCCAGAACGGTGTAAGCGAGTATTCAGCAGTGTCTATCTCTGGAACACCTGAAACAACATGCTCAAATTCATCATGAGATGCACCCAAAAGTGCTTCTTGTATATTGACCAAGGGAGCCTTCGTAATAATAGTCCCCTGCCCAGAAACAGAAATTGTAATGCTCGATGGAATATTTTTTGGATCGGCAGGTAATACAGAAACCGGCTCAACATGTATTGAACCAAGGTCAGGAATGCTCACATTAGGATATAGATGATCACTAATGGCCTTACTCGCAATTGCTTCTTCTAAACGATCTCTTGGAATTAAATATGAAACCATTGTGCCTTTTATTGTCACGGGAAACTGAATCGTAGTGCCTTGTAATACTACTGTTGAATTATCAACTGAGGTAAACTGCAAGTCAGGAAATGTTACTAGATTATCTGGAATCTGCGAACGTGTTTCGCGAGCAAGTTTTTCTTGTAATGCGCCTTGTAATGTAATCAATGCTTGCTGGCGATCTGACTCAGTGAGCGTATGAACAGCGCCATTTTGCCCTCCATTAATTGCACCTGCAGAACTAGCATAAAAAAGTTTGGCATTAGCCCCAGACCACCCTGCAATAGTAAATGATGTACCGTCAGAATTATATGCTGGACCAACATCTACAGCAACAAAATTAACCGTAGCACTGCCTGCTGTTTTGTTTTTCAACGTGCCAGTATACCCAGGAACAACAACAGATGCTTTAGTAATGTATTTTTTACCATTTGCCCCTATTAATGTAGTTCCCGAGCGAACTGTTTGGGCGTTCTTGCTGTATTGATTAAATATTACGGCACTACCAGATGCTTTTGTAGTACTTGTTGTCATTGCTGAACCAAATACCTGGCGGGTTACCGTATCTGTAACTACCATTGTCTGAAATGACAAACGACCTGAATCTACATTGTTTTCATTCGCAACCTCTAGTTGGGTATTAAATAGCGAAAAAGGAATATGTCGTTCGGTAACAGTAACCTTAGCATGTACAAATTTAATACCTATAATATATAGACCGCCAACAAAAATAAGTGCGCAGCTAATTACAAGCAGTTTTCTCCAACTTGATTGCTTGCCGCCTTCATTTAATGGTCCAGAGACACGCTTACGCCCCTCGATCTCTTCATAGCTTCCTTTCCACATTGCTGGCATTGGCTCAGGATCAACAATGCCTTTATCTTTGTGTTCTTTGCGAATTACATCATAAAGCTTCATTGTCATAATTATAACAGCCGCTCAAGAAATAGTGCACCAATTGTCAAACTAGTATCTGGCGACTCAGCACTTAGTACTTTCGTAGAAGCAGAAAATAACAGCGCTTTCAGAAAAATAACCTGTAACTCTTTTACCCCACTCGTATGCTTCAAAAATGTATCATTTATAATGATGGATGGAAAAAGACTTTCGAAACGTTGATCTGCTGCAACATACCAATGTGCAGGGATGCGAAAACCGTTTGTGCCTTCTTCAACAGCGACATGAAGAGCCTCTTGCCAACCACTCGCAAATGCTTGAATTGCCTTCTCAATAATGCGAACATTTCCGGGCGAAAGTTTTTTGAGGCGATATGCCTCAACTAATGTGCGAGCTTCGGATAAACTACCTGTCGCGCTGCCCAATAAGCGATACAGCTCATAAGTACCGATTGGAAATGAATGCTGTGATACAAATAAATTATTTTTCACAAAAGCAATATCAGTTACCTCTTCGCCGACATCTATGATTACACAATTTGCTTGTATGCCACCATTATCACGCAGTGCTACAAATGCCGCATGGACTCCAGTAGTCACATGAATCTTGCGATCACCGTAACTACGACGTAACATACTCGTAAAACGATCTACGACGATACTAGGGACGAGTGTGACCATTATAGTGATTTCTAATGACTGTCCCTTTTTACCAAATACATCACCAGTTGGGTAGCCATTTACTAATATCTCAGAAACCTGTTGCTCTACAACCTTAAAATCTTTGCCAAAAGCATCCCCGGAACCAGATGCTTGCTTTAAAAGAAATGCTACTTCTTTTTCTATCAACGAGTCGATTAGTCGTCGGGTACAGGTAAAGACAGTAGTTTTGTTATAAATAATTGTACGCGTATGAGAAACATACCACGGTGAACTTAAAAGCACCTGAATGGACTCAGGGTGGTGAACATCAGCAGTACGCACATGATCAATAACTACATCAAGTGCCTTAGTTGTTTCTTCAACAAACCGTTCAACATTTAACTCATCATCTAATCCGCTATCGCGTCGATCTTGCACTAACATAGTCACAGCTACATTATCAGAAGAATTACGACTAACTAATGCGTGTGCACCGCCGACACTACTCGAACTAATATCAAATACAGCAATAGGAGTTGCTTGTGAAGCCATACGTATAGTATAGCAGTAACAAACTAAAAAGCCGTGTTAATAAAAAAAATTATGAAAGTGCTGCCTTGATTCTGCGGACACCTGCAGCAACCGCTTCTTCTTTTTGAATCTTGAATGTTCCAAGTCCAGCAGTTTGCTCGACATGGGGACCACCGCAAAACTCTTTTGAAATCGCTTGACCTTGATCGTCTTCAATCATATAAATTGAGACGATGTCAGGATACTTGGTACCGAATTCCATTTCTGCACCAATCTGTTTCGCCTCAGACAAAGGCATTTCTTTACGACATACTTTGTGATTAGTCTGAATCCAAGCATTTACTTGTGTTTCAACAGCAAGTTTTTCTTCATCAGTCAGCTTACGGTCGAAATTGAAGTCGATGCGAAGACGCTCTTCAGTAATATTACTACCCCGTTGATGTACTTCTGGACCAAGTATTTTTTGCAATGCAGCCAATAATAAATGGTGTGCGGTGTGGAGCTGTGTAGTCTTTATGCCTGTATCAGCCAAACCACCCTTAAACTTTGCTGCTGCACCCGCACGAGAAGAGTCTTGATGGGCTTTCATTTGTGCGTTAAAGAGCTCACGATCAATAACTAGACCGCGCTCAAAGGCTAATTCTTCTGTAATTTCAATCGGGAAACCATATGTTGTCGCTAACATAAAAGGATCCACACCCGAAGAAAATTGTTTGTCGAATTCTTTCAGTCCACTAATCAACGTCTTCTGAAACTTATCTTCTTCTGTTTTGAAAATTGTGCGAATATCAGTTTTCAAAATTTCTGGATAGACCGGCGCATAAAAATTTATGTAATGGTCAAGAATATTGTTACCGATAGGAGTACCTTCTGGCAAGACCAGCATGCGCATTTTTAATACTGCACGGCGAATAATACGGCGAAGAATGTATCCCTGGTCTTTGTTTGAAGGGGTTACACCGTCCGCAATCAGGAATAGCGCAGTACGCAGGTGATCTGCCACTATACGAGCATTGCGTTCTGAATAATTGACAGCATGTTCTTTGATCAAACTCATAACCGGAGCAAACATATCTGCTTCATAGACATTTGACTTGCCTTGTACCATCATCGAAACGCGCTCGAGCCCTGAGCCAGTATCAATGTTTTTTGAACCAAGCTTGCCGATAACTTTGCCGTGTTCTTTTTCAAATTCCATAAATACATCATTCCAAATTTCAACTATGTCGCCAACATCATCCGCTGCAACGTATTGCTCATGTGTCATATCGCCCAACGGAACTGGCGATGGGTCATAAAACATTTCACTATCTGGACCGCATGGACCATTATCACCAGCACTCCACCAGTTATTTTTTGCTGGCAAGAAATAGATACGGTTTTCTGGAACAAATTGTTTCCAAATCTCAACTGCCTCAAAATCACGAGGTGCATTTTCGTCACCCTCAAAAACAGTCACATAGAGACGAGCAGGATCGAGTCCAAGCCCTTCTTCTTTTGAAGTTAAGAATTCATAACTCCATTTAATTGCATCTTCCTTGAAATAATCACCAAGTGACCAGTTTCCAAGCATTTCGAAGAAAGTTAGATGGCGTGAATCCCCTACGTCTTCAATATCTCCTGTACGTACACATTTCTGCGAACTAGCCAAACGGTTACCAAGCGGGTGTGGACGACCCATTAAATACGGCACGAGAGGCTGCATGCCAGCTGTATTGAATAATACAGATGGATCATTTTTGGGTACCAAAGAAGCAGACGGCAAAATAGCGTGCCCGCGTTTAGCGAAAAAATCTAAAAATCGTTGACGAATTTCTGAGGAGGTCATATATCTATAACTTATATCTTTTTGTACTTTTTGGCTAGTTTTTCAAGCTTTATAATATCAGCCTCTATGCCTTTCAATCCTGCTTCAAAAAAAGCTTCATTCGTATTAATGCCAATTGATTTAAATATATCTTTTGGACTCATTGAACCACCAGCACTGAGAAACTGCTCGATCTTTGTCTTGTAGGATTTATTTTCTTTCCATTTTTCATACAAAGTACGGCTAATAAGAAGTCCATATGCATAGCTGTATACATAGAAAAATCGACGGATATGTGACCATGACACAAAGATATATCCATCATCTTCAGTAAGAGTAACTGCATCACCCATATATGATTGCATATGCTTATTCATTAACTTTGCCATTTCCTCTTTTGAAACCTGCCCTTCTTTTCTAATTTTTTGATGGAGCTCAAGTTCAAAATTAAAACAAGCAATCTGGCGCATAATTGTCATAATATCTCTACCTATTCTTTGGTGAAGCAATATCATTTGCTCTTCCTCTGAAAGTGATTCTTTTACTTCATCTGAAACAAACTGCTCGAAAAAAGTACTCGCCACCTCAGCAACTGAAATAGTGTAGTCCTGGTATAAGGGACTATTTTTCTTACTAAGCTCTGCATGAAAAGCATGACCCATTTCATGTGCCAATGTCTCAACTGATTTAATATTGTCTGCATAGTTTAAGAAAACAAAGACAGGAAGGTGTGCATTAGACATACAATACCCGCCTGATCTTTTCTTCTGTCCTGGATATACATCAATCTGACCTTTAATTAAATACTCATGTAATATATCAGCATATTCTTTTCCAAATTTAGTAAAAGTTTTTTTTACAAGTGACACACCTGATTCAAAATCAAACTTTCTATCAATCTCACCAATTTTGGCATACAGATCAGCTACTTCAAGCTTCTTTTCACCAATTAATTTAGCATGTAGTTTGTAATAACGATGACTTAATGAAAAATGTTTCGTGGTACTTTTTACCAATGCTTCAATTTCTTTTTCATCATTTTCATACCCAATTATTGTTGACGAATAGGGATTCTTGAATCCCCGCTCTTCATCCACCAATTTTTTAAAATTATATACTGCATTTATTTCAGCTTCGGTTAAAAAACTAATAGATTTAAGTACTGTATTTAATGCTTTTCTTAGTGCACGTCGTTCATCCTTTGGTAAGTCTGGGATAATTTCCATCGCTTCTGATGCAGGAATATTTTTACCTTTAAACGGAACTGTTTGTTGACTCAAGAGTTTTTTATTTGCATCCACCCACATTGAACTACTCGTCTGGCGTACAAGGCTAAGAAGTTTTTCTTCTTTTTCAGAAAGATTATATTTTGCAGTATCAAAAATCTTTTTTAAGAAATATGAATACTTTGCAAGAGCAGTGTCTTTTAAATATTGACCTTGGGTAGTCTTAGAAAGCTGTGCAATTTCAAGTTCAAAAAACTTAATTTTATTAAAGGCTTTTTGCAGCCTCTGATTAATTACTGACTCTTTTGCAGAAATGGTTGTATTGGTAGTATCAACGTCCTTGGCTAGCAAAAAATAAATTAACCCCTTACTATCTGCTACACCTGCAGCTTTTTCATAATCCTTAAGTGCTGCAAGCAGTTTTTTTGTAGTCGAAGTGAAGTCTTTGTCTTTATATTTTTTTTCAAATGCAATAAAAATATTTTCTGTTATCTTGGTATCTTTTTCTATCTCAGGATCATGTTCATTTTTATATAAAAGTCCCAAATTCCAATGTAATTTATATTCGCTCTTTTTCATATACTTATTTTTATACTTGCGGATCCAGTGGCTCCGCTTGCTTACCAATTTTCATAATACTCAACTTACTTACCTGCTTTTCTACGAACCATAATACGACAAATGCGAACAGGGTAAGCATAGTGACGATAGCTGCGAGTTGGTAGAAACCAAAACCACATGCCATGCCGATACCCGTAGCAACCCATAGACCGGTTGCTGTAGTGATGCCAATTACCTTCATGTCACTACGAATAATTGAACCTACACCAAGAAAACCAGCAGCAGATACAATCGCTGCAACTAAGTGAAAGTCGTAACTTGGTAGTCCATATTGAGCGGATACCATTTGAGAAATAATAACAAACATTGCAGCACCAAGTGATACTAGTGTGTATGTGCGCATGCCAGCTGTTTTGTGTGCGACAAAACGCTCAACACCGAGAACCATACCCAAAAACATGGCCATGAATAATTTAATATAAATAACGTTCGTCAATATTGCAGTCATGGCAATAGTATACAGCAGTACGCGGAAATAAAAAAAGCATGCCCATTTGTAAAAATGTAACATGCCTTTGAAGTACTGTCGGCGCACTTGTTTAGTAGGTATTACCTCCTAATCCTTGTGCAACGACATTAATTAGATTCTGCGTCGCCTGTTCAGGCGATATGTGCACCCTCTGGGTGCCATAAGGCGTAACAGCGGCACGATGTGGCCCTTGGTAGCTGCCGGTATTATATCCATATGGGTGCTGCCCATTTGTATAATACCTTTGGTCGGCACATCCTGTTGATAAAATAATTAATAAAGTTAATGCTGAAATTCCTGAAAATAACTTTTTCATTTTTAATTAATATTTGATTTATGGATTGAACAACTCTCAATACTATAGCACCTTTAAAACAAAAAGTCAAGAACGCCTCCCCCTATGACGATTTCATCCTTATATAACAACAATGATTGGCCAAGTGGAATTACTTCATGACATTCAAGTAGTACAGTGTTTGAATCTTTCATTTCAGCATTCAATAATGTGCCGTGGTATCGAATTTGAGCAGTGTATTGTGTTCCCTGCTCTGGATCAATAAACCAATTTGCGTCACGGAGCTTCACTGTTACC
>CAIOXK010000036.1 GCA_903862255.1 Candidatus Nomurabacteria bacterium | reverse complement strand
GAGAATATAAGAGTAGATATTACTCAGTAATCAGAAACCAATCATTTTGCTTGGCCTCTTCTGCTAGTTTGTTATTGCGGTCAACTACAACCTTTATATGAGAGTAGTTAATCATAGGGAAGTCATTCATACTGTCGCCAATACCGAGAATTGGTCGTTGTATTGGATCAATATATTTTTGAATACAAAGTACTTTTCCTTCCAATGTGCTTAATGGCTCAATGATCGTATCTGTCAGAATATCGCCATCCTTTTCTAGGCGCATACCAATACAAGTACCTGGAATGTTGTAATATTGTAAAGCTGCTGTAACAACTGCTTCTGGAGATGCACTCACTATCCATATTGCAATATTCTGTTCTTTTAATGATTTTAATAATGTAATGACATCAGTACGAAGTCGTAATCCTTTTGCAACCTCTATTCCAAATAGTACTTTTGTACCAATTTCTACACCTTCCGAGATAATTGTTTTCGATACTAATTCCGCAATTTCTGATTCCGTGAATTCTGCAATCATCTGAGTGGTGAACTGATAAGCGTTACTCACCTCACCTTTTTCTAGAAGTTCATAATATCGAGCCAAAACTTTTCGGTGGTATGTCTCACTATCCTCAATGAGTGAATCAAGGAGATTGCTATTTTTCAATAACTGATTTGTACACAAATAGGATAGTAGAGCTTCTGCTATATCATGCTCAATACAAGTATTATCAAAATCAAAAACAGCAAATTGCTGTACGCCGACTGAGGGCTCAATTACACCACTAACTTTACTAACTATTTCTGATATTTGATTATTCATTTTTATAGTATGCCATACTTATCATGAAGAGGGCATGAAGCTTAAATATTGACTTTAAAAACAAGTTTAGTATAGTGAGTTAAATTTCTTTAACTTAAAATCAGATGAGCTAACTGATTTAACAAACAGCGATTAAACAGAGTGGAAAACCTAAAATATCAAAAGTGGTATGTTTCTAAAATAAGAAACACCAAAGGAGAGTATTCATTTCGGCTTATTTTTAACAATGAAAAAGAAAGCGGTATCTGGATCCCAATGCCTGGAAAAGAATTGCCAAATGTTCTAGATCCAGCATATGAAGAGTTTAAATTATTATGTGTCAGTAAGATAATAGAAGGAATTAGATCAATTGCCAAGCTTGGTTTTCATAAAATTGATCCTAAAATTATTTTCAATGATGAAAATTTTATTTTAATGGAAATATATACTTCGCCAAATTCTAAGTGCGAATATATAAACCGTTTATATAAAACTCAGGAGCATGAAATAGATTTTTTCCTTGATCTGCTGTATGCACTATAAATAAAAGTATTTATTGCTGCCTATATAGTATGGGCGGCTTTTTTTTGTGCGCGATAGCAGTCTGGAATGGAACACCTTACAAACAATTGTTACCAAGTGGAATAAAGTATTCAAAGATATTAATTTAAGAAAAACACATCGATATCATCAGTTACATCCGCGTATTAAGTTTTAATTACATTAAAAGGCCCTCATAATAGGGGGCCTTTTGTTTACACCAAAGTCTTTTTGTACAAAAAAGTTTGTGCAGTTAGAACTTCGATTGCAGAAAATTTATTGCTCTTCATTGTGTCATCAGAATCAATTGGACCGTAGACGTACCCGTTTGTAACGACTGTACGTAGGAGTCTTTCGTCTTCATCAAGGTATCCACCTGATGCAAATCCAAGAAGGAAAGCGATATCACCACTTGGTTCATATACATCCGAAGATTGATGGGCGCCAATGTTGGCATATTTCGGAACAATCCTGACTGTAACAGGTTCGCAGGAAACCCGATCAAAAGAAAAGGGGAATACTAGCGTGAATGCATCTTTTTGTAAGACCTGTCCCTCAATAATCTCTTCTATGCGTTGTATGAGTTCGCGCATGTGAACAGGTATTTGAAAGAGTGGGTCAACTAGTACAATGTTTGTACCACCTAGTAGAAGAGGGTATTCAATATCATCACCTGAACCGATGTAAACCATTTCGCCTTGAGGGATGTTTTGAATTACTCCACTCTTTCTTAATTCAACCACAGAACTACGTTTGTCGTTAAGAGCAGCAATTTTGGGAAAAGTCATTGCCTTCATGCTTTGAAACGCATCCATTAGATTCTCCGATGGCAGGATTTCACTCAGCTCATCAGGATCAAATTCGATGAGTTTTTCACCTAAGCCGAACCGCTGTCTTTGTTCTAAGGTTAGGGTAGAAGGATATGTCTCATCACCCAAAAAGCTTCCTGGCCTATGGTTAGGTTCTTTTCTTCCCGGTAAGATATTTAACAAGATATGTAGCAATTTTTTCATATTGAATTGTTTAAAGAAGTTATAAACTTTAATACAATAAATATATCAAAAAATCAAGTATAATTTCCCATACGAAACAATCGGAGATGGTAATTAGAGTGGAACACTAGGTTGACAATTTAGCATAAGTATGTTAGGGTATTGTAAGGTTCTTTACAGTGTTTTATGAGTTTTCCCTAATTCGTTTCTATTTATCTATATAGAAAAGACTTGCGGTAAACTCATAAAACTTAAAAAAATAAAAACTAAAATCATCACGATGTTTATCGTCACTATGTGCAGTCTTATGTTTGTCTCTTGCCAAAAAGACGGACTACTACCGTCTGGCTCTACTCCAACTTTTGTAGACGGCAACACTGTCGTTTCACTTACAGGGCTGGATAATGGCAGAACAATCAATATACTCGATATTGAAAAACTAAAAGTGACATTAGGGAGTGCGGCGACAGGGTATCAATATACTTTACCCAAGTACGATAACTCGATTCTGAGCCTCGGTACGACTTCACAAAGTAGTCCTACTGCAACAGGAAACTTTGGCGTTAATGCTTGGAACTTCACTTTTTTCAAACCAGGTACCACCACCTTAGTGGTGAATGCAACAAGTGCAACTGATACTATAAAGGTATTCGAAGTTACAATTGTTGTAACATCAGCAACTGGTGGACAAAGTTTTTAATTCTTAAACATTTGTTGTTTATAAACCAAAAGCCTTTTATTTTAAATAAAAGGCTTTTTAAAATGCCGCGACTACATTGATTGTAAAAATAAAACCCTATTAAAACTGAGGTTTTATCTGTGATAGTGCATTCATAAATGAGGCAAAAGAAAAACCGCCAGCGAACGGAGATTTTCCGTCCGACTAGCGGTAGTGATTAACTTGCCTTCTTAAGGTTGAGGGCAATATGATCTTCCCAGAATTGGGTGAACATTTGGTAAACCTTCAGAACATGCTGGGTCTCCCGGAGTTCTTTAAAAGCCTGGTCGGTTAAAATTAAATTGCAGTAAATATGTCCATCTTTCATTGTTTCGACAATGTAAGTAACCAGTAGGTCGCCATTTGATTCCTCTTGAACCTTAAATAAGGTTTCGAGTGTGTTTGAAAATGCGAACCAATCTTTTCTGGAGTGATGACTCCTTTTAGATTCATAAATCGTAAAAGTTTTTTCCAGGCCGAAACCATAGTTGTCACGATACTCATCAATGGTAAGTGCTGGTTTAAGTTCGAGTAAGCCGCTTGGGTTACTGGCGATAAGATTTTTAATACTTGCTTTCATCTGATTATTTATTTTTAAGTGTTATTGAGTCATCTCTATTCCCGTTCAGAAACAGGGAAGACTCAACAAAACAGTAAAAAATAACCAGCTATTACAATGAACTACTATATTTTTATAATAGCATACTTTTTATAAAAAGTCAACTTAGCGAGTTCTTTTTAGGCGAAAATCAAGTTACCATACTTTTTGAAATCAAAAGCCCCAATATTAATTATTGGGGCTTTACGTGTCATGTTTTAGTGAGGGTTACAACTCCAACACAAGAAAATTTTTTCCTGTAACATAATCAGTTTTGTATAACTCTTTGGCGGGGCCGACCAAGTCTAGGTGATCAAGGTCAATAATAGGCAACCTTTTACTGTTGAGTTCGGTTACCATAACATTCAAATCTTGACTTTGACAAGTGATGGGGAATAAAACATTTAAAGATTTAAAAATCCCACCGTGTTAGGTGGGATTTGTGGACAAGATAACTTTAATCTATCTGTCTAGGTTTTGTAAAAATTATTTGCAGCAGCATAACAAAGCCGATCACTATGAAGCCGCTCTGAATAATTCTCACTAGTACTTCGATAAGCTTTTGTATAACAACAATCCTGCTATCTAGAGTAATTCTCATTACTGCCTCTGTGATTAAAACCCCACTGGTAATAACAAGAATTAAATATAGTATTTTGAATATTTTTCTAACTGCTTTTTCCAGTCTCGACAATGACTCGTAGTATAGGATTCCTGTTATAGTAAGTATTAGGACCCAGACAATATCGTTTGAATTTTCCATTGTTATTATTTAAGATTTGTTTAAGTTCAATTTTCATCACCATACAGGCTAATACTTGCTTTGGCAAGAGAGAACTGTATGCGAAAACATCGTCAATGTTAATCGATTGCGGTATAGTAGTGGAAATTAAATCCACAACTTATGTATAAATCGATTACAGCGCTGAAAGCTTTCCAGGGAGAGAAAACAGCCCGCAATATAATATTATTTATATTGCGGAATCCTTATATTCCGTTAAAAGGAAGAAATAGAATAAGAAACAGACGTCGAAAAGATAAGTATTAAAAACAAAAAACGCTTTCCATTTTGGAAAGCGTTTTTCTATTGGTTGGTATTATTTCAATACGCCAGCTGTACGAAGTGCATTGTAGGCACCATTCTTTTGGATAGTACGCATACCTTTTGTAGAAACAGTAATTACTACTGTTTTGTCGATTTCTGGTACGTATACACGCTTTTTCTGAAGGTTAGCGTACTTGCGATGACTGCCTGTTGGGGTAAAAACAGTAGCACGAGTACGGTTAGCGTATTTGCCGCCTACCTGAGAAGTCTTTTTAGTTATTGCACATTCTTTTGCCATATGTCCGCGAATGGTAGCATAGTCAACCAGAGTCCGCAAGTCTTTATTTCTTATACATTAAGCTATTTTAGTCAAAACGTTGTTTTATTGTATACTTACCAGCATATTATGATTAATACAGCTTCAATATTTTATTTTGTCGTACTTATTTTCTCTATTATTGTTCATGAGGTAGCTCACGGATTGGTCGCCGAACAAGAAGGGGACGCAACTGCCCGAAATCTAGGACGCATCACATTAAACCCTTTGAAGCATATTGACTGGCTTGGCTCGATTGTTCTGCCGCTGACACTTATTCTTACTGGAGCGCATTTTATTGTTGGTTGGGCAAAACCTGTGCCATATAACTCAAACAACCTTGATCATGGTCGCAAAAGTGAAGCCAAGGTATCGATTGCCGGTATTATTGTTAATCTCAGTATTGCCATTTTCTTTGGATTAGTGATTCGAGCTGCTATGGCCTTTCATTTCGGTAGTGTGGCCTTAATTGATGGTGCAAGTATTATTGTGCTTATCAATGTCGTTTTGGCGCTATTCAATAGTATTCCACTAGCGCCGCTCGATGGATTCCGTTTCCTTTATTCAGCATTACCATTGAAAGCTATGCCAATAATGCGTGAAATTGAACGTTTTAGTTTGCCGTTATTGCTTCTTTTCATTGTTTTTGGGTGGAATTTTGTAGCACCTCTGGCATTTAATATCTTTGGTTTCCTTACAGGGATACAGGTTCCATTGTAATAATTTAGCCCAAGTAAAACTCATAAATTCGTCACTTGGCACCCCGTGATAGATATTGCGAAGCAATTTCTATTCTACGGGGGTTGTCTTTTTTTTCTGAATGTAGTAGCATAGCGGGACATGGCTACGTTTAATCAGCTTATCAAAACACCTCGCAAGAACGTTCTCCGCAAAACAAAAGCGGTGGCGCTTTCTCGTGGTATGAACCATATTCATAATAAACCAGTATTTTACCCGTCTCCTTTCAAGCGTGGTGTATGTACAAAGGTAACAACAACTACTCCAAAGAAGCCTAACTCAGCGGTTCGTAAAATTGCTCGTATTCGTCTTACTAATGGATCTGAAGTTACTGCATACATTCCAGGTGAAGGTCACAACCTACAGGAACACTCAGTAGTAATGATTCGTGGCGGTCGTGTTAAAGACTTGATCGGTGTACGTTATCACGTTGTGCGTGGACGTCTCGATACTCAAGGTATCGAAAAGCGTCGCAAGAGTCGCTCACTGTATGGAACTAAGCTTCCAAAAGCTAAGAAATAATATTTATGCGTAGAAAAGTAACAAATCGAAATATAGTAAAGCCAGACATCAAGTACGGCTCAGAACGCCTTGAAAAGTTCATCAACTCAATCATGCAGGACGGTAAGAAAAATACTGCCCGCACTATTGTGTACGGTGCACTAGCAATCGTTAAAGAAAAAGATAACGTTGAAGATCCTCTAGAAGTATTTGAAAACGCTATCAAGAATGCTGGTCCGCTTGTTGAAGTACGTTCACGCCGTGTTGGTGGTGCAAACTACCAGGTTCCTCGTGAAGTTCGTGCTGAGCGTCGCACTGCTCTTGCTATCCGCTGGATCATTGATGCTACTCGTTCTCGAAAGGGGGTTAAGACAGCTGTCGCTTTGGCAGATGAATTATCACTTGCTAACAAAAACGAAGGTAATGCAGTGAAAAAGAAAAAGGATACTCACAAGATGGCTGAATCTAACAAAGCATTCGCCCACCTCGGAAACTTCTAAATATAATACAAAAATCCCTTGTCGGTACCGTTTCACCACGGCGCACTGGCGGGGATTTTTGTATTCCTTGACAATTATTATTAATAGTGATAGATTATACGTCTCAAAGGTGTACATAATTTAATAACGTCTGTTATCTAAATTATTGCATATTGTGATAAGGTTTAGGTTGAAACCCTTCAAGCAGCGAGTGCGAGAAGGGTTTTATTTTTGCCTGATTTTCTATTGCAAAAAAGGACTATAGGCACTATAGTATGTGGACTCTATTAATTAAGCAAAACAAAACAGATATATTATTATGGAACGAGAATTCCCAATCGAAAAAGTAAGAAACTTCGGTATTATCGCTCACATTGATGCTGGTAAAACTACCACATCAGAGCGCGTACTCTTTTATACAGGCCAAAGTCATAAGATCGGTGAGGTTCACGAAGGTGAAACTACTACTGACTGGATGGAGCAAGAACGCGAACGCGGCATTACAATTACTGCTGCTGCTGTTAGTTGTACTTGGATCCCAACATATGAACATGGAGACAAGAACAAGCGTTTCCGTTTCAATATTATCGACACACCAGGTCACATCGACTTCACTGTAGAAGTGAAGCGCTCACTTCGCGTGCTCGATGGTGCTGTTGTAGTGTTCGACGGCGTTGCCGGTGTAGAGCCTCAGTCAGAAACAAACTGGCGCTATGCTGACGAAGCCAATGTTCCTCGTATCTGTTTTGTGAACAAGCTTGATCGTACTGGTGCTTCATTTGAACACTCATTCAAAACTATCCTTGATCGTCTTTCGAAAAAAGCAGTTCGAGCACAACTTCCAATCGGTCTTGAAGAAAACCATGAAGGAGTTATTGATCTCTTGAAAATGAAGGCGTATTACTTCGAAGGAGATATGGGCAGTAATGTTATCGAAAAAGAAATTCCTGAAAACATGATGGCAGATGCTACTAAGTACCGCGCTGAATTAATCGAACGTATCGTTGAAAATGATGAAGCGGTAATGAATGAATACCTTGAAGGCAAGGAGCCTACTCTTGAAGTATTGAAAAAACTCCTTCGTAAGGCAGTTATTGCTAATGAAATCTTCCCTGTGTATGCAGGTAGTGCTTTGAAGAACAAAGGCGTGCAGCTCGTACTCGATGCTGTTGTTGATTACCTCCCAGCTCCTACTGATATCCCTCCAGTTTCTGGAACAGATGTTAATGATGATGAAATCCACCTAGAAAGAAAGCCTGATGACAAAGAACCATTCTCTGCGTTAGCATTCAAATCCATGTCTGACCCATTCGTTGGACAGCTCGTATTCTTCCGTGTGTACTCAGGTACTCTTGAAGCAGGTTCATACATTTACAATCCACGTACACGTAGTAAAGAACGCATCGGACGTATTGTTCGTATGCAGGCTGATCAGCGTGAGGAAGTGAAGAAGATTTTCGCTGGTGAAATTGCTGCCGCTGTTGGTTTGAAAGAAACAAAAACTTCTGACACGCTTACAGATGAAGCGCATCCTATCATGCTTGATCGTATCAAATTCCCAGAACCAGTGATCAACCTCCGTATTGAACCTAAGACAAAGGCAGACCAGGAAAAAATGGGTCTTGCACTTAATCGTCTTTCTGATGAAGATCCAACATTCAAAGTATCGACAGATCCTGAAACAGAAGAAACAATTATTGCTGGTATGGGAGAACTCCACCTTGAAATTATTGTTGACCGTATGAAGCGTGAATTCAACGTTGAAGCAAACGTTGGTAAGCCACAAGTTGCATATCGCGAAACAATTACTGGTGAAGCTCAGGCAGAAGGTAAGTACATCAAACAATCTGGTGGTAAGGGTAACTATGGTCACGTGAAGATCAAAATCAAACCTATGGATCAGACTGTTAATGTTGAAGATCTACCAAAGAACGTAAAGCGTACAGGTGGCTTCGAATTCATCAACAGTATCAAGGGTGGTGCTATTCCTCAAGAATTCATCCCGCCAGTTGAAAAAGGTCTTAAAGAAGGTCTTGATCGCGGTATCGTTGCAGGGTTCAAAATGGAAAACGTTTCTGTTGATCTATATGATGGTTCATACCACGATGTCGACTCAAACGAAATGGCCTTCAAGATTGCCGCTTCAATGGCTATCCAGGAAGCTGCTCGTGCTGCGAAACCAGTTATCCTAGAACCTATGATGCAAGTTGAAGTGATTACTCCTGACAAGTTCATGGGTGATGTAACTGGATCACTCTCATCACGCCGTGGCCTTATCGAAGGTATGGAAAACCGTGGTCTGAGTCAGGCTGTGAAAGCTGTAGTACCTCTATCTGAAATGTTTGGATATATGACTACACTTCGCTCAATGACTGAAGGACGTGCTAGTTTCACTATGGAATTCATTCGTTATGATATCGTTCCAGCAAACGTTGCTGCAACAATTGCTGAATCTCGTAAATAATCCCACGTCGCCCTTCGGGCTATGCGGGGCACGTTAACAAAAACCATCGTGTATGAAACGGTGGTTTTTGTTTTGCCTAAATACGGTTGACAAGGAGGGTATAAGAGAGCTATGATAAGGCACAATCGCAATTTTGCGTTGTTTTTGTTTGTAAATTATTATCTAAATTAAACTATATTATTATGGCTACAGCAGCATTTGATCGTTCAAAGCCACACGTAAACGTAGGTACTATTGGTCACGTTGACCATGGTAAAACTACTCTTACAGCGGCTATCCTTCATGTATTGAGCATGAACGGTAACGATGTTAAATTAAAAGACGTTAAGGATATCGACTCAGCACCTGAAGAAAAGGCGCGCGGTATTACTATTAACATTTCTCACAACGAGTACTCTTCAGCTACTCGTCACTATGCTCACATTGATGCACCAGGCCACGCCGACTACATCAAGAACATGATTACTGGTGCCGCTCAGATGGACGGTGCAGTACTTGTTGTTGCAGCTACTGATGGTGCTATGCCTCAGACTCGTGAACACATCCTTCTTGCAAAGCAGGTTGGTGTGCCAAAAATCATCGTATTTTTGAACAAGTGTGACATGGTTGAAGATCAAGACATGATCGAACTCGTTGAAGAAGAAATCCGTGAAATTCTTGGTAAGCAAGGTTTCGATACAGATTGTCCTGTTATCCGTGGTTCAGCTCTTAAGGGTCTCGAATCAGCTACTATGGAAGATCCATGGGCTCAGAAAATTATGGACCTTGTTAATGCATTGGATACATATTTCCCACTTCCAGAACGTGATATCGACAAGCCTTTCCTTATGCCTATCGAAGATATCTTCTCAATTGAAGGTCGCGGTACTGTTGTAACAGGCCGTATCGAACGTGGTGTTGTTAAGGTTGGTGAAACAGTTGAAATCGTTGGTATCAAAGATACAGCAACTACAACTGTTACTGGTATTGAAATGTTCAACAAGTCTCTTACAGAAGGACAAGCTGGCGACAATGCAGGTATTCTCCTCCGTGGCGTTAAGAAAGAAGATCTTACACGTGGACAGGTGCTTGCTAAGACTGGTTCAGTTAAGCCTCACACAGAATTCGAAGGTGAAATCTACGTATTGAAGAAAGAAGAAGGTGGTCGTCACACTCCTTTCATCAATGGTTACAAACCTCAGTTCTACATCCGTACAACTGACGTTACTGGTGAAGTATCACTTCCAGCAGGAACAGAAATGGTTATGCCAGGAGATACTGTGAAGATCAACGTTAAACTCGTAGTACCTGTAGCGGTTGAAGACCAAATGCGTTTCGCTATCCGTGAAGGAGGTCGCACAGTTGGAGCAGGTGTTGTAACAAAAGTTATTGCGTAATTACTAGAGAAAAAATAGACAAGGCTCTTTAGACAATTCATATGGCAACAACAACAAAAACAACAAAAAAAGCTTCAGCAAAGAAGGACGACGTTCAGTCAATGCTCCGCATTCGCGTGCGTGCATACGAGAATAAAATTCTCGATGCATCTGTGAAGCAAATCATTGATACTGCAACTCGTTACGACGCAGTAGTGCGTGGTCCAATCCCACTGCCGACTGAGATCAAAAAGTACACCGTTAACCGTTCTCCGTTCATTTACAAAAATGCTCGTGAACAGTTTGAAATGCGCGTGCACAAGAGACTCATCGACATCGAAAATCCTTCTCCGAAGGTAATCGAATCTCTCACAAATCTTTCAATGCCATCTGGTGTTGATATTGATGTGAAGATGATGTAAAAAACAAAAGCACCACCCCGAAAAGGGTGGTGCTTTTGTTTTTTATCCTGAGTGTAGTTGAAGGACAGGTGTAGGATAAAATATTGTTTAAGATAGGGGACAGTCCCTATTTTTAACTGAATAAACCTTTAAGTTGCATAAAATGCAATCTCATGTATAATCCTGGGACTTGTTAATTTAAGTGGTCCACTGGCTGTTCGGAGAAATCTAATGGTCAAGAACACAAAAACAAATATGAAATATATATTAGGAACAAAGGTAAATATGACGCAACTCTTTGACGAGAGTGGCAAAGTGGCACCTGTAACTGTTGTTAAGGCTATGCCAAACATTGTTACTGGTATCAAAACAGTAGAACGTGATGGCTATACAGCTGTTCAAGTTGGTACTGTTGAACAAAAAGAATCACGCGTTGCGAAAGCACAGCTTGGTCAATTTGGTGGCAAAGGCTACAAGCAAATGCAAGAATTTCGTATCGCGTCTGATGCGACTCTTGAAGCAGCTATTGGTGATACATTGACCGTAGAATCATTCGAAAAAGGGGACGCTGTAACAGTATCAGGCACTTCAAAAGCAAAAGGCTTCCAAGGTGTAGTGAAGCGTTACAACTTCAAGGGTGGTCCACGTTCACACGGTCAGAAGCACTCAGAACGCGAACCAGGTTCTATCGGTGGAGGTCTTCGTACACACGTACCAAAAGGCATGCGTATGGCTGGACGTACTGGTGGAGACACTGTAACCGTAAAAGGTTTGAAGGTGGTAGCAGTAGATGCAGAAAACAATCTGATCTATATTAGTGGAGCAGTACCAGGTCGTCGCGGTACCGTTATTAGTATTGTCGGTTAAGAGTTTTTATATGACAACAACAGCAACAAAACAAAAGACAATCGCTCGTAAGGCACCACTTAAAAAGAAGGAAGTAGTAGCAGTTAATTTAACTACTCCAATTTACAATCAGAAAGCTGCTTCTGCAGGTTCAATCACCCTTCCAGAAAAAGTATTCGGCCTTCCTTGGAATGCTGACCTCGTTCACCAGGTAGTAGTTGCAATGCAAGCTAATAAGCGCGCAGGCACAGCTCACACAAAAGACCGTAGTGAAGTTTCTGGTGGTGGTAAAAAACCATGGAAACAAAAAGGTACTGGACGTGCACGTCACGGCTCAAACCGTTCTCCTATCTGGGTAGGCGGTGGTGTGACTTTTGGTCCACGTAACGACAAGGATTACTCTCAGAAAATCAACAAGAAGATGCGCGTAAAAGCTCTCTTCACAGTACTTTCTCGCAAGTTCGCAGACGAATCAGTATTGCTTCTAGACTCAATCGCGTTTGGCGCGATGAAAACAAAAGATGCACATGCAACTCTTACTATGCTTGCTGCTATCAAGGGCTTTGAAAAGCTTGGTTCAAAGAAGCCAACTACAGCTCTTGTAGTACTTGCAGAACCAAATGAAGTAGTAGAAAAAAGTTTTGCAAACCTTCCAGGTATTACAATTGCAACTGTAAACGGTTTGAATGCTTTGGTAGCAATGTCATTCAATAACGTAGTGGTAGTCGACCCTTCTACAGTAGTACCAATGCTTGAAGCTAAGCTTAAATAAGAGTTAATATATGGCAACACTAAAAAAACAATCCAACTCTGCTAAAGCTACGCTGGACGCAGCTGAATCAAAAAAAGTATCAGTACTAGGACGCGCTCTTATTACAGAAAAAGCTGCTAACAATGCTCAATACAGCATCTACCTTTTTGATGTAGCATTTGGTGCTACTAAGTCTGAAATCGCGAAAGCATTCAAGACTAAGTACAACAAAGCTCCTGTAAAAGTGAACACTGTTAATAACAACCGTAAGTCTTTCTTCCGCCGTGGTCGCCTCGGATTTGGTGCTAACACTAAGAAAGCGTATGTATTCCTTTCAAAGGGAACTACAATCGACATAATTTAAGAGTTATTATATGGCAATGAAAACATACAAACCAACAACTAAATCACGTCGAAATACAGTTACTATTGATTACCGTAAGGTTCTCACAGCTAGTAAGCCACTTAAGTCATTGACTGTAGGTGCAAAGAAGTCTGGTGGACGTAATAATACAGGTCGCATTACTGCAACTCATAAAGGTGGTGGTAATAAGCGAGCATATCGTTTAGTAGACTTCTTGTATAACAAGAAAGACATCCCAGCAAAAATCACATCTGTTGAATATGATCCAAACCGTACAGCATTCGTTGGTATCGCTGTATACGCTGATGGAGAAAAGCGCTATGTAGTGCTTCCTAAAAACGTAACTGTTGGACATAAGTTCGTTGTTGGCGAAAACGCTCCAATTGAAGTAGGTAACCGTCTTCCTTTGAAGAACATTCCTTCTGGTACATTTGTATACAATATCGAACTTAAGCCAGAAGCTGGTTCTAAGCTTGTACGTAGTGCCGGTACTTTTGCTCAAATCGTTGCGCAAAATGACGGATACACTCAACTTAAAATGCCTTCAACAGAAATTCGCCGCGTGCAAGATCTCTGTTGGGCAACTATCGGTGTAGCATCAAATGATGAACACAAGCTCGTTAAGTACGGTAAGGCTGGTCGTTCTCGTTGGCTCGGTATTCGCCCTACAGTTCGTGGTACTGCTATGAACCCTGTAGACCACCCACACGGTGGTGGTGAAGGTCGTCAAGGTATTGGTCTCCGTCGTGGTCCAAAGACTCGTCACGGTAAGCAAGCCTACGGTGTACGTACACGTACTCCTAAGAAGTATTCAAACCAGAACGTTATCACTCGCCGAAAAAACGGAACTCGATAGCTCTAGTAAAAAAACCATCCTCACGGGTGGTTTTTTGTTTTTAAGTGGGGCGTATCCCGCATAGCACGCAGTGTGACGTGGGATTGACTTTTCTGAAAAAATAGTTAGTATTTGATTAAAATCACTTTAAAAAAATACTCATGAAAATAAATTTCTCACGCAAAGTAGTATTACTTGGAGTAATGCTATTTTTAGTTCAGGTATTATATGCCCAAACAGGGACTGTCCCTTTGTCCCAGCTACTTTATTTACCAGTGGATGCAGAGTCTATGGCGCGCGCGTCAACAAGCTTGGCGACTATGCCATTGCTCAGTAATATTCAAAACCAACCAGCAACACTGATTTGGAATATAAACGAGGCAATGCAGGATAGGGATCCACAGCAATCATTTGCACTAGCAAACAGACAGATTGGCGGTCAGTTATTAAGTAGTGCGACATATAGTCGTACTGAATTAACTACTGATGGGGCACTTTGGGGATTTTATGCAAACCTCAGAGTGCTAAGTTCAGGTTCTGAGTCATATGTATTTTCACAAAGTCGTGATTATCATGGCTTTGTTGTCGAGATTGGTGCTGCTCATCCAATTTGCAATGACAAACGCTGGTCTACAAGTCTAAGTGTTATTGTTGCAAATGGAAGCATTGCTTCAAATATACAAGGAGGGGCTGGGGGTGCTAGTGCTGCACTTGCTTATGATGGGCGTGATGATCATGGAACTGGATTAACTGCCGGTCTCAATGTTAGAAATATCACGACACCCTTTTTTTATGCAGATAAAAATGGCAGTCAAGATAAGGTCTTGCCTGTACCTGCTGATGTTGGTATTGGAGCAGCAATGAATTTCTTAACCCGCCACCGCAATCGGTGGTTGATGACTCTTGAAGTACATAAAACAATATTGGTATTTTCAAACAATGTATCAAATACATTGCTTGAAAACCACGTTGAACAATATGGCCACTTCGATCCTGCCGGTTCGTATACTATCAATATTGGATGGGAGTATAAGAAATTTACCGGGCATTTTCTGCAAAATGCCATAGTATTTCGGCTAGGATCAATACTTGATTCCAATAACCAATATTACAGCGGTATTACTGCCGGAGGTGGTGTCATAGTTGATCATATTCAAATTAATGTTGCATATTTTGCCATTCCAATGGTAAGAAACACACCGTACGGTAATAACGTATCGGTTGGTATTGCATATGCTTTTAAGGGAATATCGAAAAAATGATTGTTTTTTGTACTAATTATTAAACCCCTCATTGTATGAGGGGGTTTTCTTTGTCCGCCGTAGCTTTAGCGAAGGCGGATGGTATAATAAGGTCACATGACTCCATTGCCAAAACATATTTCCGAAAAGAAGCGTTTTTCTTTGCTCGCTCGGGGGAGAAGTTTCAAATATGCCATTCGTGGTATGGGTTTAATCTTTAAAACACAACATAATTTTTGGATTCAGCTTGTTTTGACTGCAGTTACTGTGGTACTTGGAGTGATTTTACGCATTTCACACATGGAATGGGCGGTGCTTGTACTTGCTGCAACAGCTGTATTAGTGGCTGAGTCCTTCAACACGGCTATTGAAATCGATATTGATCTCACTAGTCCACAATATCATCCATATGCACGTGACACGAAGGACGTGGCTGCTGGGGCAGTACTGCTTTCTGTGCTCGGTGCACTACTTATCGGGTGTATTATTTTTATTCCGAAAATCCTTTTATTGGTAAGATAAGAAACTAATTTGACATTAAACTGTAATCTGATAAGATAGTGGAGCTCAAAAGAGCTTCTTTTAATTTCCAGTTATGACACGATCACTATCAAAAGGGCCATACATTGACCCAAAATTACTCAAAAAAATCGAAGGTAAGCAACCTCTGTCAGCAGGGGTTATTAAAACCTGGTCACGTGCAAGTCAGATCGCTCCAGAAATGGTAGGGTTTGTATTTGGTGTGCACAATGGCAAGCAACATATTGAAGTACTTGTTACTGAAGATATGGTTGGTCACCGTCTTGGAGAGTTTTCTCTAACTCGCAAGTTCACACGTCACGGTGGTAAGATGCAGAAAGATATTGATCAAAAGAAAAAAGAAGCTGAAATCACTGCTGCTAAGTCTGCGAAAGCAACTAGTGACACAAAGAAAAAATAGTTCGACTACACTCACCATAAATAGTATTTAAATTATCATGAAAGCATCACTCACAAATTATCGTCAATCACCACGTAAGGTTCGCCTAGTTACTGAAGCAGTAAAAGGGAAGTATGTTAGTGATGCAGACGTAGTACTATCTTATATGCCTAAGCGTGCTGCTGAAGCTATTCAGAAACTTATTAAGAGTGCAGCTTCAAATGCTGTTAATCTTGGTGCTTCACTAGAAAATCTCGTTATCAAAAACATCGAAGTAAACAAAGGTTTTGTTATCAAGCGTTCAATGCCTCGTGCTATGGGCGTAGCGAAGCCAATCAACAAGCGTACAAGTCATGTTGATGTAGTACTTGCTGAAGTAGCTAAGAATCCTAAGAAATAATCATATGTCTAAAGTTGTCCATCCTTATGCTCACCGTCTAGTTATCCTTCGTGATTGGAAATCACGCTGGTTCGCTACAGACAAGAATTACGTTAATAATCTACAGATTGACGTAGCTATCCGTCAGTACCTTGATAAGCGCCTACGCGGATACTATGTATCAAGTGTTGATATCGAACGTGGTCAGAAATTGATCCGTGTTATCATCCGCACATCTCGTCCTGGTATGGTTATTGGTCGTAGTGGTGAAGGTGCTACTAAGTTGAAAGCTGATATCGAGAAGGTATTGAAGCGTGCTAAGCTCGCAGTAACTGATGAAGTTAAGCTTGAAATCGCAGAAGTATCAGCTCCAGAAGGAGATGCAAAGATTGTTGCGTATATGATCGCTGAAGGTCTTGAAAAGCGTCTTCCATACCGTCGCGTTATGAAGCTCTTGATCGAAAAGGTTATGGCTGTTCGTGGAGTACAAGGAGTTAAGTTCTATGTTGGTGGCCGTCTAGGCGGTGCTGAAATCTCTCGTTCAGAAGTATTGAAGCGTGGTTCAGTTCCATTGCAGACTTTCCGTGCTGACATCGACTACGCTCGTGAGACTGCTCGTCTTGCATACGGTGGTATCGGTATCAAGGTTTGGATTTATAAGGGTCAGGTTTTTGATCAAAAGAAATAATATTGCGAAATAAGAGTTATAAATCATGTTATTCCCTAAAAAAGTTAAATACCGTAAGTGGCAAAAGAAACGAACAAAGATGGGTGACCGTGTAGAAACACGTGGCACAACTATTTCTTTCGGTTCATTCGCTCTCAAGACTGAATCAATGGGTCGCGTTACTTCAAATCAAATTGAAGCTGCGCGTAAGGCTGCAAGTCGTCATCTTACAAAGGTTGGCCGTATGTGGATCCGTATTTTCCCTGATCGTCCTTTTACTGAAAAAGCTGCTCAGCAGCCGATGGGTAAGGGTAAGGGTGAGTTGCAAGGCTACCACGTAGAAATCTTGCCAGGACGCATTATCTTCGAAGTAGATGGTGTAGAACCAGCAGTAGCTCGCGAAGCGCTTCGTAAAGCAGGAACAAAATTGCCAGTAAAGACAAGAATCATCGAGCGCGCTTAATAACCGCAGGCCTCCTCCGCTAAAGCTACGGCGGGCCACAGTAGACAAACGCTAAAAAATAAGTAATATACAAATCACTATTATGACAACTGAAACAACACAATCAAAGAAGACCCTCAAGGGAACTGTAGTATCTAACAAAATGGATAAGACTGCTGTTGTTGCGGTTACTCGTTTTGTAAAACACTCAAAGTACAAAAAGTATTTCAAAATCACAAAGAAGTACAAAGCGCATGATGAAAATAATGCAGTACAAGTAGGTGACAAGGTAGCGATTGTCGAAACACGCCCTATTTCAAAAGATAAGCACTTCGCAGTAGTGCAATAATATTTAAGAGTTCTATATGTTACAAGCAGGATCAAAAGTTAAAATCACTGACAACGCCGGAGGTAAGAAGGGTACAATCTTCAAAGTTCTTGGTGGCTCACGTCGTCGCTACGCAGGTATTGGTGACTTGGTAGTGCTTTCTGTTAAAGAAGCAGAACCACGTAAGTCAGTTAAAAAGAAAGACGTTGTATACGGTGTTGTAGTTCGTACTACAAATGCTTTCCGTCGCAAAGATGGTTCATATATTCGTTTTGATGACAATGCTGTTGTAATCGTAGAAAAAGGTAAGCAAGAACCAAAAGCTGGTCGTATCTTTGGTCCAATCCCTCGTGAACTTGCTGAACGCGGATACCAGAAGATTATTTCTCTTGCACCTGAAGTGCTCTAATTTTTAATACAACTATATGAAACTCAAAAAAGGAGACAATGTAATAGTAATCGCTGGTAAGACAAAAGGTCAGACAGGCAAAATCGCAAGTATCAACAAAATGACTGATCGTGTGATTATTGATGGTGTTAATAAAACTAAGCGTCATGTAAAACCTCGTTCTGCTACAGAAAAGGGTACTACTATTGAAAAAGAAGCAGCAATGCACATTTCAAATGTAATGCTTATTGATTCTAAAACAAACAAGGGTACACGTATTGGTAAGAAAACTATCGATGGTAAGAATGTTCGCTTTGCAAAAGCTAGTGGACAAGAAATTAAATAAAAACGTATGGAATTAACTAAAGAAAAATTGAAAAGTACTCCAAAAGCTCTTGCCCAGTTTGGCTATAAGAATGCTCTTGCTGCGCCTCGTCTAGTAAAGATTGTTGTTTCAAGTGGTACTGGTTCAGGTATGAAAAAGGATCGTGAGAAAAACAACACTGTATCTGATCGTCTTGCAAAGATTACAGGTCAGAAGACTTCACTTCGCGTTGCTAAGCAATCAGTTGCAAGTTTCAAGATTCGTGAAGGGGATCCAGTAGGTGTAACTGTTACACTACGTGGTGCTCGTATGATCAACTTTTTGGATAAGCTCGTACACATCGCTCTTCCTCGAACAAAAGACTTTCGTGGTCTCGACAAGAAGGCTGTAGATAGTATGGGTAATATCACTCTTGGTATTAAGGAACACACTATCTTCCCTGAAGCTGCTGATGAAGATCTTCGTGATGTATTTGGACTAGCCATCACTATGGTATCTACTGCAAAAAGTAAAGAAGAAGCAACTGCATTCTTCGAACATCTAGGAATTCCATTTAAGAAAGACGCAGTAAAATAATTACATACTATGAAATAAAAAATCCACATGTTATGTGGATTTTTTATTTCATAGTACTTTCTTTCATGTTATAATTTTCACATGATTCACTTGCGTGATTTTTTTAGTAATCACAAAACACTTCTTCGTTCTGTTAGTTTTTTAGTATTATTCTCTGTCACTGTTTCTTACGCTGCGCCATTAGTTTCACCATATAACCCCGGTCAAACATTAGATCCAGGTTGTGCTCCTGGTGAAACGAATTGTACTGTTGCAATCGGTGGAGGGTCTTCTCCTTGGACAATTACTGGTAGTGACATTTATTACAACACTGGCAAGGTAGGGATTGGTACTACCACTCCTGCTGCATCACTTGATCTTGAGGGTGACGGTACACTGTTAGCTGTCGGTTCGTCTGCTAATACTCCCGTTCCAGATCTCGGTTCCGGTACTCGCATGATGTGGATACCGTCGCAAGCAGCTTTTCGTGCGGGTTCAGTTGATGATACTCAATGGGATAGTTCTAATGTTGGGCAGAACTCTGTATCTTTCGGTCAAAACAATATTGCCTCTGGTCAAATCTCTACCGCATTTGGGTATGCAAACACCGCTTCAGGTAGTATGAGTACCGTGTTTGGGGCTACTAACACTGCATCGGGACAGTTTGCTGCAGCATTTGGTTCTGGTAATACTGTTTCTGGTCAGCTATCTACGATATTCGGTGCTAATAATAGTATTTCAGGAGATCAATCTTTTACTTCTGGTTCTAATAATAATGTTACCGGCGATTTGGCGGTAGCATTTGGTATTAACAATATCGCCTCAGCTGTTGGAGGTGCAGCATTCGGTGAAGGTAATACTGTAGACGGCGGGTGGTCATTTGTAGGGGGTACTAATAGTAGTGTGGCAATTGGTACTACTGGTGCGTTTGCATTTGGGAACAGTGCACAAACTACAGCTAGTCAATCGGTAGCTTTTGGTAACTATACTACTGCTTCTGGTATTGGAGCTATGGCGCTAGGTGATAGCACTGTTGCTTCTGGTACTGATTCTTTGGCTCTTGGTAATACGTCTACCGCATCTGGTGATTATTCGATTGCATCAGGTGTTATCTCTACAGCTTCCGGTACAAGTTCACTTGCCTTAGGAGGAGGTACTGCTGCTGGGGATTACTCTAATGCTTTTAATGCTTCTAATAGTACTCCTGGGTATGCAGCTGTTGCTTTTGGTTTTAATAATACCGCTTCCGGTAATTATTCTTTTGTTTCTGGTACTGGCAATACGGCCGCATCATATCTCGATAGTGTTTTTGGTCGTAATGCTGTTAGTACTGGTGATGCTACAAGTTGGATTGCTACCGATCCGCTTTTTGAAGTGGGGAATGGTGCAGACGGGAATACTCGTTCTAATGCATTGACTATTCTCAAAAACGGCAACACTACCATTAACGGCGATTTACATATTACTGGCAACTTAACTTGTGATGGTTCATGTGGAAGTGGTGGAGGTGGCGGGGGTTCTTCACAATGGGATACAGTTACTGGCGGTATTAACTATGCTGGCGGCAAGGTTGGTATCGGTACTACCACTCCAGGCGCGTCACTAGACCTAGAGGGGGATGGGACTATACTTGCTGTGGGTTCATCTGCCAACACTGCTGTACCGGATCTAGGTGGAGGTACAAGGTTGATGTGGATACCAAGTGCTCAGGCCTTTCGTGTTGGAACTGCTTCTGGTGCAGAATGGAATAGTACAAACGTTGGACAAGGTTCAGTAGCAATGGGTATTAATTCTGTAACAGCTTCGGGGGCAAGTTCGTATGCATTTGGTGATAGTGGTATTACTGCAAGTGGTGACCATTCATTCGTATTTGGTTCTGGTGCTACTCAAGCCCAAGGAAATTATTCATATGCGTTTGGGTACGGTGCTGTAACAGCTTCTGGTGCTAATGCGTTTGCATTAGGTAGATATGGTACCCATGCTACAGCCGAAAGCTCGTTTGCATTTGGTTCTGGTGCTGGCGCAACTAACCAGTATGCGTTTGCGCTCGGAACTAATGTTACTTCTTCTGGTATAGGTTCATATGCTTTTGGTACTGGAGGTACTACTGCTTCGGGGGATGGTTCATATGCTTTTGGTGATAGTAGTGTTACTGCGAGCGGTCTGAGTTCGTTTGCGCTTGGTACTGGTGGTATTACAGCACAGGGTGATTACTCATATGCATTCGGGTACGGCGGCGTCACTGCTTCTGGTGCTAATGCGTTTGCATTTGGTCGTTCAGGAACCACTGCTAGCGGTGCAAATTCTTACGCATTTGGACCAGATGCAGCAACCGCTTCTGGCGATAATTCATACGCATTCGGTTCTGGTGGTGTAGCTGCTTCTGGTACAAACTCGTTTGCGTTCGGTACGATTGCTACTGCTTCTGGTAACTACGCTACGTCTTTTGGGCATAGTACTATTGCTGCGGCCTATAACGATACGGTATTTGGTTCATTCAATGTCGATAGTACCGGTGTCAGTGATCCGGCAAACTGGGTCGCGACTGATCCACTTTTTGAAATAGGTAACGGTGGCGATGGTACAAATGGATCACCTTCATCAAGGTCTAACGCTCTTACAATTTTAAAAAATGGTAATTTGGGAATCAATACTGCGACACCTACCGCAGCGCTCGACATAGAAGGTGATGGTACTATTCTGGCTGTTGGTTCGTCTGCTAACACCCCAGTGCCGGATCTGGGTTCGGGTATTCGCATGATGTGGATACCGAGCGCTGCTGCATTTCGTGCCGGGCATGTTGAAGGGACTCAGTGGGATAGTGGCAATGTTGGTTTCGGTTCCGTTGCATTAGGTGAAGACACAGTTGCTTCAGGTACGTATTCGGTTGCGTTGGGACAACGTACAACCGCTTCATCGTATACCGATGTTGCCTTTGGCCAAGATACAACTGCTTCAGGTGGTGCATCGTTTGCATTCGGTCAAGGTTCGGTCGCGTCAGCATTTGCTACTGTTGCTGGTGGGGAAAATGATACTGCTTCAGGCCAAGGCTCTGCGGTATTTGGTCGGAGCAATACGACACATGACGGTGTCAATAATACTGATGCACAAGATACTTTTATCGCAGGCGCGTTTAATCACATTTTTGGATCTACTTCAGCCGGGTTTGGTAGTACTAATACTATTGGCAATAATGCATACAGTTCTTTTATCGCTGGTCAAAACAATACCCTTAATGGAAGTTATAGTGTTGTATTTGGGCAGAGTAATTCTGTAAATAATAATTATTCATCAGCAGTATTTGGTCAAAATAATACTGTTTCTGGAGATACTTCGATTATTTCTGGCCAAAGCAATACTGTTTCTGGTACTCAGAATGCAGTGTTTGGTTTTAATAATACTTCATCAGGACAGGCAACTCTTGTCTCAGGTTTAAATAACAATGCTTCTGGTACTGGGGCGGCTACTATTGGCTGGGGGCTCAATGCTCAGTCAATGGCAAGCGTTGTTGTCGGTTCGTACAATGTTGGCGGAGGTTCGGGTAATCAGTATACCTGGGTCGGTACAGATCCACTCTTTGAGATAGGTAATGGTGATCCGACAGTAGGGAGCCCTACACCTTCCGACGCACTTATAGTTTTGAAAAATGGCAACATTGGTATTGGTACGACTACACCACAAACACCACTCGATGTCGTGGGCATTGCCACTGTCACAGGATTGACAGTCAATGGCGGCCCGATAACAACAGTTACAACTGTCGACGACCCTCAAAACTTGCAAGTTTCAACTGTCGACGACCCTGGTAACACGTTGAACTATCAGTATGTTGCCGATGGTACGCATACGCAAATCAATTACCGTGTCTATGCCTACAAGACAGTCGGTGGTGGTCGTGTATATTCCGCAGGGTACGCAACGCTTGGCTCAGATATCTCAGACGACAGTTCTGGTGATCATTATGCAGTCAATGTCTCATGGGACCCCGTGTCAGGTGCAACCGGATACAAGATTATCGCAAGCGATGGGGGTGCCTACGACCAAAGCTATGAAACAACAAGTACTTCGATAGTCGACGATGGTTGTGGCAGTACGTGTTCTTCGGGCGATATAACAGTAGTACCGTCGTCATCGTCAAATACTAGAACGGGAAGTGCTATTGTTGGTGGTTTGGCTGTAGATAATCTTGGTATTGCCAACACTAACCCTACCTTCCTGCTTTCTGTTGGGTCACCGTCGGTTACGACTGGTACCACTGTTGCTGAATTTGCAAACGCAGGAGGAACTTGTGATATCACACCAGACGTCACCGGTGGTGTGACTTGTAGTTCTGATAT
>CAIOXK010000035.1 GCA_903862255.1 Candidatus Nomurabacteria bacterium | reverse complement strand
TGGGAATGCTGAGTGCAATTTCATTTTTGGTAAGTCAGGATCTGGGAAGTATCTATAATCATGTGCATTTTCTTTTGAACGCTGTGAAAAAGTAGACTGTTTTGCCTCATCCCATCCGCGAGTTTCTTGCACAATTTCATGACCACGATCAGCTTCATACAAAGCAATCATACGAGCGATCTCAAATTCAATAGCTTTTTCTACACTGCGAAATGAGTTGAGGTTTTTGATTTCTACTTTTGTATTAAATACCCCTTCAGTAGTTGATACAGAAATGTTTGGCTCTACGCGCATTTCACCCTTTTCCAAATTTGCCTCTCCAACACCAAGTGTACGCAAAAGCAATTGTAATTCTTTGGCAAATTCTGCAGCATCTTTGGCACTATGAATAACAGGCTCGGTAACCAATTCCATTAATGGCACACCTGCACGGTTATAGTCTACAAGCGTGAAATTACCGCGATCATGTTTCGAGAGTCCAGTATCTTCTTCTAGGTGTACACGAGTAATATCAAAACCATTGAGACTGCCGCCTGTCACGATTGGATATTTATATTGAGAGATTTGATACCCTTTCGGAATATCAGGATAGAAGTAGTTCTTACGGTCGAACTCACTAAAATCAGCAATCGTAGCATTAAGTGCCAAACCTACCTTGATCACTGACTGTACTGCCTGCTTATTGGCTACAGGAAGCGTACCAGGGTGCGCCATACAAATAGGGCAAATATTTACATTCGGACTCATTTCATCTGGGTCATTCTTACAAGCACAAAACATCTTACTTTTTGTATTAAGTTCTGCATGAATCTCGAGACCGATGACTGGATAGTATGTTTTACTCATGAAAATGATTATACATGAATTCTTAAATTTTTCATGTACTGTTTCCGGCATAGTTTTAACGACGCCGGATGTTGACATAATTTATGAGAGTAGTACTATAATAAAAAATAATATAAAAATTATGATAAACAATTTAAATGTTTTGCCTGGCACTGACGAGGCATTAGTGAAGATTTTATCTTCTGACATTAAACAATTTCATCACAAAAAAAATCAGGATGATTTTGAAAATTCTTTGTATCCCGAAAAGAGCATTGTGCTCAGCTTGCTCATTGATGAGGATGTGCTTGATGATTTAAACCCTGAGGCGGCTTATTACAAAAACCAGATTGAGTACGCCTTAGGTACAAAATTCAGACGAGCTCGAATTGAGTAAAAAAAACCCGATTATGTTTACCATAATCGGGTTTCTTTTTTATTCTTCGTCTTCTTTTTTCAAATATTTTACTAATTGATCTTGGAAGTCTTTTACTGATTCATCATCAAATAATGTCACAGCAAATGTCGGCTTACTGAGTTTTTTGAATTTCTTCACCGTTGTATCAATTACGACTTGATCAACAATATCTGATTTTGTTAAAAGAATAATTTCTTCTTTTTTATCAAGATCGAGCTTGCCTTCGAACTTAGTTAATTCTTTACGAATAGTTTCGTAGGCTTTCATCATATCCTCTTGCTCAAACGATACAAGATGAACCAATACTTTTGTCTTTGAGATATGGCGAAGGAATTTGTGACCGAGCCCCTTACCTTCACTTGCACCTTCGATCAATCCAGGAATATCGGCAATGATATAGCCATAGAGATCACCAAGGTTTGGATCAAGCGTAGTGAAAGGATAATCACCAACTTTTGCCTGAGCATTTGTCAAAATATTTAAGAGACTAGATTTGCCGGCATTCGGAAAGCCAATCAATCCCACATCAGCAATCAAAGAAATCACTACATGGAGTTCAGCTGCTTCACCTGGCCAACCTTTAGTTGCTTTATCAGGGGCCTGGTTAGTTGAACTCTTGAAGTGTTCATTGCCGAAGCCACCATTACCTCCTGTTAGAATTTTAAATTCTTGACCTTCTTTATTAAGTTCCCACACTTGTCCTGTCGTTACATTTGTTACCACAGAGCCAACTGGGAAATCAATAGTTAGTCGCTCACCATCAGCACCAGTATAACTACGACTGCCGCCTGGAGCACCATCTTGAGCGAAGAATTCTTTGCGACTACGATATTGATCAAGTACGCGGAAACTGCGAACGGCACGAATATACACGTGTCCACCGCGTCCTGCATCACCACCGTTAGGTCCGCCCTTGGCAATAAATTTTTCACGTCGCCATCGGACTACGCCATCTCCGCCGTTACCAGCCTTGGCTTGAATTGTAATTTCATCTAAAAATGCCATATAGTATCTTGTTGTGTTGACATCCTATAGGATTATTGCCTTTTGAGCAAGTTTGTATGCTCCGTCTCGAGTTTGAGCAACAGCGATAAACCTGCCGTTGTGGCAAAAAATAGCATCGGCAACTCCTGACACATGTTGCAATTCTTCATCGCGTAATCCCGCCCAGTTTTCTGGAAATGGATGTCGAGCAGCGAATTCTGCTGGGGTAATACGTACTGCCTTAGCACTCCAGTTCCCGTCCTCACGTTGATAGATCACAAATAGTGGCTCTGGATGGTTCGACATTACTTCATACCACCCTGGATATTCTTTGCCAATTTCAACGACCTGTTTATCTGAAGCAACTGAATATGCAGTCTCCAGGATTGCTTGAGCATGAGTATAACTTGATGCATGGGCCATCATTCGTTCTAAAATAGTTGTGGCGAGATTTACCGCCTCCATAAACGCCTCATCCATTGTCGAATGTTCCTCCCAGGTAGTACGCATTGCACTTATGATATCGATCACACTGTAACAATACACGCCGTTATCAGCGACTTTGTTGAGTACTCCATTATCAGCACCATCAATTCCCTGTACCAACTGCTCATCAATGAACTTAGCAGACTCTTCACTGCCGCAAAGTTGTGCGCCATATTCTTTCCATACCAAACCAAACGAAGCAAAAGGAATAGTATTGTCACGTACCCCTGCACCACCCTTCTGATGATGATCAAAGCGTCCAGCAATAGGATCATATACACCGCCAACATCAACAACAATATCAGCTTCATTGATAACATCTTCATCACGTGAACGAATAATTTCTATTTCACGGTCTTTGAATGCAAGTGAAAGTGTTGCACAAGCAAAAACATCATCGGTATGAAATGTACCGTCGTGAGCCACAATAGTTAGAGGTTCCATATTAATCGATAAAGTGATTAATAATCCAGGTTACCACTGAGATAACAAAAGCCCCGATAATTGCCGCAGTAAATGATGCGACAGTAAATCCTTTGATAATCTGCGCAACAAACCAAAAGAATGCGCCATTAATTATTATTGAAAACAAACCAAGCGTTAGAATATTTAATGGCAATGTCAAAATAGTAACTATTGGCTTAACAATTAAGTTCAGAAACACCAAACAGGCAGCAACAATGACTGCTGTTAAAATACTACTCACCGAAATCCCCTGAACAAAAAACGGTAGTGCAAAAATTGCTAACGTTGTAATAAACCAGCGAAGTAAAATCATATTTATGAGTATACCAGAGAAATTAAAATAGTGATTCCACAACCGACTTCACTAACCCGCCATCTGCTTGAGCAGATTGCGCGGAGATCGCTTTCATTACTGCGCCAGTCAGAATACCTGTCTTTGTTTTGTCAGTAATACTTAACTCTGTTTTTTTCTTTTCAGCAATTGTACGAATATCTGCCTCACTCATTTGTGCCGGTTGAAATTTTTCTAACAATGCCAGCTGAGCTTTTTCTTCGTCAACAAGATCAGTGCGGCCACCTAGCTCAAACTGTAAAATTGCATCCTTGCGCTGCTTAATAAGCTTCAGTATTACCTTCAAAGCAACATCATCTGTCACTTCATCCTGCGGGGTCTTACCCATATTTCCAAGCTCTTGCGTAAAGGCACTCAATACCCCTCTATATGTATCGAGTGCTGTTTGATTCTTTTCGCGCATAGCGTTTTTCATATTTTCTCGTACTTCTGTGGCAATTGTCATATACATATATTGTATCATACAGATACAATATTTTGACTTTTTCTATAAATATTGTAATATAATAAAAACAACATTTATATAGAATGAAAATAAAATTACTTACTGCTGGCGGAACATCGATGCGTTGGCAATTCATTGCAGAATTAGGAGCAATAATGTCTAGAGGTATAGCTATTAATACTCAGCTCCTGGTGAATACACACCCTGAGGAAAGTTATGACGTCCATACCCTCTCTGCATTGGTAGAGGATTACAAAATTTACCGACAAGAACAAATTGAGGCGAAAAGTATCGAACAGCAGATAATTGAACGTGTACTAGAAAACCTCCGTGAATCATCACAACAACGAAAAATTGAATGTGATGTGCGAGACTTACTAGAAATTGGAACAAAAGCTATTATTCCGTATTTCAAACCAGACATGTTTCGCAGACTACCCTCGCCGTCTACTAGTGTGCATAAATATCACAATATTTATCGCTCGCGCGCACGAAGTGGCTTATGACCTCCAGAAATTGGAGGTCATTTTGTATGGTAGAATGGTTGTATGAAAATCGTCTTTTTTGATACAGAAACAACCGGCAATGGAACAAAAGATTTCCTTTGCCAAATTGCAATACTAGAACGTGGCGCAAATCAGCCTATTGTTGATGCCATGTATAAGCCGCCAGTACCTATTCCCTTTGAATGTTCTGCTATTCACCATATCTCTAACAAAATGGTAGCGAGCCGTCCTTCATTCAAGGAATCACCGGAATACACTGAACTCAAAGCATTATTAGAAGACGAAGAAACTATTTGCGTTGCTCATAATGCTGCATTCGATGACCAAATTTTAAAGAACGACGATATTACTATCAAAAACCTTTTGTGTACATTCAAAACCATTCGCGAACTTGATACAGAGGCACGATTCACTATGCATAAACTGCAATACTTGCGTTATGCATTGGATATTGAGCTTGATGTGTCTTCACATGAAGCATTTGCTGATGTCTTAGTACTCGAAAAACTTTTTGAATACGAACTCAAAGAAATGATGACTAAATTTAACCTCACCGAAGAAGCCGCTATTGCCAAAATGATTGAGATTACTGCTGAACCACTAGCCATCAAGACCATCAACTTCGGCAAATATAACGGCAAGACTATTGCTGAAGTTGCAGCGCAAGACATTGGCTACCTATCTTGGCTACTGGACCAGAAACGCAAAAGTGACAAGGATGAAACTGACTGGATTTATACATTAGAAAAATACGTATCATAATATGGAAATTATACTTATCGGCATTGGCATATTAGTGGGAGGAATCGCTGTGTATGCGATTGTAAATAAAAAGCAGCCCGAAAAAGAAGACAGTGGTACTGGCTTTCAGTTACTGATGCAGCAAGTGTCTGAATTACAACGTACTGTTGATCAAAAACTTGGCGAATCTGAAAAATCAATCCGCGAATCAATGATGCACCAATCATCTCAGTCTGCCAGCATTATTAGTGATATTACTGAACGCCTGACTCGTCTCGATGAGGGTAACAAGCAGGTATTAAACTTCGCTGATCAATTGCGCAACCTGCAAGATATTCTAAAAAACCCAAAGCAGCGCGGAACTATTCTTGGTGAGTATTATTTAGAAACTATTCTTTCCAAGGTACTTCCTCCGAAAACGTTTCAAATACAATATAAATTTAATAACGGCGACATTGTTGACGCAGCAGTAATGGTAAAAGATAAGATCATTCCAATTGACTCGAAGTTCTCTCTTGAAAACTACAATCGCATCATTGAGGCTAATCAAAACAATACCGACCCCGAGCAATTTGTGAATGAATTTCGCAAAGATATCAAGAAGCGTATCGATGAAACTTCTAAATATATTCGTCCATCAGAAAATACTCTGGACTTTGCATTTATGTTTATCCCTCACGAGTCTATTTATTACGATTTACTTGTTGCTGAGGTTGGTAGTATCAAAGTAAACACTCAAGACTTAGTGCAATATGCCTTTGAAAAGAAAGTGATCATTGTTTCCCCTACTTCATTCCTAGCATACCTACAAACTGTGCTGCAAGGACTACGCGCAATGCAGATTGAAGAAAGTGCAAAAGATATTGTTAAGCGTGTTGAAGAATTAGGTAAACATATGAAAGCCTATGAAGAGTATCACAATAAGATTGGTGGCTCATTGAGTACTGTAGTAAACCATTATAGTAATGCAGGTAAAGAATTAAAGAAAGTTGATAAGGATGTTATGCGCATCACTGGATCAAGTAATGAAATTGAGCCGCTGCTCGTAGACATTTCTCCGATCGAACGAACTACTGAATAAATACATCTTTGCTTGAAATAGTTTTGAATACACTTAGTGGAACTTTAACTGTTTGTGTACCAGCTGAGTATGGAGCAACTTGATATGGATCGAAGATAAATGTTAGTCCATCATCTGTAATGATAAAGTTCTGGAAGTTTGCTTCTGTCGGTACAGTTCCATCTTTGATAGCCTGAGGATCTGCATCAGGGCTCTTTGCTAGTTCCTCTTGTACATATGGAGCAATTGTTTTAAGGCCTGTTACGCCATTCTTAAACAATGCAGGTAACATAATCTGCTGACCTGTCGGTGAAAATGCAAATGTCTGCGTAGCTTGAAGACCATGTGCACCACCAGTATATGTAGTGACAGAAAAAATGAAGTTATCTGCACGAGCGCTTTTTTGTTCAGTATATTTAATATCAAGTGAAAGCGATGATGCTTCAGCTGGAGCTATATTTGCCCCGTCGCCAGCAGCCCAAGAAGTATCATCTTTGAATTGCGAAATGGCACTAGTAACAAAATTTTTGAAATAGCTATTTATAACATCATCTTTTACGACCGGATACACGGCATTGATTGTGTAATAGCTGGCACTGTCAGTAATGGTCTGATCTCTAACGATAGCAGATGGCCACTGTGTTGGAATGGTTGATACAGGAGTATTTTCTGAGACTTGATTTTGCACTACACCTTTGGCATCATGATGCAAGTAAAATACCAAGCCAATGACAGCAAGTACAAGTACTGCCAATAGTGTGAGTGTTGTTTTTGATGTTGGGCGATTCATACTACCACTGTACTTTTATTACTACAGACTTGTCAAACTGCGGGTCATCCGTAGGATTATCTTTTTTTAAAACAATATATCCTGAATGCACATCTGTCGGTGTAATAAAGTTCAATGTTGCAGTAAATGGTACAAAATTCTCTGTCATCCAATTGTCTTCTGCCTTTGCTGCAACGGTTGCAATTGTTGTGCCATCAGCTGCCACTAACGATACTGGAAATGATCCTTCAAAAAACCAAGTACCTTTTGCCTTTCCTTTAATAGTAACAGGTGAAGTAATAGTGTCGCCATCTAGTACCCCATCAACAACAATGTCCTGAGTAATAACCGGAGCTTGAGCTGGAACTTCCGGCTGGGTGGTGTTTTGTGCAGTGGTTTTATGTTGAGACAAACTATCATTCAGCGTTGATAGGAGACCCCATATTGAGAGACCAAATAATAATATGATCAAAGTAAGATAATGGCGTCTTTTCATAGGACAAGTATATCGTACATTACTATGCAAGTCTTGCTCCATCCGCGACTGACATATCAGGCACAGCAAGAACCACAGTACCATCTTCTCGATAAAACCCTGTCCTCAAAACCGTATTTCAACTTTTTCAAAATCGTTCCAAGAGATAGTTTCCATTACTATAGTAGTACCATAATGAAAAACATTGACATTTATAATAAATAATGCAATATAAAGAAAACGTAAAAAATGAAAACATCAAAAATGCTCATATATATAGCCTGCATAACAATGTTATGCAGCTGCTACAAGGACTACGGTCCGGCTGGCCAATCATCGTCTGCCAACTATAACTACTGGAGTGATAACGACGGCCAATACCAATATGGAGGCAGGCCAACTATCAACACTGACGAAAATATTGTTGATACTGCACTACTCTGGGTCAGGTTTACTGGGGAAACAGTAGCATCAGATAATCCTGATTCTGCTGGCACCTTTATGTATAAAGCCTGGCAAAAAAACCAAAAGCTTGAATATTTTGGTGATGACCACATAATTGGAAACTATGTGGTCGATACTGCCAATATTAAGTATGACTACTATGGCAAACACGCAGTACGAGTACCTGATACCGTCCGACTGTTACTTAGTAACTATCTGAATGGCATTGGAAAAAAGGCTACCTTCACAGTGATTGGGAAATCGATGAAAACGAAAAAGTATTTTATTGTTAACCCTGATACTTCACAAATATTTCGGTTTCCGATCAAATTTAAATGAGCTGGTACGCACAGCACTATCCGCCAAATACAAACACTATTATGTACTTTTCATAATAGTGTTTTTTGACCTTGCTCAAAATCAAAAGAATCGTTACTATAAAGCCACTGGCCCTATCGTCTAACGGTTAGGACGAATCCTTCTCAAGGATTAAATCGGGGTTCGATTCCCCGTAGGGTCACACCGCCATTTCTCTTTATTTATAATACTTTTTCCAGGCACCCGAATGCATGTTCAGAACTTTTGTAAATAAAAAAGTAGCCCCGTATATAGGACTACTCTATTTCTTAATCAGATACTGAATAATATCTACTCAGCCGCGAAAGCGATACCTTTGGATGCCATCAGGCCTTCTATCTCTTTCAGGCTCTTACGGCCGAAGTTTCTGAACCTGGCAAAGTCAGCCGAGGTGTATTTAGTGAGGTCCCTCGGGGTTTGTATGTTCAAGGCCTTCAGGCAGTTGAGAGACCTGACCGATAAGTCAAAGTCTACAAAGGGCGTATCGAGGAACTTTTCCTTATCCTCCTCGCTAATCTCCGTGTTGAGCAGCAAGTTTAGAGTTTCGGTGCTCTTTGTGAACACCAGCCTCAGCCCCTTTGGACTGGGTACGTTGATAACGTTTTCAAGCTTCAGGTCGTCAGGAATAATACCCTTTTCCCTAATCATCTTTTCCAGGTCTTCCAATGTGAGGGAGACTTCTGTAGTGGTAACTATTTTCATGTCTTTGCAATTTTAATGGTTTTACATTATATTGCACTACTTTATAAAAAAGTCAAGGTCTCTGATACTTTGCCTTATCTCATTGCCATAGCTACAAAGTTCTGAAAGCCATGCAGTGGGGTCACCAGTGAACGTCGTGCACGTTGTGAATGAGATGGAGTAATTAGTAATGATGTATAAAAAATAAAACCGCCCTATTGTTATAGTCGGTTTTGTGTAAGCTCTGCTCCTTCTAGGCTCTCGTCTGTACTCATGACAATTCCTAGTTCAAGACTATGAATTAACTTTGTGCAGTTTTCTTGCGGATAACAGCAAAGAATATTTTGCCGAGGCTGGTTGTGATTGGAGTAGCAGTATCTCCTTCGCCGAGGCTGTGGCCAAACAAGGAAAGATGGTACCTATCATTACAGGTTCCATTTTCTTTGTCTAAAGAAATTATAATATTATCTTCGCTTTCGACAGCCTGTGGATGTTGTACGCCCAGACCAAGTAAATATGGTCTTGGGGCAAAAATATATCCACGCTCATCGACGTCTTTTCTAATATCGTCTTTCCAGTATGCCTCACACTCTATCAGCTCAACAATTTGTGCCCCGTCATTGCGCTTAATATCAAGTACAATACCCTGCAGGTATTCACTTTCATTTTTAAAGTTTTCAGCAACACCTTCGAGACTGGTCAATGGGTTTACTACAAATGAGCGGATGGCTACCGCAGTACTCTCGTTATTCATAATTTTATTTTTTAGTGATTTTTGTTTTAACGGTTACCCCGCAAACCAGCTAGTGGTTGGTAAGGAAACCGCTAAAACGATCAAAAAAATCATTTTTAATGAACTTTCTACGCATATACATTAGCATATTTAATATAAAATGTCAATAGTACGCGAATTCAACCTGTTAGCTCAACACCACATCGATATTTTTTAATTCTTTGATACTACTTTTTATATACTCACCATCCTTACTAAGTTCCGAAAGCCACGCAGTGGGGTCACAAATAAAAAGTCACCCTTTAAAAGGGTGACTAGAAAATTCTATTTCTTCTTAACGTGTACAACTGTAACGGGCTTGCCTTCTTCGATATATACAGAATCACCTTGCATCATCGCAGGACTGTCATAAAGCGTCGCTATGTATTTTTTACGATTAACAGTGTATGTAACTGCTACACTGTTGGTTGTATAGCCCACAGGGTTGACCCGCCCGGGGATGTAGTCACCAACTGCTACAGCCCAACCTGTATAGTAACTTTTTGACTCGCCGCACCCCGATAACATGACTATGGCAAGAATTGGTAATATCAATTTTTTCATTTTTACTTGTTTAAGTTTTTTATATATTGCATTAATTCTTAAAGATGTCAATATATT
>CAIOXK010000034.1 GCA_903862255.1 Candidatus Nomurabacteria bacterium | reverse complement strand
TGGAGCTGCATCAACTTGTAATGGCATACCACTATTTATACGATTCCACAAAATACCAGCAATAATTGCTCGGTCATTTGCACCATGTGCTTCTTTTTCGATGATCGATGCCATCACAATAATCTCTGCTTCAGTATGTCCTGATAATGCAATATCATTTCGCAATGGGGCAATCTTTTTTTCGTAATTCTTCTGAATAGCACTCACGACATCAGCAGGCAATGGCGTTGGAAAGAAGCTGTATGTATCTGGAAAAAGATATCCTTGCTTATCACTTGTAAGTAAGACAAATTGTACTGCATCAAATTCTGGAAAAAGCTCTTTCATATGGTGCGCCATATCAGTATTGGTATACCCTTCTGGAAAAGTTACTTTCTGCTTACTAATACCAAACTCTTTGCCAGAGATACGCATTGCAATACTTAATGATGATACGGGCTGATCGAAACTATATTCTCCTTCACTGATACGTTTATCACTACCCAATATATGTATGAATAATTCAAATAATTTTGGAGATTTTATTGCCCCATCAGTATGTAGTTGAGTAGAGATATCTGCCAAACGTTCCCCTGTAGAAACAGTAAGTGTATATGGGACAGGAAATGCAACGGGTGCCGCTACAAATGTTTTGTATACTGCACCAAAAAAGATTACCCCCAGAATAATAGTAAGTAACACCAGTACTATAAAACCTTTTTGAAAGACCTTTTGATATCCCTGCATAACTACATTGGAAGGTTAGCTGGTGGCTCAGCCTTAGTAGCTTCAATACGAGTAAAGCTTGGTGTTTCTGCCACACGGCCTGGCAAGTGAAACATAGTAGCCAATTCCTCTGTTGATAAAATAAAAGGTTTTGCACCTGATTTTTCTGGATAGGTAATATATTTTTGAGGCTTTTTAATATTGAATGATCCATAAAAGTACGCACGGGCTTTATATGCATCAAGAATATCTTGTTTCTTTTCTATAATTTTACGCCCAGTTAAGTCTTGCCATGGGTAGTCAAATGCAGTTGCACCATCCGGTTTAAAACTATTAAAATCGTTTGAGCTATATTGGCGGACCATACCTGTCACGCCTGCAATTCTATTAGCATCAAACTTATCTTTTTGAGTTACATATATTGTGCGAATGCCAGCATCAAAGCCAAACTTACTCACATTGCGCTCTAATGCGTCAATAACATTTATTTCTCCTTTTGTAGCTCGGCGAGTTGCAATTGTTTTTCCTTCTTTGTCTTTTTCATTGAGGCTTGCATTAAATTCTTTGATAAGTTCCTTCGCTTTGTCACCCCAACTCTTGCCTTCTTCTAGACCATCCTTACCCTTAACAGTGAAGCGTTTAGTATCAGCACGAACTAGAATTTGAAACCAGATCTGTTCACCCGCACCAATAGAGCCCATGAATTCCAACATTGGAGTAATAGGATCAATACGTTGCTCTTCATCAAGCGAACCAATCGCGCGATCAAGACCGAAGTCTATATATGTTTTGATAGGGTACGGATCATCTTTGGTAAGAATGAGATTGCACCCCCAAAGACCAATAGCACCAGTAGTAAAATCAGGTACTGAAGTTGTATAGTCCTCTACTTCACTTACTTCTGCTTGCGGATATTGTGCATACACCTGAGATTGAATAAGGCTCTTGAATTTTGTTTGTGTACGAATATAAAAATGAATATTTCCCTCTATAGAAGCAATTTCCAAAGAAAACCAAGCACGCATTGCACCCTGCCAGTATTTTTGTAACCAGTTACCATGACCACCGGTTTGATACAGTGTGTTGAGTACTAGCTCCATTGCCAATGGAGACTTAAATACTTCTTTTGGCGGTTTTACTTCTAACAATGTCCACTTCAATGAGTCGAGCCACAATGTTTGCACATAGCTCACCCAAAGGTGCCACGCCAAATACACAAGCAAAGGTACAGCGATAATAAGTCCGATTACTCCCTGCCAAAATGAAGGAGCGATGATCGTTTGTTGCATATAGGTATTAGTATACCATTGAGTATTTAAAAAGTGTTACTTCCACTCGTAGTAGTGCCGGCAGAATTTGTATTCGAAGTAGTGGCAGCGGGAGGGGTATATATAACTTGCGCGGAGTTTGTTGAAGTAGTCGGTACAAAATAACCACTATTTGTTGTTGTAGTATTTGGAATATATGTTGGCTGACCTGCGTTCTGAGCATATGTGGTTGAGCCCGGTGCGAATTGAATTGCTATACGTGTACTTAATACACTACCATCTGCTTGAGTTGGGGCAGTTAGAATTAAATATCCAGTAGTACTGCGTGCAACACCCACCAATGGAATTGTCGCATTAAATGTTGTTCCTCCACCTAAGCCGAAGAAACCTTTACTTATAGGAATAGAAGTGTACACAGAGAGTGGATTACCAGTACTATCAATTACTTGCGCATTAATAGTGCTTGGAATATTTGCTGAAGTAATACATTCAGGAAAACTCCCTGCAACAGCTACTTCTGTAGCAATCTTTTGTTTTACTTTCGGACTACTAACTACAATGCCACACCCGACAGAAGTGGTTGTCGCATTATTCCCCGTAATCGTAGCTTTTTTAGCAGTTGTATCTGTACCAAAAAGCGGCTGAATACTTCCACCAGTCAGTGTAGTAATAAGTCCAATTGCTAGCACAAGTGCAAGAATAATTTCGAGCGCACCCCATCCTCCACCGCCGCCACTTGGAGCATCAGCCATAGATTATTTCTTTGCAACGGTATAGGTACCGTTATCTAGTTTAGTAAAGTATTTTGCATTCTGTAGATTAACAAGAATAGTATTCTTTTTAAGAAAACGTTCCTTTAATACACGGTCAACAACATCTTCTTTGGTAAGAGGGCCTTCTTTAACAAGAATTTCCTTAATAACATCACGAACAACGCCTGGCTTGTATCCCCATTCAGAGAGCGCATAGTATCCGCGACCAACAAGAACAAAACGAGGGTCTTTAATTAGTTCATTGTGAGTAGTTGCGACATGAGTTTTGCGTCCGAATGTATCCACAATAGCTTTTGCTACTTCGCGGAAGTGCATCGGTGAGCCATGCTTACGCATCATTAAGAATGCATAGTCTTTGATACCACGAGTTTTAATATTCTGAGACTCAGAAGGACCCCATTCACCGAGAGGATTTTTGCCAATCTTTTTTGAAATATTTAACCAACGACGAGCAACTTCTTCGTTTTTGTATTGAGTTGCAACACCTTTCAATTCTTCAAGGAAACGCACAACAAGGTCGTCTTCGCTAAGCAATTCTTTATCGTCGAGACTTTTGTATACACGGTGCAATGCGCCATGAATAACTTCTGAAAGTTCCTGATCTACAGTCCAGCGAGTTTGAAAATGATCATCTTCTTTTAGTTTTTCGAATTCTTCACCAAGCACCATATAAAAACGAATATGGTTCTGTACAGACTTATCTTTCGACACATATGAAAGAAAGTCATCTTCATGAACCATACTACCCATAGCTTCTACAAGCTCTTTGAGTTCAGCAAAAACTTTGGTCTCAGCCTTGAAAGTATCACTCTTACGAATCGCAGCAAGAGCCGCATTTTCGATTTGTCGAACGCGCTCACGAGTGATGCCGTATTTCTTGCCAATAGCCTCAAGTGTTTTTGAGTCAGCTGAGTCTTCGAGACCATAACGGTTCACGATAATGTCATGTGCGCGATCTTGCAGATTTGAGAGCAAGCGCTTAGTGACTTGTTTAGGTTTAAAACTGATAGTTGCCATGTGTCTGTGTTTTTATATTAGTTATATGCTTAATACTTTATCATGGATATAAAAAAAGTCAAACTCTTGTCAAGAGTAATTTCCATCTCTATAACAACCGTCTAACATCTCCTACCGTAAGAAATACCATAAGCCCTAAAAGAAGCAGAAAACCAATGGCATGAATAATACCAACGGTATTTTGGGAAAACTTACGACGAGTAATAGCCTCAAGTAGGACTACTACCAAGCGTCCGCCATCGAGCGCCGGAAATGGCATAATGTTGATAACTGCAAGGTTTACCGAAATAGCGGCCGTAAAAGCTAAGAGGTAGGTGAAGCCAATACTAGCGGCACTTCCCACTTCTTGGGCAAGTCCAACAGGTCCTACTAGCCCACTTGCTGTATCATTATGATGGAATATGCCAGCAATTAAACTAGCAAGGGTGCTGAAGATCTGTGTACCGATACTATACGTTTGCTGAATAGCAGCAATAAATGCACTAGGTAGTGAGAGTCGCTCATTGACCACAGGCTCGATTGCAAGACCGATAATACGGGAACCTCCATTACCTGTTGGAACGATATCAACAGTATGAGATGTGCCGAGATGATTATATGAAACAGTAATAGAGCCAGTACTTTTCATTACAGCAGTGTGCAATGTATCTGTAGCGATAGGAGCTGCCAATATTGTACCCCCAACAGTAACACTAGTAATTGTATCGCCCACAGCCAAGCCGCTTTGCGCAGAAGGCGAGCCAGAAACAACACTAACGACAGTTGGGGTGCCATGATCGCTCGTAACAGGCATACCGATACTATATGCAGCGGTAAATAATACGACTGCTAGTAGAATATTCATTACGACACCAGCAATAAGTACGGCACTTTTGAGATACCATGGCTTTGATTCAAATTGTCGTTCTATAGGAAAATTTCCCTCGATGCCATTTTCTCCTGCAATCTTTACAAACCCTCCAATTGGTAAGAGGTTAATAGAATACAAGGTATCACCTCTCTTCCAGGAAAAAAGACGTGGGGGAATACCGAAGCCAAACTCTTCGACAGTCATACCACTTTTGCGAGCAATAAAAAAATGCCCCCATTCATGAACAATGACAGTAACTAAAAGCACCAAGATAAAAATGATAATGGTCATGTATATAGTTAGTTAAAAATTTCTCCTTCTTTCTTTTTGTACAGCGCTTCGAGATCGTTGTTGGCAGTATCTACAAGTTTCTGAATATCTTCTTTTGCATTACGCAATGCATCTTCAGGTAAACTTAATTTTTTAAAATCATCAAGAGCACTTTCACGCGCTTTACGAATAGTGATACGTGCATCTTCAAGGCGCTCTTTTGCACTTTTTGCCAATTTCTGACGAGTCTCAGTCGTTAAGGCAGGAATAATTACGCGAATACCTGAATCATCTACTACAATAGAGAAATTTAAATCTGCCGCATATAATGCACGCTCAATATCTTTGATCTGCCCCTTATCCCACGGTGATATTCGCAATGTCTTAGGATCTTCAATGGTAGTAGTTGCTACATTTTTTAGCGGTTGAAATGAACCATATGCTTCTACATTTACCCCATCCAAAAGAGCTGGCGCGGCACGGCCTGTATGGATTTGCGAATATTCTTTAGCAAGCCATTCCTGAGCTTGCTTTGCTTCTTGTTTAAAAGGATTTAAATCGTACATAGGATTGGATTATACCACAGACTTATAAGACCATACTGGCTGCATATTCCAAAACATACTTTGTTGGCAAATTCCCCTTGAAGATCATATCTTTGGCTTTATAAATAATTTCTGCTTTATAGGGAATAGTCCGAACATGTACTTCAAACATATCGAGCATTTGTACTGCTTTGGCACGACGAGTAGCAGCATCTTCTTCTGCATCACTGGCAAACTCTTCTTTAATTTGTGCCAAAACTACATCTCGCGAAAGCGAATTCAATTGCTTTGGCACATCCCGCGTAGCTTCAGCGGAGTAGGATAATTGAGAATGCAGCAACATAGTTCTTGAACGAATTGTTCCAGGAACTAAATACGGATACGGTGTCATTAAAATAATTACAGTGTCTTCATCTGGTTCTTCTAGTGCTTTGAGTAAAATTTCAGCAGCATCTGGGGAAAAAATTGAAAAGAATACAACGAAGCACCGTTCACTGCCTATGCCTTCGTTAATAAACGTTACAAGATTTTTTGCATGATCAGTAGTGAAGCGTGGTACTGCCATACCGTTCGTTAAAGGGTTTGCAATAAGTGCGGTAGCAAACAATGCATTGAATTGATTTTCGTCACTTTGTAACAAAAAAGTTTTTTGTGGGGCGAATGCTTTAATATCATCAATAGTCATATAACTATTGTATTATCTTTTTGATAAAATTGAACGCTTGTAATCATCGAGGTGACCAAGCAATACACCAGTGCCTTTTACAACACAATAAAGTGGGTCGTCAGCCAATCGGACTTTCACACCGGTTTGCTGCTCAATCAATTCTGGCAAATGAGCCAATGAAGAAGTACCTCCAGTCATAACAATACCGTAATCGATAATATCTGAAGCTAATTCAGGCGGAGTATTTTCAAGTACCGTCTTAATAGCTTTAATAATAATTTCCAATTCGTATTGAATAGCTTTTACTAATTCATTTGTAGTAATCGTCAGCGTTTTTGGCAAACCAGATACGATATCACGACCTTTCACGTCACCACTCATATCAGGATTGACTGGGAGCGCAGAACAAAGTGTTTTTTTAATATCTTCTGCTGTTTGGTCACCAATAGCTACATTATAAGTGTGACGGATATAGTCAATGATTGCCTGGTCAAATTTATTACCAGCACATTTTACAGAAGTCGATGCAATAATACCCCCAAGAGAAATTACTGCCACATCTGTAGTTCCTCCTCCGCAATCGATAACCATACAGCCACGAGCCTCATTAATAGGAACGCCCGCACCAAGTGCAGCAAGAATTGGCTCCTTAACAATGATAGCAGTCCTTGCTCCTGCTTTCATAGTAGCTTCGATGACAGCCCGACGCTCTGTTGACGTAATACCTACCGGCACTGACACCAATACATCTGGCTTAAACAGTGAGGTTCGTCCGAGGGCCTTATTTATAAAGTGGTGCAACATAGCATATGTCACTGTGTAGTTTGCAATTACACCATCTTGCATCGGTCGATGAACAGATACTGAATCCGGTGTTTTGCCAATCATATCCTTTGCATCATTACCAATTGCTTCAATAGATCGAGTAGTTCGGTTTACAGCTACTACAGTAGGCTCATTCAAAACAATACCGCTACCTTCCATAAAAACAAGCGTATTGGCTGTACCAAGATCAATTCCAAGTTTCTTTTTTCCGGGAAGTTTCCACATATGAATGACTATAGTATAGTGGCCTTAGCACTGATGTAAAGCGCGCTGCAAAAATATGTACATCGCAACAGTCATTCCAATCAGTAAAGGTATCCCTTTTGACACACTCAGCTATTACAGTGCTGAGCTTCTTGATCGTGGCACTATTGTTTCAGTACCATTCGGTAAGCAAAAAATTAACGCTATTATTGCTGAGTGTCACAATCTCTCTGAGGCAAAAACTGCAATCAAACAAGCTTCTTTTGCATTAAAGAAAATTAACAGCGTAACAGGGCACGTGCCGCTCCTCGGTGCGGTTATTGATGGCTTAGTAGAAACTTCTGCACGCACTCTTAGTCCGCTTGGAGCTATAGCTGCAGCTGTCATGCCAAGTACCCTGTTCGATTATGTTACCGTCGAAAAAATTATTACTATTGCAGATGAGACAGCACAACATATCGATAAAAAATCTTTTAATGAAGAAAGTGTTGTAGGTACAATTGCTGATCGTACTGATTATTACAAACGATTGATTCGTACAGCTTTTGCTGCTAAGAAAAGTATTTTATTTATTGCCCCAACAATTAAAAACCTAGAGCAGTGGAAAACTATTTTACAAAAAGGCATACCAAAACATATTGTCACAGTACACAGCAAGACAACAAAAAAAAATTTGCGCAGCGCTTTTGCACTAATTAAACAAAGTGATCGCCCGCTAATCATTTTTGCCACACCAGGCTATTCAGTATTACCCCGTCAAGATATTGGGACAATGATCGTTGAAGATGAAAGCAATGCGACATATAAAACTAGTGACCGCTTCAAAACTGACTTGCGTATTTTTTTGGGAGCGTTTGCAAAATCTGCCCAACTACAATTGTGCTGGGGTGATACTATTCCACGCCTTGAAACACTTGAACGTACACAAAAAACACAGCTCCCTCGATCGTTTATCGCTGACAAACTACATATTGTGCCAGTTGAACCCTATCGTACGATTCTCCCTACTGAAGTAATTGAAATCATTCGCCATGCCGAAACAAAAAAGAAGCGCCTCTATGTTTATGCGACCCGAAAAGGTGTAGCGCCATTATCTCGATGCAGTGACTGTGGAACAATTGTTACGTGCGAAGTATGCGGACTACCAATGGTTCTAAAAAATCGTCGCACGAGCGAAGGGCTGGAGGAGCGGTATTTTGTATGTACACACTGTGTGGCAACATTACCAGCCACTCACACCTGTTCATATTGTGGCAGCTGGAATATAACACCAGTATCAATTGGCACTGAAAGTATCCGTGATGCAATTACTGCACTAGTAGGACCTGAAGCGGTTACTACTATAGATGATGATTTAACACCAGATGGTAATACTATTGAAACATTATTAACAAATAGTGAAAAACAAAAGTTTTCTATTATTATCGGCACAATCAAAGTATTACCGTTTCTAAAAAATATTAATTACACACTCTTCCCCTTCTTTGATCGGTTACTCTCAACACCGTCGTTATATACAACGGAAAATACACTTCGCTTAGTTATGGAATGTAACGAAAAGGCTTCTGATGGTGTACTACTATTCACTCGGCAGCCAGAATTTCCTCTTATTAAGCAACTTGAGACACAAAAAATTAATTCAATCATTGGCGATGAATTAACACTACGCAAAGAAATTGGCTACCCACCATACGGTAGTATTATAAAAATTAGCTTAACAGTACCAGAAGGATACCGACTTAGTGTTATTGAAAAAATGCAGAGTTTCGTTACTGATATGGAGGCAACCATGATGCCTGCGCGGCGTATTAGTGCGGGTAGTATGAAAGTATTACTGATATGGATTCTAAAAACCAATACATCCTACATTGAAGAAGAGGGTCCGACACTAGCTTCATTCCTCACATCACTACACTTCCCCTATATGATTGAAGAAAATCCAGAGCGTTTATAAGTGGTTGCGAGATAATACATGTCATGGTATTATTGCACCCATGCCAATGACTAATGTAGAAATCAAAAGAAATGGAACAGAAAACGCCCTCGGTGTTATTCGTCGTTTCAGTCGCAAGATGCAGGAAAGTGGAATTATCCCAAAAGTGAAAGGACAGCGATACAGTATTCGCCCAATTTCAAAACTAGCGGAAAAGAACATGAAAATCCGTCGTCTTGCTCGTCGTGTAGAAGTTGAAAAGCTTAAGAAACTCGGAAAGATGTAATTATGACCCTCGATACTGACACAATGACAGTATCCTCAAAAGGCACGCTACCGAGCGTGCCTTTTTTGGCACTCAAAGAGAAAATTCTTGGCAAAAAATATGAGCTCTCTATTCGTTTCGTTGCACCTGCTGAAGCACAAGCACTAAACATCGCCCACCGTAACAAGGACTACATTCCTAATACATTATCATTCCCTCTTTCTGAAACCAGTGGAGAAATTATTCTTTGCCGCTCTGCAATGCGTCGTGAGTACAAAGATTTTGATATGGAATACGAGCAATATCTAGTATTTATTATCATCCACAGCATGCTGCATTTGAAAGGATACGAACATGGGAGTACAATGGAGCGTAAGGAGCGAGACATACTCGCACTTTTTACCTAATACATGAAGCAACAACTACGCATCGGCATTGATATCGGTACTTCTATGACTCGAGTTGTAGCGTGTATTGATGATGGTAGTGGCTCACTACCCAAGATTGCATCGAGTGCGTCAGTAGAAACTCATGGTATGCGTCACGGGTATATTACTAATCGAGAAGAGGTTGCAACAACACTCCGACACGCAATAAGTGAAGTTGAAAAGGAGCTCGGTACAAAAATAAAAACTGCAGCTATTGCTATTGGCGGCGTAGGTATTGGATCTGAATATGCTATTGGCAATGCCATTGCATCACGCGCTGATGGGATTATTAGTAAGTTTGATATTGAAAAAGCAATCGCTGATTCTGAAACACATATTGACCTCAAGAACAAAGCTATTCTGCACGCATTTCCTATACTCTTCCGTGTAGATGGTAAAGAATTGCCTGCACGCCCTGAAGGCATCAATGGCATTAAACTTGAAGTAAAAACATTGTTTGTTACTTGTTTTCAACAACATCTCGATGATTTACTTGCAGTTGCCCAAGATGTCGGTATTCGCATCAGTGGATTCACTGCGACACCGCTGGCAACACAAAAATTATTACTGACTGACTTGCAGCGCAATTTCGGCTGTAGTTTGATCGACATTGGGGCAGAAACAGTTTCTGTCTCTGTTTTTGAAAACAACACCCTTACCTCTCTTTTTGTATTCGGACTTGGTTCACTTGATATTACCAAAGACATTGCACTTGGGTTACGCGTAACTCCAGAAGAAGCAGAAAGTATTAAGCTTGGTACGGTGTCATTCCAAAACGCACCAAAAAAGAAACTTGATGAAATCATCGATGCTCGCCTATCTGATATTTTTGAATTGATTGATAAGTATTTCAAAAAGATCGGCCGCAGCGGATTATTGCCAGCAGGTGCCATCATTATTGGCGGAGGTAGTCGCATGCAACTCGTTGACCCAGTGGCAAAAAACCTTTTACGCATTCCTGTAAAAGTTGCCCATGTTGACCTGCCTGGCACAAAAGGACCAGTAAAAGACAATCGTCTACTTGTAGCTTATGCAATCGCAGCAAGCAATGAAGAAGGTCAGCAAGGTGGTGGTTCAAATAACCGCAAATCATCTATACCTAAGATCAGTAGTGGCGATGGTGAAGGTATCGTAGACACCATCAAAGCATTTTTCAAACAGCTTATTCCGTGAACAAAAAACCTCCCGTAACATGGGAGGTTTTTATCACTCTGTAACTATTGACAGATTTGATTCAGGTAAGATAGCAATGAGATCGGTAACATCATTTTCAATATGATAATTACAGCATTTAATTTTTCTGATAATGCCATAATGGTCATGTGTAAAAACGGGAATGCTGTATATTTTGCGGAGCTCCTTAATCAAAAATTCTTTAAGGCGATGTGTGAAAATTGATTCATCTTTCAAATCTGGAACAAGTCCAACTGAAATGATTTCTTTCAACACCTGTTTAGGATTAGCACAATTACGCGCGACCAGATCTGCAATGAAATCCGGCCAATACACACTGTTAAATGTCTTACCAGTGACTCTTTTTACATTTATCTGCTCGTTCATGATTTAGTTGTTTTAGTTTTTCAAAAAATACTACTTTTATCCTTTATTGTCAATGCCGATTGCCCTTTTAAGACCTTGTGGTACTATTGTCACCATAGCAATAGCCCGTGGAAGGGAGAGTGAAATATGGCAAGATTAACCCCAGAAATAGAAACTGCGGCACGAATCAAAGTGATTGGTGTCGGCGGTTCAGGCAGCAATGCTGTGAACCATATGATTGGCGGACGCGTGCGTTCCGTTGAATTTATCGTTATGAATACTGACGTGCAAGATTTGCACAAGTCTTCAGCGGAAAAGAAAATTCACCTTGGTAAGAACCTTACCAAGGGTCTTGGTGCTGGTATGAACCCAGAAGTGGGTATGCGTGCAGCTGAAGAAACAAAGGCTGAAATTCAAGATGCAGTGAAAGGTGCCGACATGGTATTTATCGCTTGTGGAATGGGTGGTGGTACAGGAACTGGCGCTGCCCCTGTTGTGGCTCGCGCTGCAAAAGAACAAGGCATTCTTACAGTTGCAGTGGTAACTAAGCCATTCTTCTTCGAAGGTAATCAGCGCATGAAAATCGCTGAACGCGGTATCGAAGAACTTGAAAGTGAAGTAGATGCAATTATCGTTATTCCTAACGACCGTTTGCTTGCTATCGCTGGTAAAGACACAACATTCAAGGATGCATTCGCTAAGTGTGACGAAGTACTTCGTCAGGCTGTTGAAGGTATCTCTGATCTTATTGCTTCACCGGGTATTATCAACGTCGACTTCGCCGACATGAAGTCAGTACTTACTGATGCTGGTACAGCATTGATGGGTGTTGGATATGCTAATGGCGAAGGACGTGCAGAAAAAGCTGCTATCCAGGCTATTAACTCTCCTTTGCTTGATATCTCAATTAACGGCGCTCGTGGCGTACTCTTCGCCATCTCTTCCAACGACGACCTTACTATGGCTGAATTCCAAGACTCAGCTAAGGTGATTACTGAATCAATCGACAAAGACGCTCGCGTTATCATCGGTACTATTGTTGATGATCGGATGAAAAAAGGTGAAATGAAAATCACAGTTATTGCCACTGGCTTCCCTACTGATACTACAAAAAAGCAAAATCTTTTTGGTAACAATGCCCAACTTTTCAATCGTGCAGAACAGCAATCAGCTCCAGCTCCATTGCAACAGCAACAGCCTGCTATCCAACAACAGATTCCTCAACAGCAAATTGAACGCGAACCAGTTCGTCCAATGGTACAAAAAGCTGACATTCGTCCAGCAACTGAATCAGAAGTTATTGAACCAGAAGGTACTGATGAAGAAGACTGGGGTGCAATTCCAGCATTCCTCCGTCGTAACAAAAAATAATTGTAAAATTATAAAAAGAAAAAGCCGTATCACACAATGAGTATGATATGGCTTTTTACTTGATTAGATTTAATTAAAATCATTATCAAGTGTGGACAGGTCCGCCTTTGCTTTTGGTATAGCAAAAGTTACTATACCGCGATCTTTTGTAACCGCGTGTATAATTGTTTTACTGGACTTAATTGTTGGTTCTGCACCAAACCCGTATTCTTTAAAACTACGAATAGTGGCATTAATTTGCCGACTTGATTTAAATTTACTTTGCATCGCTATAAATTAAAATGTTTGTCTATATTATACACGTTTTAGGCTAAAAGTCAATATAAGGGGTTAAACCCCTGTTTTAGAGTAATTGCAAAAAAAATAAGAATTCATGTATACCCTATATGTTTTAGATGCCATTTTTAGAAGAAATTAAAAGCCGTAGGGGTTTAACCCCTTTTTATATTTTGTCGCATATATAACATGGTTGACTCATAAGGTATACTTAATACATGAATACCTACGACCTTGTCATTATTGGCGGTGGCCCTGCTGCAGCAGCGGCTGCTGTATATGCTGCGCGCAAGCGTTTGAATACGCTTATTATCGCAGAAGAAATCGGTGGCCAATCAGCAGTATCTGATACTATTTTTAACTGGATCGGTACACCTGAAATTGGTGGGTCAGAATTAGCAGAAAGTCTCCGCAAACATATTGAGGTTTATACTACACCTGAACATACATTGAAGCTTTCATTGGGTGAGCGAGTTACTACGGTAGAAAAAACTGCCGAGGGATTCTCTGTTGCAACGGCAAAAGAACATGTATCTACAAAAAGCGTCCTCGTAACTACTGGTTCTCGACACCGACATCTCGATGTACCTGGTGCTGCTGATTTCGAACACAAAGGAATTATGTACTGCGCAACATGTGACGGACCGCTATTCACCGGTCAACCTGTTGCTGTTATTGGCGGTGGCAATGCGGCACTTGAAGCAGTACTTCAACTATCAGCATACGCATCACATGTGACACTTATCCATCGCAGCAATAATTTTCGCGCAGATGAAATTACTGTAGAAAAAGTAAAAGCACTTTCAAATGCAACTATTCTTACTAATGTAACACTTACCTCTGTAACTGGCGATGTATTTGTAAATGGCATAACATACAAAAACAATCTTTCAACTGATAGCGACCAAACACTAGCAGTAAATGCAGTGTTCGTAGAAATCGGACAGATTCCAAATACTGACCTTATTGAAGGCACTGTTGCACTTAATGAATACAAAAAAATTGTTGTTGACCCTACCAATCAGCGTACAAGCGTAGAAGGTATTTGGGCTGCTGGAGATTGTACTAATGGTCTCTATCACCAAAACAACATTGCTGCCGGTGATGCAGTAAAGGCTATTGAAGATCTTTATATCTGGCTAAAGAAAGCATAATAATTCATGCCTGAATCACTTGTCCATTTCATCACACACTACGGATACTTTGCTATTTTTGGCTTAGTTTTTCTACAAGAAATTGGTATTCCTAATCCTGTAGCTAATGAGTTAGTCTTGCTTTTTGCTGGTTCATTAGCCTACGCAGGAACACTATCATTCACTGGAGTATTTCTGTCAGCCATTTTGGGAGATATTATTGGTACAGGCTTATTGTATTGGGTTTTTTACCGTTTCGGCAATAGAGTATTTGAAAAGAAACCTAAATGGATTCCCATCTCACGCGAAACGATTGAGCGTCTTGGTGAACGCGTACGACTGCACGGAGGCTGGGGTGTTTTTGTTGGACGATTATTACCATTTGTCCGCGGCTATGCATCAGTTGCAGCAGGACTATTTCGTATTAAACCGAAAACGTTCTTTATTGCAGTGCTATCTTCTGCCCTATTATGGACCGGTGGGTATGTTATCTTAGGTAGCATCTTCGGAAAATATTGGATCAACATTGCTCAAACAAGTGGCGGTATTCAAAAGATTTTTGGTAGAGCGATTCTTATAACAGTTGTAATTTTAGCGAGCCGATCGATTATTAATAAACGCGGTAATAAGAAAATCGTAGTGTCACAATAGTATGAAGTTTTCAATTATCATTCCGGCACTCAATGAAGCTGCCTGGATTTCTCCTACGTTAGATGCAGTCTTACACCAGGATTATCAAAATTTCGAAATAATTGTTGTCGATAATAATTCAACTGATACCACTCGAGATATTGTACAGACTTTTATTGCTAAAGATTCGCGGATAACATTATTATCGTGTGCAACACCAGGTATTTTGTATGCACGCAATGAGGGGCTACGTGCGGCTACTGGCGATATAGTCGTTCAGCTTGATGCGGACAATATTGCATCAAGACAATGGTTATGGCGTGCATTCAAACATTTCGAAGGGTCAGATGCAGTCGCCCTTGGAGGTCCATATGAATACTACGATGCTCCGGCCTGGTTTCGTTATGGCGGACTTATTGTGCAATGGGTAACATTACCAATTGGTAACTGGTATGTGCAAAAAAGAAAATTTGGCGCTTTTATGATTGGTGGTAATGCTTTTATTAAAAAATGGGTACTTGATGACATGAGTGGCTACGACACCACTCATACATTTTGTTCAGAAGACTTAGTGACAGCACGGGAGGTTGCAAAGCGAGGGATGGTGAAATTCTGTCTTGATTTATGTATTAAATCTTCTGCTCGCAGACACAAAGCAATTGGTTACCAAAAAGTTCAATCTCAGTACAATAAAGGTACCCGCGCAGTATTATTGGGACAGTCTATTCCACGACAAGACGAAGAAGTTAATCACCCAAGATAAAAACCACAGACCATCCTGTGGTTTTTATCTTTATAGTACGAAAAGATTCCTAAACAAACAGACAACAGTCAACGGACCAACTCCACCTGGTACCGGCGTATACCATTGAGCCTTTTCATAGGCCGATGGATCAATATCGCCAACGAGCTTGCCTGACTGTTCACTTGTACCAGCATCGATCAATACGACGCCATCCTTAATCATATCTGCAGTAATTGAATGCGGTGCTCCTGTACCACTAATAATAATGTCTGCTTCCTTCAAGAGTGCAAACTTATCTGCATCTGGTGTATTAATATCAATAACAGCATATGGTACTTCCTGACGATCCAGTAACATCATTACAGGCTCTCCAACGAGGCGTCCTTGCCCAACAACTACTATTTTTTTATCAATTAAAATAATTTTGTGCAGCCAAAACATTTCTTGAATTGCAGCAGCTACTGGTGCAGTGCGTTCTGTATCTGCAGCACGGTAATGAGCTTTTGAATCTTCAGCGATCATATCGATATCCATCTCTGTTGGAATACTATCGATAACGAGATCTGTATCCATACCTTTAGGTAATGGCAACTGAACGACTATACCGTCATATTCTTTTTCGATTATATCGGCAAGTACAGCTAGTGCTGCAACTGTATCCGCAACATCACTTTTTACTACGTCTGCATCAATATGCAACTGCTTCGCTAGCGCAACCTTCATTTCGATAAATTTTGTACTACTAGCGTCATTGCCAAATTGCACGAAACATACTCGCTTCTTCTTTGGCAAAGTCGCGTTTGACGCGATAATTTCTTCTAAAAGATCTTGTTTAATTGTTGGCGTATCAATAATCATATATTTATTTTCTTAATATACTATCAATTTTTTGTGCAATCTCAATCATATCTGCAGTTGTTTTACCGCGCGTTGTTTCTGCAGCTGTTCCAATACGTATACCAGAAGGATCAATAGGGCTACGTTCATCATATGGAATCGTATTTTTATTAACGATAATTCCCGACTGCTCTAGTGTATTGCTTGCATCTTTGCCAGATATACCATTGCTCCAAGTATCTACTAAGAATAAGTGTGTATCTGTTCCGCCAGATATAATACGCCAGCCATTGTCCTGTAGGACCCTAGCGAGTGTTTGGGCATTTTGTATAACTTTGGCCGCATATGTTTTAAACGCTGGCTGCTGAGCTTCATAGAGCGCCACAGCAATACCTGCAATTGTGTTCATATGTGGACCACCTTGTAATCCAGGAAAAACTGCCTTATCGATTTTTTCTGCATATTGTTTTTTTGAAAAAATCAAAGCACCTCGTGGACCGCGCAATGTTTTGTGCGTCGTCATAACTACAGTATCAGCGTATGCAAAAGGACTCTCCAGCATTCCACCAGCGATTAATCCTGCGGTATGAGAAACATCGGCGTGTAGTAGTGCACCAGCAGCATTAGCAATCACACGAAGCCCCGCCCAATCAATACTTCTTGAGTATGCTGTATATCCTGCCACAATCATTGTTGGCTTTTCTATGGCAGCTGTTTCTGCAATTGCAATATAGTCTAATAATTCTGTTTCCTTATTCAGGGTATAGGGAATTTGCTTCCACCACTTACCAGTTACTGATGCTTTGTGACCATGAGTAAGGTGTCCACCTTGATCGAGGGAAAGTCCCATAATTTTTTCACCGAGCGGTACGAGTGCTGTATAAACAGCCAGGTTTGCCGGTGACCCAGAAAGTGCTTGGACATTAACTGACCATTCTTCTGCAGACAATCCAAACAATGCTAATGCACGTTGTTGTGTCAGTATTTCTAATTCATCAACGATGCTATTGCCCCCATAATATCGTGCCCGAGGGTATCCTTCTGCATATTTATTAGTGAATACACTGCCGAGTGCTTGTTGCACATCGACTGAAACGTAATTTTCAGACGCAATTAAGTTAACAACGTTTTGTTGTCGAGAGATTTCTTGTTCGAGTAAGCTTTGAATTTCTTTGTCCTGCATATTGGTAAATCATTATCGTGGCAAAATATCGAGCAACTGGTCAGACTGATAGAACAACGTTCCCAGTTCGCCAAAAGCATAGTCTCGCCCACCGAGTGTAATAGTAGATCCGGCAACTTTTGGATTGGCATTTGGGTGCGATACGCCGAAACCAATATTAAATAATGTATCAACAACATCAGGACGATTAGTTGCATCGTACCCGGCTTTTGACCATTGTGCTTGAATTTCTTTGATGAAAGCCGCTGTATATAAATATGAATAGTAGTGGTCGTGTGCGTCTGTCAGACGATTGTACAACTCTGTGTCGTGATCTACTCCTACAGGGTATGCGAGTAGTGGTGCAATGTCTGGCCCAGGATAAAACGGTGAGTTCGGATTGTTGGCATATTGTTCAATCTGAACTGCTGTATCTTGTTTAATACCTGAAACTCCAAGTGAAAACTTTGATAGCGATGAGAGAATTTTTAGTGGTTCAAAATATTTTTTAAAGCTTTCACGGTTTGAAGTGAAATAACGCAGCTGTTCAGGCACTACAGCAGAGGCAATCATGCGTCCTGATACGCCGGTCTGACCTGAAACCTTATCTAATACATCACTATCTTTTGTAAGTGCACTATAAAGCACGCTCCACTCCGCTGTTGCAGACCAGTCACATGTTTTTGGTGTAGTTCCATGTACTGCAATACAAGTACTCGTTATTGCGGTCTGTGGTACAACGCCAAGGGAAATATTTCGTGCAGTACTTGAACCTCTGACATTCAAAAGCCCATATTGCATCGCAATAAAGACAACTGTAAAAGTAAGTCCGATCAAAGCAAAAAGTGACACTACGATAGTCACAATATGTGGTATTAGTGCCTTTTTTGTAAGCCATTGATAGAGCCATTTGAATGGTCCAAGAATTTTCATGCACCCACTATAGCATGTGAAGCATAAAAATTACATAAGAAAAAAGCCCTTCCGAAGAAAGGCTTTTAAGTAAATATAACAGGGCTATATGTAGAACCTACCGAAGCAGGTGGTAATAGTAACAAAAAGAACAATAAAGAATGGTGTCAAGCAAACTTTAGAAAACAGCTGGTTAAAGTTTGCTTGTGGACGTGTGAGATTTGGAGGAAAATGTAAAGAAATTAATCGATACAGAATCCAACAAATATCACCCATTCCTGTAAATTCAAAGAACTTACACTTGGAGTATATACCTACATATCACTATGTCAAATTGACACTTAGATGATTTCATGCTATGATTTTTACAGTTCCTTCACACTTAAAAATAAAAAAATATGTCAATTACGTTAAAAAACCAAATCGCAAATTATATGTATGTATTAATTGGGGCAATTGGTTTATTTGCTTTCTGTCGTGGCGTGTTCATCGACAAGCCGGACTTATGCCGTATCGGGATGTCGGTCACGTTTGCCGTACTGGTGATAGCAATTAACTGGGGTAAGTACATGCCTGTAGAGGCAGCAGCATTACTTGTAGTTATGCTGTGTACTGTTGGTGCAGCATTATTGGTAAAAACTCTGGGTTATACTTTTGACTCGTTTGACCCATTCGCTATTAGCCTTACATTGGTCATCGCTGGAGTTAATATTATCGTCGCCAGTCAGATCAAGAAACTCGGCCTGAATGCATTCTAATTAAAGCGCAAAACACAAAGAGCCATCCTTATAATTTGAGGA
>CAIOXK010000033.1 GCA_903862255.1 Candidatus Nomurabacteria bacterium | reverse complement strand
TGGTTTCCTGAGTGGTAATCATCCTCGGTACTAAAAAAGGAGCACATTGCAGTGCTCCTTTTATTATTTACCATTGCGCGGGCGGTATGGTCATACTCTAATAAATAGAGAAATGGTAATCCTATTGGGTTTCTTTTGTTTTTGAGGTACATATTTGTCAGTTTTACGTTTTTTCAACCATACGGGCTAATAGTCTAGATGTCAACGCAAACCCTTGAAAAATATACGGTTTTGTACTATGGTGTGGATAAGTGCCCAGAGTCGGCTTTGGCGGAACTTCTGAAAATGTAAGATTTGGGCAGGTAAATCGTAGTAATAAATAGGTAATTTAGTAAATATATGAAGAATTTAAGTTTAAAATCAATTTTTGCCCCAGTACTAGCTATGATTATAGCGATGGTTTTTGCGACGCAGGTATCTGCCATGAATCCAGGCATTACTTTTATTTCAAATAGTAATGGGACTATTCAAACAACTGTCTATGCTGATCCTAATGCAAGTATCATTCTGGACTATTACTCAGGAGGGCAATTAATGGGTGCAGGTATAATCGGTACAACTAATTTTAGTGGATATTATACTGGTACAATTAATACATATCAGTACAACATTCCTAGCGGTGCCCAAGTTCTTGTAGTGGTTAACGGACAGCAGTCTGCAACTACTCCATGGCCAAATACTGGCTATAATGGTTCATATGGTAATAACGTTGCACCTCTATTAAGTCAGAACAGTCTCAATATGATTGTAGGTCAGAATGGTAGTGTTACAGTAAGTGGTAACGGATACAATAATTACAATCAATACTACATTGCTAATAGTTCAAACAATGTAGCCAATGCAACTATCAGTGGTAATACTGTTAGTGTATATGCTGTCAATGCTGGTACTACAACCATCAGTGTTTGTTCAAATAGTTTGGTAAATACTATTAGTTATGGTCTTGGTAATTACAGCGGTTCATGTACTTCATTGTATGTAACTGTGACAGGTAATAATTACATTCCACCTGTGTATACATATCCAACATACCCTACCTATCCTGCGTACCCGACTTATCCAAGTAATAATTATAATTATTCATCACCTATCAGTGTAAGTAATAGTAATGTACAAGTTACTGTTGGTAATGTGGGTACAGTAAATTTGTATAGCGGTTATTCATATAATAACAATGGGTACAACAACTCAAGTTATTATGTAACAACAAATAATAACTCAGTTGCTACGGCTACCATTAACGGCAGCGTATTAACTATCTATGGTACAAATCCTGGCAACACTACTGTTACAGTATGTGGGACAAACGGTAGTCAATGTGCAACAATTAACGTTACTGTAATTGCTCCAACATATTATGTTAACAATGGTGGATATAACAATTACCAAAATCAAAATGGCAATTGGTACTACTCTGGCTACAATCATTGCTGGATGCATCGATAATAAAAAAATAAAAAGCCTCACATAATGTGAGGCTTTTTATTTTTTTCAAGGGTCTTATTAGCTTGTAACAATATGCTTAGCTAATGAGTAGCGACCAGGTCCAATAATAAGAATTGGAATTAATGATGCGATTAATGCAACATTTAATTCATAGCCAGTCGCAACTTGAGTACTGATAAACGGTGCTCCGAAATGAAGCACTACAATAATCGAAACAATCATAGTAATGATAAGCAATAGGGAAACCATACGAGTTGCCACGCCAAGAATAAGTGCTAATCCTCCAAATGTTTCAATTAACGTTACGATCCAGGCAAATAATAATCCAGCAGGAATACCGGCTTGGGTAAAAAATCCCGCAGTCATAGTAATACCAGCGTTAAATTTCATAATGCCATGCATAAAAAACACGACACCAATAATGATGCGCATTACTAATAATCCCGTATTAAGTTTTGTGGCGAAAAATGATTCTATTGTTGTCATGCTATAAGTATACACTGATTGACATTTATAACAATAATGGTAATATGTTGAAAAACAACATCTTTAATATTAATTAAATAGTATGAAAAATTTCTTATTAAGACTACTGCATGGAATTATTTCCACACTGCTTATCCCGTACTGGGGCAAGTGTATTTTTGCGGCAACAGTATTGCTTGTAACCGGACTGTTGACGGACTTAGATTGGATTGGTTTCATTTTTGTGTTTGCCAGTACTGGCCTAAGTATGATTATAATTAATTTTTTGATTATGCTGATTACAATGGCGTACGATAGATGGAAGCTTTGGCCAATGGCAATAGCAATGTCTGTGCCGATACTGGTATTAGTGGCGTTTTCCATATTTGAATTCGATAAATTATATCAGCCAGAAAATACTAGTGATTTATCTGTTGATGCATATAATATCGTGAGCTGTTTTTTTATTGTAGCCATATTAAACACAATGTTCTCATTATTTGTACTAGCGAGACATGTCATAATAGGTGAAATAATAGAACAAAACCGTGAAGTATTTCAGCACTAAATGAAAACTAAAACAAAAGAGGCCCATATAAGGCTTCTTTTTTTTTGGAATGGATTGTATTCATGCGGACTGCGTCGCGCCGTAGCTGCGGCGGCGAATCTCGCCTGCGCTCTCTGGCGAGAGAGCTACGGCGCAGCGAAGGCGGAGACGGAGGGATTCGAACCCTCGAGGCTTTTACACCTGCCTCCTTAGCAAGGAGGGACAATCGACCACTCTGACACGTCTCCAGTGTTTATATGTGCGGCATACCGCGTGCCGATACTGTAGCATAAACCATTCCATGATTAAAATAAAACCCCCTCGGACAATATTCGAGGGGGTTTTACGATTTGAAATGAAATTATTGACGAACAGGAGTTATTGTTGTGTTGCCTGCTGGAGTGGTAGGTGTAGCAGGGACAACCTCTTCGATTTGCATCATTGGCTGATTCCAGTCTGAGTGAATACGATCGCCATGGCCTCCGTACATCATGCCTGATACTTGGCCATACTGACTATGTACCAATACATTTAGTTCGCCGAGGTGGTATCCCGCTGAAAAGATAAATAGTCCAATCACAATTGCAACGATAAGGCGCATCCATGAATATTTTCTACCATATTGGTTTCCACACCAGTCACACATTTTGTGTTCATGGTCTTGATTTGCTTCTTTTTCCATAAGTCTTCTGTTTATATTTAAAGCGACTAATACTGCAAGTATACCATGCAAATCTAGGCTATAATAAAATCTTTCTAAAGAAAACCGAGCACTTATCCTCTTTTTGCCAAAAAATGCTATTGCTCAGATGTGTTACAATCTACTTATGACGACATCATACAAAATCGTTGCTAGCGACTTTATGATAGATGACATTCTCCCACAGGAAATGAGTAGTAAGCGCTACTCGTTTACTATTAAGGATATGCCTGCTGAGGATAAGCCTCGCGAGAAACTTATCAATTACGGTCCGGAAGCATTATCGGTTCAGGAGCTTATGGCAGTATTGCTTAATATTGGTACAAAAAAAGAGGACGTATTAACTATGTCTGCGCGTATTATCAAAGACTATGGGCCAAAAGCATTGGCTACACAGACAAATGCTCAAAAATTAGCCGCAGATCTTGATATCCCTCTAACAAAAGCAACGCAGATTATCGCTTGCGCAGAGCTCGGACGACGTTTTTTTCAAAAAAATGGCGATGGTCCTCAAACAATTCGCACAGCAAAAGACGTCTATGAATATTTATACGATATGCGAACACTTCCAAAGGAGCATTTACGGGGTATTTACTTAAACACGCATCACCGTATCATTCACGATGAGGTTATCTCTATCGGTACGATTAATGGCAACCTTATTCATCCCCGCGAGGTATTTAAGCCTGCTATTGAGCATGGTGCAGCAGCGGTTATTCTTGCACACAACCATCCTTCAGGAGTCGTTACCCCAAGTCAGGCCGACATCGATATCACCAATCATATTATTTCAGTAGGGAAGATCATCGGCATCCCCTTAGTGGATCATGTCGTGATCGGAAGGGACTCTTTTATTAGCATAGAAACAGAGTATTAAAATGGCTACAAACAAAAAATATCATTCATTAGTTGTTCCAGGGTATTTTACTAATCTATCTTCGATAGAAAATTTAGCTGTATTGCATGACGGGCCAGTTGATACTGAACAGGCAGAGCTCGTATTATATTTTAATGACTTATATCAAGTATTCATGCACCGTTTCTCCCGTTTCGCCTATGTTGATATCGTTTCTACAGAAGAGGAGACACAATTACTCGCTATGTTGAATGAATTAATAAAAGTTAAACATTCAATCTCAGATCAAGAGACTGCATAGCCATGTGCTATTGCTAATCCATATATATGTTTTGCACCAGCCGCGCGTAATGCTCGGCTGGCTTCAGTTATTGTGCTACCTGTTGTTATAACGTCATCAACCACGATGTATAGTTTGTCAGAGTCCAGTGCAGTATTAGTATCTTTAATAGACATACTACACTCCATGTTTTTCTGTCGTTCATTTTTGTTTTGCGCTCGAGCCTGTTGCTGTGTGCGCTTAGTCTTTTTTAATAGCGGGAGTAGTGTAGTGTCTTGTGCTATTGTTGCTACCCATTTGCAAATCAATTCACTTTGGTTGAAACCTCTTTGAAATGTTTTTGTATAATGTTGCGGAACAGGAATAAGCAGTACTTCTGCGTTGGGATGCTGTTGTTTAATGTGATTAATAACAGCAGTAACCTTTTTTGTTTGGTGGAAAATGAGACTTCTCGCTAAGCGACTTTGTCGGTAATACTTTAGCTGCCAAACTGCTTGGCGTACTATGGAATTGCTGTAATTATACAATGCCTGACAAGTAATTTCAGTATCAATGTACTCTGCCTCTGGAATAGTAGTAAAACACTGCTCACAAAGAACCGCACCTGGTTTTTTGCAGGCAATACATTGTTCTGGAAATAAGAATTGTAGCAATGTGTCAATCATAGGAATTCTGAATTTATGCGTTATACTACCAATTATATGGACAGTATACTTGCTAGCATAAAAAGTGTCTTCTCTGGCTTAGGAGGGACAAAAGACAACAGGGTGGTAGGAATTGATATCGGAACTTCGTCAATTAAGGTTGTTGAATTAAAAAAAGAAGGCGGTCGCGTTGTTCTTGATACATATGGCGCACTTGCTCTTGGTCAATATAATGAAGGTGGTCACATTGGCCAAGTAACAAACCTTAGTGTCGAACTGCTCACAAAGGCATTGGTTGATGTTTTACAAGAAGCAAAAATTACAAGTACAAATATTGTATTAGGTATTCCTTCTGTATCGTGTATTATTTTTACATTACAATTGCCGACAGAGATTGAAGAAAAAGACCTCAGTACTGTTATTCCTAGTGAATCAAAAAAGTTTATCCCAGTTCCTTTAGCAGATGTATCGCTTGATTGGTATGTTCTACCTCGACGCGAAGATTCAGGTAATGAGGCACGAGTACTTTCAGAAACAGGTAATGCTGCAACAATGTCAGTGCTTGTTGTTGCAACACTTAATGATACGCTTGCCAAATATGTTGATGTTGCACAAAAAGCAGGTTTGCCTGTCGATAGTTTAGAGATTGAAGTATTCAGTCATATACGTTCTGTTATGACACGCGAGCTATACCCCGTGATGATTGTTGATATTGGTGCCTCAAAAACCAAGCTTACTATTGTTGAGCATGGAATTGTGGAAACATTTCGTTTGGTTAATAAAGGGTCTCAGGACATGACATTGGCTATTAGCCGTAGTCTCGAGCTATCTTTTGAGCAAGCTGAAAATCTTAAAAAAGAAAATGGCTTGATTTCACCCCCAGAATATCCACGTCTTGCGGAATCTGTCAAAATACAACTATCAGATATTTTCCAGGAAACAAATGCAGCAATTCTTGGATATGAAAAACGGTATAACAAAAATATCGGTAAGATTATTTTTACTGGTGGTGGGGCAATGACACATGGATTGCTTGATTATGCCGAACAAAGCTTCGCATCAGAATTAGTGATCGCTGATCCTTTTGTAAAAGTAGAGGCACCAGTATTTCTTTCTGGCGTACTAAAAAAAACTGGTCCAGAATTTTCTATAGCAATTGGTTTGGCATTGAGAAAAATTCAGTAATTAACTTTCAGATAATAAAAAATTTGTGCATATCATATATGCACATGCTATACTTTCAGTACTAATGGAACCTATCGTATCAACATCGTTTATTCCAAAGCGTCCAGTATCTGCTGAGCCAGTTTCGCAGCAACAATCTGGTAGCGGCTCTGTGGGTATATTATCATTACTAACTTTTGTTATTGTTTTAGGAACAATACTTTCTTTTGCTGGAGTATATTTCTATCAGCAAACACTCGAAAAGCAAAAAGCAGATTTGCAGGCCCAGATTACCCAGGCTCAAAACGGGCTTGGTACAGGATTTGTGTCAGATATGAAACAACTCAGTAATCGCATTAACGGCGTGAAGGCCTTGATCAATAATCATATTGTTGTATCTCCAATTTTTGCTGCATTGCAAGCAACTACGCTTCAGTCTGTGCAATATCAAAACTTCACATATGATTTTACTGTTGATCCTGGAACTGGGGCAAAGATGGTACAAGTAACTATTACAGGTATTGCCAAGAATTATGCAACACTTGCATTGCAGTCAGATGCATATGCAAAGAGTGGTCTAATTAATAATCCTATCTTCTCTAATCTGACTGTTGATGATAAGACTCAACAGGTCGGGTTTAAATTAGTATTCACTGTCAACCCAAATGATTTGTCGTACCAAGCATTTATTCAAAATATGAATACAGCACCTATAGTGCCTACCCAATAATATGAGATATATTTTTTTACTACTTATAATAGCTGCATCAATTGGAATCTTTGTGACGATTATTGTTCCGCGGTACGGTATAATTCAAGCTGATCGCACAGATGTTGCTACATATCAGGCAAATTTGGTAAAAGCAAATCAATTACAACAATCACGTAATGCATTGATTGCGCAGTACAATAATATTCCAAAGGCAGACTTAGATAATATAAAAACATTATTGCCAGACAGTGTAGACAATATTCGTTTAATTATTCAGTTGGACTCGCTTGCAACAAAGAATGGCCTGTCATCACTTCGCAATGTAGATTACAATCCTAGTCAGGCAACAGGTACAACTACCGGTGCGTCTCCACGCACAACAGACACAAAAGCTGATCAACGGCCGTATGGTGAGTTTATTATTGCTTTCCAGACAACAGGGCAGTATTCAAACCTTTTGTCTTTTATTTCTGATCTAGAACAAAACTTGCGTCTTGTTGATGTTACAAATGTACAATTTACGCCAATTGTTTCAACGAACGGATCGCAGACAGCGGCGAGCGGCATAACATACAAGGTAACGCTTAAAACCTATTGGTTAAAACAATAATATGAGTAAAAAAGTTAAAATCTTCGCAATTGTAGTTGGGGTCATCGCTGTATTGATTTTGGCATTTACATATCTTGGCGGCAATTCTATGTCGACAAATTCAATTACTGCAGGAGTTTCAAGTAATGTGACAAGTGCACCAGTAGTGCCGACAGGTGTTGGAGCAACAAATAATGATTCATCAACCAGTACATTTACAGCACTGCTCTCCAGCATTAATGGCATTACACTTGATACGTCTATTTTTTCAAACCCTGGATATAAGGCCTTGCGTGATTATCCGCTTTCACTCGGTACTGCTGTAATTGGTCGCCAGAATCCTTTTGCACCACTTGGTAGTGATAGTTCAGGTGGCAGTGGTAGTACTGCTGCGACAATACAAGTACAAACACTTGCTCCTGGTAAAATTCTCAGCACTTCTGCCGAACTAGGCGCACTAGTTACGACAACAAATACAAGTCCAACAACTGTCGTATTTCAATATGGGATAAATGATACTCTCGGTTCTTCGTCTGGAGTAATTAAGGTGACTAAGAACGGTACTGCACTATTTACTGCTACCGGCTTATTGCCTGCAACTACTTATTATGTCGAAGCTGTAGCAGTACAAGGTTCGTCTACTGCTACTGGCACTATTATGTCATTTACTACTGCTGCACAGCAGAAACGATAATGTTTCTTGATTTTCTTCTTTCTCAAAATATCATAACTGAACTGCAGTACAATCGCGTTATGGCAGAAATGGATCATGAGTATCATGGCGATATGACTGCTGCATTACTGTCTTTGGGGCTAACTGAAGATACTGTAACGCAAGCAAAGGCAGCGTTTTACCGACTGCCGTACATTAAGATCAGTAAGATTTTTAATGATGCATCCAAATACATTCCTGAAGAAGCCGCTCGTCAATATAAGTTTGTACCAGTATCTTTTGCAGATGAAGTCCTTTCGATAGGTGTAACAGAGCCAGAAAACCTCGAAGCAATGAATGCATTGCAGTTTATGTCAGTTAAATTAGGTGTTCCATTTAAAGTTTTTCTGATTTCGCCGAGTGATTTTAATAAAGTATTAGATGGATATAAGGCGGGGATACAGGAGGTAGATAAGGAGGTTAATGAACTAAACAATGAACTGAAGCTCGCAGATACTCCTGATAATGATTCTCGCACGCAGACAGTTAAGCAGCGTGTCATAAATCCTTCGCTGCAAGAAAAGATTGTTGAAGATGCGCCAATTATTAAAATTGTGGCCGTTGTTATTGAGCATGCGGTAGAAGGTGGAGCGTCTGATATCCATATTGAAAATAGTGGTACATCAGTAAAGGTGCGATACCGTGTTGACGGTACATTGCATACATCACTCGTACTGCCGGAAACAACTTTCGATGCTATTATTGCCCGTATTAAAATTTTGGCAAAATTACGACTTGATGAAAAGCGCAAGCCGCAAGATGGAAGTTTTTCAACAGAGATAGAGGGTCGAAAAATCGAATTTCGTGTTTCAACCTTTCCAGCATATTACGGAGAAAAAGTCGTAATGCGTATTTTGGATTCAGAGCATGGCGTCAAATCAATTGATGATCTTGATCTTTCTCCTGCAAATTTAAAAACCGTACAAGAAGGGTTGCAAAAACCGTATGGACTTATTCTTATATCTGGACCAACAGGTTCTGGTAAGAGTACTACATTGTATTCAATGCTCTCTGCAGTAGATCGTGAGGGAAGTAACGTTGTTTCTCTTGAAGATCCAGTTGAATATCAAATTCCTGGAGTGACACAGTCTCAGGTTATGCCCGAAATTGGTTATACATTTGCTTCTGGTTTGCGTTCTATTCTGCGACAAGATCCAAATATTATCATGGTAGGAGAAATTCGTGATAAAGAAACTGCTCAACTTGCAATTCAGGCTGCACTTACGGGGCACCTTGTACTTTCAACTATTCACACGAACAGTGCGATTGGTATTATTCCGCGTTTGGTAGACATGGGTGTCGACCCTTATTTGATTGCTCCTACATTAGTATTGGCGATTGCTCAGCGTCTAGTTCGTCGCGTACATCCAAGTGCTCGGCATGAAGTACCTATGGATGAAGTGACAAAAGAATTTATTAGTAAAGAATTTGTTGATCTATCTCCGGACGAAATTGCTCAGCTACATATTTCTGACAAGATGTATGAAGTTCGGCCTTCATCAGAAGCACCATCAGGAATGATTGGTCGTATTGCAGTGTTTGAAATGTTTAGTGTCGACAAGGAGATTCAGCAAGTTATTTTGAAAACACCGACTGAGCCAGAGTTGTACAAAGTTACTCGCGCCAAAGGGATGCTTACAATGAGAGAGGATGCGTTATTGAAAGCGCTTAATGGACAAGTTGCTATGCAAGAAGTCTTTGGATTGTAATTCTTTTAAGATATACTATAAGCATTATGGATTACAAAAAATCTTTCGACGAATTAATTGATATTTTAGTGCGTGAAAGTGGTTCTGATGTACACATCGCATCTGGCCGTTATCCGGCGCTACGTGTTAATGGTGAACTGATTTTTTTACTCAATCGTGCCATACTCACCCAAGAAGATATTTCTGGTATGCTCAAAGCCGTACTGTCTGAAGAGCACTATAAACACTTTATAGAAGTTGAAGAATTAGACTTTTCTTATCAATATCAACCAGAAATGAGACTCCGCGGTAATGCTTTTGTTCAACAGGGCAATCTTGGTATTGTGCTCCGTCTGATTCCAGAGGTAAAAACTTTTGAAGAATTAAATCTGCCATCAATACTCGCAGAATTTGCTCGCAAGCGACAAGGGTTTTTTCTTGTGGTTGGTCCAGTAGGGCAAGGCAAGTCAGCAACAATGGCAGCGATGGTTCGATTGATCAATGAAGAGCGAGCTGCGCACATCCTTACTATTGAAGACCCTGTTGAGTATACCTACCCACAAGGAAAATCAATCATTGATCAGCGAGAGGTCGGTATTGATACTGCTGATTTTTCTGTCGCACTGAAATCGGCCTTCCGTCAGGACGTGAATGCGATTTTAATTGGTGAAATGCGAACAACGGAGACAATTTCTACTGCTGTGACCGCTGCTGAAACAGGGCATTTAGTATTATCTACGCTCCATACCAATAATGCTTCACAAAGTATTGATCGTATTATTGATTCATTTCCAGCAGGTCAACAAGATCAGATTCGTACTCAGCTCGCAAGTTCATTGCTCGGAATTTTTTCACAACGATTGATTCCTCGTATTGCTGGCGGTCGCATCCCTGCATATGAGTTGCTCATCAACAATAATGCCGTAAGTAATCTTATTCGTGAAAAACGTACTCATGAAATAGATATGGTAATCGAAACAGGATCTGAACTCGGTATGATCGATATGAACCGCTCTCTTATCGAACTAGTTCGTCGCGGTGAAATTACTATCGAAAATGCATATGCATATTCAAACAATCCAAAAAATTTAGAGCGACTACTATAAGTATATGAATTACATTTATTCAGCAGTTACCGACAAGGGTGAAAAAAGAGAAGGAGTTATTGAGGCCGTTAATCAAGAACTTGCGATTGCGGGTCTTCAGCGTCGCGGATTAATCGTTACTACTATTAAAAGTGAGGAGGCTGCAAAGAAGTGGTTTGAGATCACACTGTTTGAGCGTGTGCCGTTGAAAGACGTTGTTATTCTGTCACGACAGATGTCTACATTATTTGAGGCACAGGTTTCTGCATTAAAGGCTTTTACATTATTGTCAGAAAATACTGAAAATCCAGTATTAGGGCGCAAGTTGAGCAGTATCGTTTCTGATTTGCAGGCCGGCTCCTCTATTGCGGGTGCTTTATCAAAACAGGGTGATGTCTTTTCTGATTTTTATATTAATATGGTAAAGGCTGGTGAAGAGTCAGGTAAATTGACTCAAGTATTTTCATACCTAGCCGACTATTTGGATCGCCAATACGCATTAACCACAAAAACAAAGAATGCCTTAGTATATCCAGCTTTTGTTATCGGTGTTTTTTTTGTTGTAATGACGTTGATGTTCACTGTTATCGTGCCAAAACTCTCTGCCATAATTATTGAATCAGGTCAGGATATTCCGATTTATACCAAGGTTGTATTTGCAATCAGTGCACTTTTTGTGAACTATGGAGTATTTATGTTAATTTTTATCGCTATTCTTGTTGCATATATTATTTACTTAGCAAGATCAGCAAAGGGCAAGGCAGTGCTTGATGATATTAAATTCGGAACACCAATACTGGGAAATCTATACCGTAAACTCTATCTGGCACGTATTGCTGACAATATGGATACAATGCTTTCATCTGGCATTCCAATCGTGCGCGCTATTGAAATTACCGGACAAGTGGTGGGAAATAAGCGATACGAAACAGTAATGCGTACCACTATGGAAAGCGTAAAAGCTGGTAAGGCGTTTTCATTAGCACTTGCTGAACATGAGGAAATCCCAAAGCTGATGTCTCAGATCATTCGTGTTGGTGAGGAAACAGGCTCTGTAGGTTCTATTTTGAAAATGTTGGCTAAGTTTTATAACCGTGAAGTTGACCAGGCTATTGATACGCTTGTTGGACTGATCGAGCCTTTTATGATTGTTTTTCTCGGTTTAGGTGTTGGTATCTTGCTTGTTTCAGTGCTTGTCCCTATTTATAACATTGCGGGAGGTATTCAATAGGTAGTATAATGCAGGCATTACAAGTAATTGTAATAATCGATTATTATTCATTAACTCGTTCTCAAGAAAAATTTGTATGAAGAAAAATCTTAACAAAGGTTTCACATTGATTGAACTTTTGGTTGTTATTGCAATCATCGGTATTCTCGCATCTGTGATCCTCGCATCTCTTAACACTGCCCGTGCTAAAGGTGCTGACGCTGCAGTGAAGTCTGATCTTGCAAACTCTCGCGCTCAAGCAGAAATTTTTTATAGCGACCAAACTCCTAATGGATTTGCTAATGTATGTACAACAAGTATGACAGGTACTGCTCCTGCAAGTGATGGTATTCTAGAAATGATCGCTGATGCTGCTTCTAAGGCTGGCGTTACAGTTGCTGCTACAACGACTGCTAGTGATAGTTCTCATGCTGCATGTCATGATAGTGCCACTGCGTGGGCTGCCTCAGTTCCTACTAAGTCTATTATTGGCTACTACTGTGTAGATAGTACTGGTGCAAGCAAGCAGACAACAAATGCTCTTGCTGCTGGTGTTACTGTTTGTAGCTAGTCTGTATATTGCACTTATTCACAAAACACCGCGTCTGACGCGGTGTTTTGTTTATACAAGATAGTTGGTACAATACAAGTATGATATTACTTCCAGTGTTTATATTTATTTTCGGACTAATTATTGGAAGCTTTTTAAATGTAGTTATATTGCGTTTAAATACTGGACGTAGTCCTGCTAAAGGTCGATCAAAGTGTGCTCGTTGCAACGCTCCACTTTCATGGTATGAATTAATCCCAGTAGTTTCTTTTCTTGGATTAAAGGGGAAGTGTAAAACATGCAATAATCATATTTCATTTCAGTACCCACTAGTAGAGCTTGCAACAGCGATCTCTTTTACAATTATATATACAGCGACATTGTCACATTATGGATTGACTGCCATGACAGCAGTAGTATTTGCCTTCTCAGCAGTTGTTGCAGCATTGCTAATTATTATTTTTGTATACGATATTCGACACACAATTATTCCAGATACTATTGTGTATCTTTTCATTATACTGTCACTGCTCTCAATTTTATGGAATGCCTGTACTGTTTCTGGTTTTAGCGCCGGTGCGGCAATATTTAACGGAGTATTTGTAGCACTGCCATTCTTTTTATTATGGGCATTATCAAAAGGCGCTTTTATGGGGTTTGGTGATGTTAAGCTTGCATTAGGTATTGGGTGGTTACTTGGTATAACAGGAGGCTTTAGTGCACTACTCTTTTCATTCTGGATTGGTGGCATCGTGGGATTATTTATGCTTGGATTGTCACGCAAGTATCACATGCGATCAGAAATTCCATTTGCTCCATTTCTCATTCTGGGCACATTTATTGTGGGGGTATGGGGCGTAACGATCTTTTCATTGTTACAACTATGGCAATAGGGATAAAAACATTTAAAAAAGGCTTGCCGCGCCGTAATAACGCGAAGGCGGGATTTACACTCATTGAGATGCTTATCGTAGTGGCTATTTTTGCAGTTGTGGCAACGACGCTGTTGTTTAATTATTCAAGTTTCAGTACGAGTGTTGGTGTACGGAATCTTTCAGAACAGGTTGGCATCAGTATTCGTAAGGCACAAAGTTACGCAACAAGTGTGCGAAGTATTTCAGGTTCTGGCGGTATTATGAGCGATACATTTCCTGCGTACGGGATGGCTTTTTCTGTTGGTTATACTACACAAAGTCTCTATGATCCGACAGGTAGTAGTTTTACACTTTTTACTGATGTTTCTCCTCAAAATAATACTGTGACCAATAATCTTTTCGACAATAATGGTACTTGCGGTAATCCAATGGAGGGGCAAGAGTGTGTAGAAAACTTTAGCATTACTGACGGTAATAAAATAGTGTCGCTTTGTACTGACAGTCCATCTGCTAACACGTGTTTTACAGCTGCGCATCCTGGTAAGGTAAATATTGTTTTTCACCGCCCAAACCCAGATGCGATTATTTGTGTCGTTGATCAGTCAGGTAGTTGTAGTAGTCAGCTTTCTTCTTATCTTAAGATCACCGTGCAGTCGTTGAAAGGAATTAATCGTATAATAACCATATGGAACACTGGTCAGATTAGTGTTAATTAATATGAATAATTATATTCAAACAATAAAAAAAATAAGAACAGAGCAGGCAGGATTTACACTTGTTGAAGTACTTGTATCATTAGCACTTTTCACAATAGTGGTTGTAGCCGCGATCGGTTCTTTGTATACAGTAAATGAAGCCTCTGCTCGAGTGAATGCAATGCGTACTGTTTTAGATAATCTTACTTTTGCGACAGAATCTATGAGTCGCACAATTCGCACTAGTCAGCATATTGTTTGTGGCGGCGTAGGAAATACTAGTGGTCTATCAAAAAACTGCCCGTTAGGAAATACTAACGGTGCCGGTAGTGCGATATCAATGGATAGTACTATTGACGGTAAATCAATTGAATATGTTATAGGTAACAATAAACAGACAGGTATTGGCGAGATTGATAAATGCATATTGGTAAATGGCCAGATCACTGCAGACAGTTGTGTTGCTATCACTGCGCCAGAAGTAGGTATCAATATTGCAAAAACAAAATTTTATGTTGATGGTGCAGATGCTAGTGATGGCAAGCAGCCAAGTGTTATGATGATCATAGAAGGACAAGCGAATGCAGGGCAAGGGAATACGGCTCCATTTGCTATCCAGACATTAATTTCCCAACGAGCAGCAGAATAATATGAATATATCTAATGGTAAAAAACAATATAATCGAACAGCCGGGTTTACGCTTATTGAAACCCTTATTGCTATTTTTATTTTGACGCTTACTATTGGTGGATTACTTGAGCTTGCAGCAAATGGTTTTTATTCAGTTCGATATGCACGCAATCAATTAGTTGCTGATGCATTATTGCAAGAATCATTGGAATACTTTCACAATAGTCGTGATACGTCTGTGCAAAACAATATTGACTGGCAATCATGGGTTAATAGTAATCAAGAATGCTTTTCAAGTAACGGCTGTACTGTTGACCCATATGCCACTAGTCAAAAAGTAAAAGCATGTACTGCAAATTGTGAGCCAATTGTTTTTTATGATAATAATGATTTGTATGGATATAACAGCTCGACCTACCCATCACAGAATGGACAAACATTGAACGGTGCAACCCCTACTACATATGTGCGTACAATCACTATGCAACAATTAAGTCCTGATCAGGTTAACGTTACTTCAAAAATAACGTGGCTAAATGGTCAGTCGTCAAAAACCACAACGCAATCAATCCTTTTAACTCGATGGTAATACTATGAAAATTTTTTTTAAAAAACTAAAAAAACGAGATACGAGTAGTAATGCTTCGCTGGAATCCGGCTTCGCAATGCTCTTTACTGTGCTTGTAGTAAGTGTTATTTTGGCTATTGCACTCGGTATTTCTGACATTACCTTTAAACAGACAATGCTCTCTAATTTGGCAAAAAATTCTCAGTTAGCGTTTTACCAGGCTGATTCTGGTGTAGAGTGCGGTATGTATTACGACACTACAGTTGGTGAATTTCCTTCATCGACAGCTGATAGTCCAGATGGAACTACGGTAGACAAAGTACCGACACAGCTGACCTGTGGGGCCAATACACTTTCATTGGTGATATCGCAAAGCCGTACAAATTATTTTGTGTATCAAGAAAACATTACTGACAGTAGTCCATGTTATTCAATCACGTTTGATAAAACATATACTGCTACTGATAAAAATCGGGTCAGCTCTCGCGGTTTCAGTACTTGTCAAAGTACTCCTCAGCAGGTAGAACGCGGACTTAACTTATCGTACTAATATGACCTCAACAGAAGCAAAAAAACGATTAGAAAAGCTGAAGCAACAGATAGCAGATTTGCGTCACAAATATCATGTAGAAAACGATCCGTCAGTAACGGATGACGTTTACGAGTCTTTGTTGCGTGAAGCTAAGGCTATAGAAAAAGAATTCCCTGATCTTGCTATTACGCAGGAATTTGACCGTGTTGCCGGTGCACCACTCAGTGTATTTAAAAAAGTTACACATCAGTCACGCATGTTGTCACTCAATGACGTATTTAGTATAGATGAATTGCAACAATGGAGTGATCGTATGGAGAAATTGTTGAATGGAAGCACTCTTCGACAAGCTCAAGGTTTGCGGTATCATTATTTTGCAGAAGTAAAACTCGATGGCCTTGCTGTCTCTTTGCGATATGAGAAGGGTATATTAGTACAGGCTGCTACACGAGGTGACGGTTTCATTGGTGAGGATATTACAGAGAATGCAAAGATGATTCGCACAATCCCATTACAGCTCACTGGAAAATTTCCACCAGCTATTGAAATTCGCGGTGAAATTATTATGCGCAAAAGTGTCCTTGCAAACTTGAATGTATTGCAAGAAAAAAATGGCAAGCCACTATTTGCCAATACTCGTAATGCAGCAGCTGGTTCAATACGTCAGCTTGATCCGGCCTTAGTAAAAGAACGCAAGTTAGATTTTTTTGCATATGACTTGAGCGCCGCCGTAGGTCCTGAGGGAATCGAAGGAAAGGATTTTTTGGTTTCTCATTCTCAAAAACATGCGTTCCTCAGACAGCTCGGCATGCCTGTTGTACAAGAAGAAATGACAGCAGCTACAGTGGCTGAGCTGATTCCATATATTGATAGTATTGCTAAAAAGCGTGACAGCTTAGCGTTTAATATCGACGGTATTGTTATTTGCATAGATGAATTACCTTTGCAAGATATGTTGGGAATTGTAGGTAAGGCGCCACGGTACGTTGTGGCATATAAATATCCTGCAGAACGAGTTACCACATTTGTATCAGATATTACAGTTAATGTAGGCCGTACAGGTGTGTTGACACCATTGGCACACTTCACGCCAGTAGTGGTTGCTGGTTCTACTGTTTCAAAGGCAACGCTTCATAATATGGATCAAATTGAACGTCTTGGTATTCGCATTGGCGATACTGTAGTAATTCAAAAAGCAGGCGATGTTATTCCAGAGGTAGTACAAGTGCTTGTTGATATGCGCAGTGGTAGTGAGAAGAAATTTGTCATGCCAAAAAAGTGTCCGGTATGTGGTTTTCCTGTGGCCCTTCGACAAGCTCAAGATAAAAGCAGAGAAACTGTAGCGTACTATTGCACTAATGATGATTGTCCTGCTAAGCATACTCGTGGATTAATTCACTTTGTTCACATGTTAGATATTTATGAAGTTGGCCCAAAAATTATTGATCGCTTGCAAGAAGAAGGGTTGATCACCGATGCTGCTGACTTATTTGCATTAACAGAAGCAGATCTTAGTGGATTAGAACGGTTTGGTGAAAAAAGTGCACAAAATATTATTGCTGCTATTGCTGAAAAAAAGCAACCGCCGCTCGATCGATTTATTGCATCGTTAGGTATTGCAAATGTTGGTGTAGAAACTGCTCGTGATATTGCAATTCATTTCAGTACATTTGAAAATTTTTGGAATGCCAAAGCAATACAATTCGAAAGTATTCCAAATATTGGACCGGCAGTAGTCGAGAGTATTGATCAATATCGCTGCAAAGAGTCATCGATTAATTTGATTAAAAAACTTTTTGCAAACGGTGTAGAACCAAAAACTATGATTGCACATAAGGGAGGGGTATTTTCTGGAATGACAGTAGTACTCACTGGTACTTTGGCGACACTTAGTCGAGAAAAAGCCAAAGAAATTATTCAGTCTAATGGGGGCAAGGTAACAGGCAGTGTTTCTGCTAGCACTTCTATGGTGGTCGCGGGCGATAATCCAGGCAGTAAGTTTACTGATGCACAAAAAATAGGTATAAAAATATTGACGGAAGAAGACTTTTTGAAGATGGCGGAGGGTCTGGTATAGTGTCTGTATGACAACAGAAATGACTGGTGATGAGATCAAAAGACTAGCAAATTTGGCACGATTGAGTGTGCCAGAGGCTGAATTAGAAGCTGTGAGAAAAGACACTGCTAGTATTTTAGGTTTTGTAGACACTATTAAGTCAGTACAATTGAATGGTCAGGTTGATCAATCGTCTGATGAAATTAATGTATTTCGCGATGATATAGCTGCACCATTAGCCGCTTACCATGACCTCATCGAAGCAGCACCATTATATCAAGATCATTTTGTTAAGGTTCCTAAGGTCCTTGAATAATATGGAATATCCAACTATTGAACAATTACATAATAAAATTATTACTGGAGAAACTACTATTAAGGTTGTTGTAAAGGAATATTATGATCGTGCGAAAGCAAGTGATTTGAATGCCTTCCGTGAAATATATTCAGAAGAAGATATTGCTGAACAGGTTGCTGTTGCGGAAGCAATGCTGAAAGGTGGTACTGCAACTGTACTGACTGGCCTGCCTATTGCTATCAAAGATAATATTTTGTTTGCGGGACATGTTGTGTCTGGTGGTTCAAAAATGCTTGAACACTACACGGCTGCATACAGTGCGACAGCAATTGAAAAACTCAAAGCACAAGGCGTAGTGATTATTGGCCGTGTGAACATGGATGAATTTGCCATGGGGTCTTCAACTGAAAACTCAGCATATGGCGTTACAAAAAATCCAGTTGATACATCTAAGGTTCCTGGCGGTTCTTCTGGTGGGTCTGCTGCAGCAGTTGCTGCTGGTTTGTGTGTAGCAGCATTAGGGTCTGATACGGGTGGTTCTATTCGTCAGCCAGCTGCTTTTTGTGGCATTGTTGGATTGCTGCCAACATATGGTACTGTGTCTCGTCATGGTCTGATGGCCATGGGGTCTTCATTAGATGTTATTGGTCCGATGACACATACAGTTGCGGATGCTGAGGCACTGTATAAGGTAATCAAAGGACAGGATAAGTATGACAGTACAAGCATGGCATCACCTGAGTCTGGTCCACTAAAAAAACGATTAGCTGTTCCTGCTGGTATCTTTGCTAATGGCGGAGTTGATTCTGAAATTGAAAAGAATTTCAAAAATACCGTAGATAAACTAAAAGTAGAGGGTTTTACTATTGATGAAGTTGAATTACCACACTATGCTGAGGCACTAGCTGTATATTATATTCTGATGTTTGCTGAAGTGTCGTCAAACCTTGCTCGACTTGACGGTATCCGTTATGGAGATCGCGCTGAAAGCCTATCTATTAATGATGTATATGGCGATACTCGTGGCGCATTATTCGGTCCGGAAGTTCGTCGACGCATTCTTGTTGGTACCTATGTACTTTCACATGGATACTATGATGCATACTACAATAAGGCGATTGCGCTCCGTAGTATTATTCGCAAAGAAGTTGAAACAGTGCTCGAGCATTATGATGCTATTCTTACTCCAACTACACCTACCCCAGCATTTAATATTGGAGAAAAAACCGATGATCCTGTAAGTATGTACCTCGGTGACCTCTTCACTGTTCCTGCAAACATTATTCACCATCCAGGCATTTCAATACCTTCTGGAAAGAGTAGTACAGGTTTGCCATTCGGTGTGCAATTTATTGGTGCACGTTTTGCAGAAGATACACTTTTTGAGCTTGGCAAGACCATAGAGAATATACGATAATACTGTTGTGCAAACCACAGTCCAACAAAATCCAATCAGCTTCGCATCAATCATTGCTGGTGCTCAGAACATAACAGCAGGTATATTTTCTACGACACTGCTTGGTATAATCTATGTAGTATTGTCATTACTAGTTATAGGATTGATCACAGTAATTCTTTTTTTACTTGTTCGCATGTATGAATTGCGACGCGAAGCAGAGCTTAAGAAAAAGCCAGCAGTAGTACCCCAACCAATATCAACAGTTAGTCAGAGCACTAATCCTATTGATATGCTCGATCTGCCTATTGCCAAAGACAATCCAACATGGAAACACATTCGCGAGCGATTACTTTCTGAAAATAGTAGTGATTGGAAATTAGCCGTTATTGAAGGCGATATTTACATGGATAAATTGCTGGACGATAATGGTTTTCATGGTGATACTACTGGTGATAAATTAAAACAGGTTACGCCTGATAGATTGCCTTCTGTGCAGATTGCTTGGGAAGTACACAAGATTCGTAATCGTATTGCTCACGATGGTGCAGCATTTGTATTAACAATGCCTGAAGCTCGACGCTTAGTTTCATACTACGAAATTATTTATACAGACCTTAAGGCACTGTAATGCTTGTTTTACAAGTCGTAGCCTCGGCGTAGACTTGCGTAAATTCGTCAGCAGTTGTACAATCCAATCCTAACCTATCGCGGGGTAGAGAAGTGGTATCTCGTAAGGCTCATAACCTTAAGGCCCAGGTTCGATTCCTGGCCCCGCAACCACGTAAAGTCGCTTTTTGAGAAAAGCGACCACGTGGCTTCGCCGTAAGGCAAGTCACGTGATAAAAATATCCTATTTTTTATAGGATATTTTTATTTTACGGCAGCCCCGTGGCGAGCATAGCGAGTTTTACGGGGTGTGCGCTGGGTGTCGTGATATGGCTTTATAATTACTCTGGTTATATTTTATCGACACTTTGCATAATGAATAGATGTTTTATGTGTACCTGTTAGAAAACTTTAATGATAAAAGTTGGTATATCGGCTATACTTCAGATCTTAGAAGAAGGTTTCAAGAGCACAACTCAGGAAAGGGTGGTAAAACTACTAGACAAAAGAAGGGGTGGAATCTTATATATTATGAGTCTTACAGAGATAAGAAAGATGCTCAGGGAAGAGAGGTTTTTCTGAAAAGCGGGTCAGGTAGAAAGTACCTTAAAAAACAGCTTTTTCATTATCTTGAAATATAGTCCAAATATGCTATAGTCTGGTGGCACTTCCAACAGATATGTCTAAGTGCAGTAGAGATATGTCGATGTAGCTGTCTTGGTTAGATTTAGCGTCGCCGAACACTATGTATACATTGTAATAGAGATATGTCGATGTAGCTCAGTTGGTTAGAGCGTAGCACTCATAAAGCTAAGGTCGGAGGATCGTTCCCTCCCATCGACACCATATCAGAGCAATCTGATATAATTATAACGATAACCATTGCGGTCGTACCCGCCCGAACGTATCGAATTAAATGAATATTCGACGTTCGGTACGGGCGGGGCTCAGCTGGTTAGGGGTCAAATATATGTACACTGTCTACGTCTTACAAGATGACAAAGGTAATTTTTATAAAGGATTTACCAATGATCTTGCTAGACGTTTCAGTGAGCATGTATCCGGTCAAACAAAAACAACCAGAAATATGACCGGTTTAAAAATTGTATACACTGAAGAGTATTCGACTTTACAAGAAGCTCGTGCTAGAGAAGTTTATTTAAAAACTGCTGCTGGTAGAAGATTCTTAAAAAATAAATTGCGGTCGTAGCTCAGCTGGTTAGAGCGCCCGCCTGTCACGCGGGAGGTCGGCGGTTCAAGTCCGCTCGATCGCGCAAAGGTACGATGTGAGAACCAAGAAAAGGATCCTAGAAATAGGGTTCTTTTTCTGTAGGGAAAGTGGTCTTGGAACTGATATAATAAATTATGACAATAGACGCACTCAATCATACCCAAGAAGAAGGTAATATTATATGTTTAATCACGGGTCCAATGGGGTCTGGTAAATCTTCGGTATCAAACGCATTGGCTAAGAAGTTTGAACGAAGTGCAGTTATAGAGGTAGACAAACTTCGTGGAATGATAAAGGGGGGATTTGTAAGACCTTCGCCTTATACCGAAGAGGTAGATTTACAGCTTTCCCTTAGTGCAAAGAATGCGTGCGATATGGCTAATAATTTCTTGGAGAAAGGCTTCAATGTCTTTATTGACGCTGTTGTAGGTAGAAAGCTATTAGAGCAGTATTCAAACTTCTTTAAAGATAAAAATTTCAAAGCATTTCTGCTTTTGCCATCGCTAGAAACCGTCTTAGCACGTTTCGATGATAGGGGAGACTATGTAGAACTTCGCGAAAGAGCTACCGAGCTTCATAAAATATTTTCCGAGAAACAAGACCAGCTTAACTTGCAAACTATAGATTCTAGCGATCAGACCCTAGAAGAAACGGTTGAGCAGATTTATCAAAAAATAACTACATAGAATTAATCAATAAACTAAACCTGACCCCGTGCCGGATTCGGTAGGTCCATATAACCATTATGGTTGCGTATAGCAGTTCTCGCTTCGTCCACCAGTCCGCGCATAAAGAAAAGCACCCTTAAAGGTGCTTTTCTTGTTAGTCGCCCTTCTTTTTAAAGTACAGCTGCTTAATATTGCCATAATGCTTTTCAAAATATGCTTTATGTAATTGCGGTGCTTGTTCGCGGAGAGCTTCTTCCGCGCCTTTCTCTTTTAGTATGGCATTTTTGTGTTCTTCGGCATACTTATCGATAATAACAGCAAGGGCGTTATCAAAATCTGTTCCTGTACTTCTCGCTAGATGGATTGCTTCGTGTACCCGCGCTTGAATTTCCGTCGGATGCAGTAGGTGGTTTTTGAAATTCATAGTACTGGAAAATGATTGTCCTTTGGGTGCAGTTGCAACTTGCTGCACATGCGTGTATTCATGGATCGTCAGACTCTCAAATCTTTTAAGGCAGTCTTTCCATTGTGAAAGACTGCCATGTACTTCTGCCCAAACACCCACACCTTCGCCACCTCCACCGCCATCACGCGTTATAGGGGTATCCTCAGGTGAAAGAGTTATGATAAGTGCGCACTCTTTTAGTGCCTGTAAAAGGGTATTGGATTCAATGGCAATGTCTGACTGTTCAACTATACTTTCTCCCAGAGTAACTTTTTTAAAAAGTGTCTCAAAATCTTTTTTACTAATACTGACCTGCAGTTTTTTCTTTTCAAGCTGCGCTGTTTTCACGAAAGCAGTGATACTTTTTTCTATTTCTGTATAGACAGGTTTGATCTCGTGCACGATGTCAAAATAGTTATTAGAAAGATCCTCATGTTGCTCTTGAGATGATGCCTTAGGTACGTCAAGCGGTTTTGAAAGAGATGTTTTGCCGCTGAGTTTTCTAAAGAAATTTCCTACCGTAGTTTGTATGCGGTCAATTTCTCGTAAGTGAAGATCAGGGTTGACGACATCAGGACGAGTCACTCTGTTCTTATAAAAAGACCGAACGATGTCTAGTTTCTCTGCCTCAAAATTATCAAGAGAGACCCCCTCGAGAATTGATAGGGAAGACCCTTTCTCCAATCCGACTTCTTGTCGAATCTTTTCAATTTTTTCAGTATCCTCAGGTGAATACTCGGACTGTTTGATGGGAGATTGCTCAATAGTCTGAACGGGCATTTGCTGTAGGGAGCCTTCTCGCTCATGAGAAATATTTTCCGACTGCAGGTTTGATTTTTCCATCTAAGTATCATATCAAAATTATTGTATTTTTGTTGGAAAATGATGCCAAGCACTTTTGAATAATAGTTAAAATGTTATTCATTTTGACTAAGTAGTTTTTAAAAATAAAAACACCCCCTCTATTACTATAGAAGGGGGTATCTAACTGGTTACATCGTAAAGAACAGCTTAATGATTGCCTTAACGATTTTATTGTAAATAAAACCGAAAAATATGGCAACGGCGAATTTCGCCACGTACTCAATAATTGAGCCCGATTCGTACATTTTTGTTACTCCTATTAAGGGAAACAATTTTCCTACGACAAAGAACCCTGGAATGATGTTAAAGAATCCTACTAAGCATATTCTCATCCAGAATTGCTCTGTGTGAGATGGCGGTTTGGGTCCTTCCGCTATTTGGTCCATTTTCATGGAACTTAATGCGCCTCCTAACATCATCATTGCAATAAGGCTCACCATAAATGGCAACCCTATAATGTAGGAAAAAGCGCTTGAAAAACGGTATTTTGTATATACTTCAATACCACTGCAAATGAGCGTTAAGATGATTGAAATAATTACTACGGGACCTGTCTTTTTGAAGACATTTTCTGTCAAAACGATTTTGTTCGACTTCTTAATCATTGCTGTCATAGTTATTTTTTTAAGGTTGTTTAGCTATATTATACACTTTTTTATGCAAAAGTCAAGTAATTAGA
>CAIOXK010000032.1 GCA_903862255.1 Candidatus Nomurabacteria bacterium | reverse complement strand
GGGTCATCTGTAGGATATATAGTAACAAACTGTTTGGATACTACGAGTGGGTGTAGTAGTACTAATGGCAACTTCAAAGTAGCAAATACGAACGGTACGCTTTCAGGATATGCTTGGGGGGAAAATACTGGATGGATAAACTTCGGACCATTCACTAATCCTGGTATTTCAGGAGTAAAAATAGATACTACTTCTGGAAACTTTGGGGGTACTGCTGGTACTGCAGGATATGCTTGGAGCCAGAACTATGGATGGATTGTATTTGATTGTACAAATACAGATACTTGCGTAAATACTGACTGGCGCCCCGCTGTAAGTGGTAATACCGGCACTGGTCCAGGAAATGGTAGTGGTCCATTGTCTGGTGGTGGATCTCCTGCGCAAACTGCACAGGTTACTCCTACTATACCTACTATACCTACTACACCAACTACTCCGACTACGCCTGGTACGTCTACACCACCAACAACCCCTAGTTCAACTGATAAAAATGGTAGCAATGGAACATCAAACAAAGGGGCTGGTATAGGTAATGGGGTAAATCCAGAGCAGCCCAATACTTCTCCTATCGGTACAACTCCTGGAGGTTCAGGTAGTGGCGGCGGCAGTGCTGGTCCAGGCGTAAGACCAACAGGTGCTACAACACAACCTTCTAATACTCCTCCACAAAGCCATAATAATGGCACAGGTGCATCGTCATCAGTCGTTGAATCAATTAGTACAATTACGAGTTCGATTGGCTCAAGCTTTGGAAGTATTGTCGATGTATTTGCTCCACTTGCTACAGGGGTAATCGGAATCGCTCGAACATCAGCAGGTACTACTGCATCAAACGTTGCAACAAGTGTTGGGTTGCTTCTAACATTGTTATCTGCAATTGCGTTAGCTCTAGCCACAAATCCATTCGCATGGGCAGATATATTGGCACTACCGCTTCGTCTCTGGAATTTACTCCTAATAGCTTTTGGTTTGAAGCGTCGTCACCATCCTTGGGGAACTGTATATGACAGTGTGACCAAACAACCAATTGACCCTGCATATGTAGTACTTACTGATTTGAATGGTAATGAAGTAGCTACAGCGATCACTGATATTGATGGACGATATGGATTCTCTGTACCGCCAGGCACATATAAGATTACTGCAAATAAAACTAATTTCATTTTTCCTTCAACAAAGTTGTTAGGCCGAACAGCTGATGAATTGTATGACCAGCTATATTTTGGTGATATTGTTGTTATCAGTCAGGAAGGGGAAGTTATTACAAAAAATATTCCTATGGATCAACAAGGTTTTGACTGGAATGAGTTTGCAAAAAATGAGCAAAAACGTCTAGCATACTTCAAGCGTCGAGATGTTACTATTGCGCACATTTCAAATTTCTTCTTCGGGCTTGGATTTATTATTGCTGCAATATCTTTGATATCAGCACACACTACATACAATAGTATTGTCTTCATTATCTACCTTGTACTTTTCCTTATTAGACGATATATTCCTCGCTTTAAGGCAAGTGGTTCAATTTCTGACAGTATATCTGATGACCCATTATCATTTGCTATTGTTCGAGTACTATCAACTGTGACCGGTCAAGAAATCAGTCACAAAGTTGCCGACCGTCTTGGTAACTACTATTGCCTTGTACCTAATGGCAAATATAATATTATTGTTGATAAGAAAAATGTTGATGGAAGTTATACAAAAGTGGCAATGCCATATCCAGTAGTTGTTGATAAGGGCTATCTAAGCGAAAGCTTTAAGGTATAATCCCACGACGCTCTGCTAGCTTTGTCTGACAAGTCTCAAAAAAACCACCTGTAGCAAGGTGGTTTTTTTGTGCCATATTTCAGGAAGCGAATATATTTATTGTCCGATAAGTGAGTGAATCTTTTCTACTATTTCATCAAGTGTGAAATTTGATTTGATCATAAATGCAGCAGCACCACCATCAATCATTTTTTTCATATCTTCATCGCTTGATAGGTTTGAAAATACAATTACCGGAATAGCTTTTGTTTTTTCATCAGCTTTGAGGTTTTGTAGGACATGTTCGCCGTCGATATCTGGAAGCATAATGTCTAGCAAGATAATATCTGGACTATATGTAGTCAAGGCCTGGTCGATATCCGCCTTTGTCATAGCTGTTTTTACATCAAAACCACTCTTGGTAAACTTTGCGCTCTCAATATTTTTTAAAAAAGCGTCATCTTCAATTATTAGGATTTTCTTCATATGCTGTAGTATAGCGCTTTTGGGTTAATTGGGAAATTATTGTTCGGCTAATGGAAGTGTAATTATTACAGTAGTGCCTTCGTGTTCAGTGCTATCTATAGTGATTGTACCAGCGTGTTCTTCAATAATATGTTTAGTACTATAAAGTCCTAATCCTGTTCCTTGTTGTGTGGTATTTTCTGCACGATAAAATTTTTCGAAAAGATGGCTTTTTTTGTCAGATGGAATACCTGCACCATGGTCTTGTATTACTAATTGCGCCTCACTATTTTGCAGAGACAGGGTGATAAGTATTTCTGTACCAGGGGCACTATATTTAAGTGCATTATCTATAATATTGTGGAATGCAATACGAAGTCTTTCTACGTCACCACATATAACAATTGTTTCTACTAATTGATGGTAGACAATAGTAATACTCTTTTGTATTGCCTCACTACTAAACTCTTTCACTATTTCAGACATAAGTGATACAAGATTCAAAGAAGTCTTCTCGTATGGAATAATGCTATCATTTTTAATTGCGTTCATTGTTGTATTCAAAAGATCAACCATACGCTGATTAGCTTGCATCGCTTGATTTATTGCAGCTGATTGCTCATCTGAGAGCGATCCATAATCTCCGTCGTTCAGCATTTTGAAAAGCCATTTCATTGCAGAGAGTGAAGTGCGTAATTCATGAGCCGACAAAAGAAAAAAATCAATTTTGTCCTGAGGAGTATTATTTTTTGGCATTACCGTAACTATATCATTTAAAAGATAAATAAAAAACAGCTAGACCCTCGTAAGAGTCTAGCTATCATTTTTTTTGCCTTAGGCAGCAGCGTTACGCCGACCGTAGCCAGTGTTACGCTTTCTGCGAGCATGCTCAACTAATTTTTTTCCAACTCTCGCCGCATTTTCAATGCGTTTGGTAATGATGCTTTTGGCATGGCTATATGCATCTGCCGTTGCTCCGACTTGATACATAATAACCTTAAACTTAGATAGACTCTTTCGTAAATGCCCCTGACGTTGCGGGATGCGGTATGATGGGCATGAAGGGTCAAACAATACCTCAATCGGTTTGGTTACCGATTGGCTTTTGAACGACTGTTCAATCTCGCTGTCTTTGTGGTCAATGCTAAAAAAGTTTAACCGGAAATTTTCTTTTTCAAAAAGTTCTTTGGTTTTTTGACATAACTCAGCCAATCTGGGGTCACTTGAAGAATAACCATGAAATAAAATTACTCGTTGCATTTAAGACTATTTAAAATGTGAAGAAATGATTTATTTATTTAAATATAGCTTATTATGTAAAATAGTCAATGTATACAAAAAACCACCCTTTCGGATGGTCTTTTGCTAGTCCCGCAAAGCTCAAAGAGCAGCGTGGGAATTATTTAACAGCGTCTTTCAATGCTTTTGCAGCACGGAACTTCGGAACGCGAGTAGCTGCAACCTTCACTGCTTCACCAGTCTTTGGGTTACGAGCTGTGCGAGCTGCACGTAGCTTAACAGAAAAGATACCAAGTCCAGCAATAGAAACTTCTTCGCCTTTCTTAAGTGTTTTAATGATTTCTTCGAGGATACTTTCTACGATTTCTTCAGCCTGTACTTTTGTACCGCCTACCTTGCCGTGGATAAGTTCAACGAGTGCTTGTTTGTTCATAGTATTTGTATAAGGGGAATCTCGGTGATTTGGCAGCGAGAACCTCTGTAGCGCTAGTCTATTAATTCATCAGTGCGCTCAAGCAATATGCTTAAAGCTTATAGACATTATATAGCAAGCTATTTTGACTGCAAACATTGACACTTATTTATAGCGTGCCATAATTTCTTCATCAACAATTGCTCGAGGTCTTCCATATTTCAAATATGAGAGTTCTTTTATCTTTTCGGCGGTCTCAGTGTTGCCTCGTGAAGGAAAAGGCGTATGAGAATTAAAGGCTTTTACTGGTACGCCGTTTACTAACATTTTGATATAGCAGTTCAAATTTTGTTGTTTAATAATATCGTCAGGGGTAAATGTTGGTGCGAATTGTTTTGCAAATACTTCTGCATTTTCTGGACTTACTCGATGTACAACCATTGATCCTACGTTACCAAAGACTGCATTTTTGATACCCTCATCAAGTTGTTCGATGTATTGGTGCGCGACAGTAAGTGAAAGACGATACTTACGAGCTTCAGAAAGAATAGTGTTGATTGAGTCTGTTGTTACGTTTTGGAATTCATCAATGTACATATAGAAGTCATTTACCTCTTCTTTGCCAATAATATCTACGCGAGACAATGCTGCCATAGTAATCTTACCAACTAGGAGTAGTCCGATGAGGTGAGAGTTGATATCGCCAAGACGCCCCTTTGAAAGATTCACTAATAGAATTTTTTTCTTGTCCATAATGTCGCGGAAGTTTAATACGCTTTCTTGCTGGGCGATTACAGGACGCATTACGTCGTTTGAAATAAAGACATCAAATTTGTTTGTGATATATGGCACAAAGTTCGCAAGCGATGCTTCACCAGAAGTCTTCTCGGCGTTTTCCCAGAATTGCTTAATGATAGGATTTTTACATTTAGATAACTTCATATCACGAAATGCTTTGTCAGAAAGTACCCGACCGATTTCAAGAAGGGTAGAGCCAGATGCTGGATCTTCCATTACAAGCCCAGCAGAATTACGGAAGTATTGTTCGAAGGCAGGACCGCCGGCAACTTTCATATCAAATAATTTATTAAAGATCGCAAGCAGTTCATTGATCACGAAAATCTTCTGCTCAGGATAACGTTCATCGTATTCGAGCAAGTTAAGTCCCATAGGACGAGCGGTATATGCGGGGTCGAAGTAAATTACATCATCAATACGTTCAGGGGGGATATTAGCAAGAATTTCTTGAATGTCATTGCCGTGTGGATCGATAAAACAAACACCGTCACCATTTTGTATATCTTGGATGATCATATTTTTTAAGAATACAGTCTTGCCCGTACCGGTTTGTCCAATAACATAGCAATGACGTACGCGATCTTCTTTTGCAAAGCGAACTTCTGTAGTCTGACCACGGTAATTGTTTGTACCAAGAATGATGCCGCGCGGATCGCTAAATACTGGAGCTGGCGCAGATGCTGCGGATGATTCTTTGAGTTCTGGTGCACTAGTAAGACCAACTGGGAAATGAAAAATAGTCGCCAATTCATCGATTGTTAGCGGAAGCTGTTGGTCTTTGTTGAATGTACGAAAACTGAATTCATGAGCAAGTTCGTGCATGTCTCTTTTGCTTTGGTCGTGCCATTCAATACTGTTTGATTCAACGAGAGAAAACTGGTTAAACGAAGACTTGATACCGTTCAAAATACTTTCTGCGCGCACTACTGTAGGTGCTGTAGTGATAATACGAATACCTGCACTAAGTGTATGGCTCTGGTTTTTCTTTTTTGCCAGTTCAATACCAACTGTGTCTATCTTTTTTTCAGCAGCTTCTTCCTCTGTTTTTTCTTTTTCAAAAAATGAGAGCAATCCTTTGCCAACACCTTTTAGTAATGAACCTGTGCTTTCTTCATAGAGATCTTTTATTGTACCTTTGCCTTTTTCTGCTTCAGTAATTATTCCTGAGTAGAGGTGATTATTTTGATCTATATCAGAAGAAATAGTCACCTGAATTGCTGCACCTTCAGTGGTACTTTCAAGTTTTGAAAGTGTTGCTATGAGTGCATTAAAAGGATCGTGCTCAAAACCTGCATCAGTGTTTAGAGGAAAAATTGCTGGACCTTTTAATTTTGCAATTGAGCCGGCGATTGCAACACCATTTTCAGAGAAAACATTATAGTCATCAACAGCTTCTTCGATCAATGCTTCAGGGTAATATGCATGCACAAGTTTTTCAAAAGTATCTTCATGAATACGAGGAACAGATGCATATAGTGTGATATCGCGATGATCATGTTCGACGGCAAGTTCAAGTGTGTAGTATTCATTATCTCCAGCATTCACTGTACTGAACATACCGATATAGAACTGTTTCATGGCCTGGATGAATCGTTTGAAGTCAGCTGTTTCATTACCGCCAAGTGCAGGTAGTGTGATCATGAAAAGACTATGGTTTAGAGAACGCTCAAGAGCAGAGTGTGTTTTTAGTCCTGGGATAGCTCCGATAGTATGTAAGTATTGCACTAGGAAGCGATGGAAATCATCATCCAAATGAGGGCTATTTAGTTTTGCAGAGACATCAAGGGCATTTTTGATACCTTTCTCAAGCATGATGCCAAATAACTCTTCAATTTTTTTGTCATGGGCTTCCGGTTTTAGTTTTAATACCAGTGCTTCTGTTTCATGTTTTGGAAGAACAGCTGTTTCATGCAGGAAATCTTTTGCTTCACTTTTTGCATATTTTTCTATTGTTTCATACGCAGCAGACTCCATAGTCTTCTGACCATTTTCTTGTAGTATGTAGGCCTTTTGTGATTCCGCACCAAGCCAGGCGATTTCTTGTTGAGGGGTACTAAACTTTTCGGTGGGTTGCATGTGTATAGTATAGCGTTGAACTCATTAAAATAATATCTTTTTTGTAATAAAAATACCCCGTAGTGTGAACCAGCAGGGTATGTTTATTTTTTTAGCGATTGCCTTGATCGTGATGAATAGGATTGTGTCCCTTTCCTAGGTTAGGGTTTTGGTTTTCATGAGCACGAGTCTCTTGCGCCTCTTTTTTGTTGTGTTCATGGGTTATTTTTTTGTTCATTTTTTCACTATCGTCTTCGCGTGGTTCTTCAGGAATATTCATATCATTATTTGATTAGCTGACAATACTGTAATTATATCATTTTTATCTGGCGTAATCTGTAATACGTGTTTCGCGGATAATAGTAACTTTAATTTGTCCCGGATAGCGCAACTCATTTTCAATTTGTACTGCAATTGCCCGAGCCATATTTTTTGCTTGAATGTCAGAAACATTTTCTGGGTGAACAAAAATGCGAACTTCACGACCGGCTTGCAGTGCGTATGCTTTATCAACACCTTCAAATCGAGAAGCGAGCCCTTCAAGTTCTGCTAATCGCTTCAAATACATTTCTGCAGTATCGCGACGAGCGCCAGGACGAGCCCCTGAAATCATGTCTGCAGTTTGTACTATCACAGCCTCGAGTGTTTCATGGGGTACGTCGTCGTGATGACTTTTCATAGCGGTAACAATTCGTTCATCGGTATTAAATCGTCGCAACACCTTTACTCCAATTTCAATGTGGGTACCTTCAAATTCATGATCGAGTGCTTTGCCAATATCGTGAACAAGTGCCCCAGCTTTTGCTATGTAGGTGTCAGCGCCAACTTCAGCTGCGATCATTTCTGCAATGTGTGCCATTTCAATAGAGTGTTGCAAAACGTTTTGTCCGTAACTAGTACGATAATGGAGACGACCAAGAATTGCTACGAGGCGCGGATCAAAATTATAAATACCACATTCATATACTGCCGCTGCACCTTTTTCTTTGATGGTCTCGTGTATTTTCTGTTTCGCAGTTTCGATTTCTTCTTCTATTCGCGCAGGTTGAATGCGTCCATCTTCTACCAATACCTCTAAGGCTGTTACAGCAATTGCTCTGCGTACGGGGTCAAAACATGAAACAATAATTGCCCCAGGCGTTTCATCAACAAGCAGTTCTACTCCACTGAAGCGTTCAAATGTTCGAATGTTACGGCCTTCTTTGCCGATGATCTTACCTTTAATTTCTTCATTGGCAATCGATACGCTACTAGTAGTAAGTTCATTTGCTGTTGGTACAGCGAGTCGTTGAATAGCCATTACCAAAATATTCTTAGCCTTATCAGTAAGAGTTTCACGTAATTGTGTATCGAGTTTATGTGAACGAACCTCTAGATCTTCTTGATATTGCGCCTCTGTTTCTTTGAGCAACAATTCACGCGCTTGAGATTTTGTAAAACCTGCAAGCGTCATTAGTACTGCTTCATGTTCATTGCGAATAAGTTCGACTGCCTCTAATTCTTCCAAAAGTTGTATTTTCTTTTCTTCAACAAAAGCAGTACGTTCATCGAGTTCAATCTGGCGACTATCAAGAAATTCTTCTTTGCGAGCAAGTCGTTCGTGAATTTCATCTGCTTTGATATGAGCATCATTAATCAATCCTTGCGCTTGTTCGCGCGCAGCCAAAAGACGCTCTGAGATGGAGAGTTCAAGGCTGTTTTTTTGCAGCAGCAGTACTACCATGCGAGTGGCGTAGCCGATAATGATACCAAGTACTGTCGCTGTACCGATAATAACAGCGAGGTGCATATTATTTTTCTACAATTGGTTTGGTAATAACGTCATCGATAATGCCGTACTTCTTAGCATCACTAGCATCCATCCAATAGTTGCGATCAGCATCCTTTTCAATTTTTGCCATAGTCTGACCAGTATTTTTCGCAAGCATTTTATAGAGAGTGTCTTTGTGCTTCAAAATTTGACGAGCACTGATTTCGATATCAGCAGCTTGTCCTTCAGCGCCACCAAGAGGTTGGTGAATCATCACTTCAGCATTAGGTAGGGCATAGCGCTTACCTTTCTGACCAGCAGAAAGAATCATCGCACCCATTGATGCTGCCATGCCAAAGGCAATAGTTGAAACATCTGGCTTGATGAAGTTCATAGTATCAATAATTGCGAGACCATCCTTGATGTTGCCACCTGGAGAATTGATGTAAAGATAGATATCCTTCTTCGGATCTTCATTTGCAAGGAATAGTAACTGAGCAACAACGATGTTTCCAACATTGTCATCAATAGCATCTCCAAGGAAGATAATTCGGTCTTTGAGAAGTCTTGAGTAAATATCGTACGCGCGCTCTCCCTGAGGAGTTTTTTCAATAACAGTAGGGATTAACATAATTTTCAAAAGTTTAAATTATCAATAATGGACATTCAGACAATAACTGTATTTCGGTATATTGCCACTATACCGTTTTTATGGGGAAAAGTAAAAAAATAATGAGTTTTTGTTATTCAACGCCATTCCACTATAGTCAATAGATGCTATTGACAATTCATGTGATTTGTGCTAGTTTTACTTCAAATAAAAAATTGTTAATTAACAAAAAAATATCATGCAAAACAACGCAAATAAATCCAAAGAAAAAACAGGGTTTGGCGGTATTTTAAGTGGTTTAAATAAACTTATTTATACCGACGAATACATGCAACAAACCCATGCGACCGACACCAATAATGAAACAGATGAGGTGCCTGAGCAGCAGACTACCAAAATCACAACACCTGTTGTTGTAAAAAGTAGTCCTGCGCCGGCACAGTCAGAAGGATCTGATGTTGAGGAAATGGTTAAACAAATTCATGAAGCCTTTGAGAGTATGAATCAACCAGGCATTGATTTTTTAGAGGTATGGAATGCGGCAGAAGCTGTGGGCGGTATTACCGAACAGAACCTTATGTCATCTTTCAAAATTTTAAAAACAGCCGAGAAGACGCTTACAATTGATGGCCTCATTACTTCTGGACAATACTATATCGATGAACTGCGAAAAGTAGTCGGAAATGGTATTAAGAAAAAACAAGGAGAGCGCCAGGCGCTTATCAATCAACAGGCCAACGAAAGTAAGACTCTTACTGAGGAAACCGAAGCGCTTGATAAACAAATTACATTACTTCAAACGCAGTACGCGCAAAAGAAGCAATTGCTTGACGACCTTGATTCAAGTTATGCAGGGCCAATTGCTGCAGCCGATCAGCGTATCGCTGTTGGCGAAAAAGGGCTACAAATAGTTGTTGATGAACTGCAAAGTGCCATCGATTTATTAAACAAAAACAAACCTTCTTAAATTCACATTTCAAAAAAACGATTAAAAATGCAGAGTCTCGAAAAAACCAAGACCACACTTTCTTTAGGAAGTGTGTCTAATGAATTGCCTATATTTTCTATATTAGGCAATCAGCTCCCCGAAAAAATGCAAACACCCGAAGCAAAGAAAACAATTGCAAAAACTGTTTTCTGGTTGCTTTTAGCGGCCAGCTTAGTTGGGCTGTATCTGGCATTGCCAACACTTATTCAGTTTGCGCAGATGTTCACCATTCTCATTTTATATGGAATTGCGATCACTGTACTGCTTTTACTTTTTCCCAAAATAGTGAACTTGCTTCACCGTTTAGGAGAAATCGCACTTTTACGTGCTGACAAAGCAGTGACTAAAAAGTACAGCATTGAAACGCTTCAACTGTTATTACGTGATGTAAAATCCACAGAAGAAACAGTTCATGAGCGTATTACACAAGTACAGGCCGTTCGCGAAAACATGGTTACTGAAGCAGAGAAACAAAACGATGAAGCAACAAAATCTTATGAGCGTGTAGGTAAATTAACTACACGGGCAAAGGCTACTGATGCTGAAGCACTAAGTATTACTGATGATGATTCCGGTAGGCGCGAGCTTCAGAGGAAGGCACAGCAAGATCGCACAAATGCGACGCTGGCCAAATCTGAAGGTGATGCATCAAGTCAGTTAGCCAGTTCATACGCGCAGTACGCAAATGGATTTTCAAAAGCACTCGAAGTGTTGAAAGACAACGAGTTAGCGGTGAAGATTTATGTAAGCCAACTTAGCTCCAGCATTACCATTGCTGAGAAGAAGATGGATGCTACTACAAAAATGAGGCAGGCAACTGAAGGGTTGGCAGATATATTCCAGGTGGAAGATACTGCCAGGTTCCAATTGGCGATGGATGCTGTAGCATTTAAAATTAGTGACGACATTGCTCACGTTCAGAGAAATCTTGAATTCTTGAGCCAAAGTCGTATTGAAACTTTAGACGCAGTTAAATCCCAGGACGAACTGGAGGCATTTGTAAACAAAATGAGTTCAGGCGAAATCAAAAAGC
>CAIOXK010000031.1 GCA_903862255.1 Candidatus Nomurabacteria bacterium | reverse complement strand
GCGTAGCCAGAAATCGTACCTGGGGCAGCAGGTAAGATATTTACGCCATACCCAGAACCAGTACAGGTTGAAGCATTTGCAGGGTCAGTACAATTATTAAGCTTAATCCAGCCAATGTTTGATGACCACGCGTAGCCAGCCAGATTGCTATTAGCATCGGCGAGAAGTTTTTTTGCGCCAACAAAGAGTCCTGCAGCAAGAACAATTGTGAAGAAAAATGATAGTTGACGTTTTGAAAATTTCATTTACTTGTACAGTATACGGTACGTATTCTTTTATGTGCAACTTATTTTGTAGCTTATTGGGGAAAAGATTTTTATATTTTTTCGAGTTGATCAAAATACCACTTATATGCTATAAATGAACCATAGATATGTCCGTGCCGAAAGGTCGGACATTCTTGCTATTAATAACAAAAGAATAACAATAAAATAATATGTTGGACATAAAAGCATTAAAATTAGCACTTGAACAATTGGAAACAGAGCGACGCATCAGTCGATCCCTGCTTGTAGACGCTATTGAACAGTCTTTGGCTGCAGCCTACAAGAAAGAATACGGCAAAAAAGGCCAAGTGATTCGTGCACACATCGATCTTGATGGTGGTACATTCAGTTTTGACCAAGTAAAAACCGTAGTTGATGACACCCTTGTTCGATTCGAAGAAGAGCCAGCGGCAGAAGATGACGAACGTGAACACTTCAATGAAGAAAAACACCTTCTATTAGAAGATGCGAAAATCATGAAAAGTGATGCGAAAATTGGCGACGAACTAATATTTAACCTAGAACCAAAAGATGATTTCGGCCGTATTGCGGCTCAGACTGCAAAGCAAGTGATCATGCAACGCATTCGCGAAGCAGAGCGCACATCAATTATGGATGAATTCGGCAGCAAGGAAGGAGATATTGTTTCTGGATATATTCAGAAAATTGACCGCGGTACAGTCTTCATCGACTTCAATCGCGCAACAGGAATGCTTCCGCCAAACGAACAAATCCCTGGCGAACGATATGTACGCGGTGCACGTATTCGTGGATACCTATATCATGTAGAAGAATCACCACGTGGTGTAACACTACGATTGTCACGCACTCACCCTAAATTCCTTGAAAAACTTTTTGCATTTGAATCACCAGAAATCGCTTCAGGTGTTGTTGAAATTAAAGCTATTGCCCGAGAACCAGGCAGTCGTTCAAAAATCGCTGTATGGACAGATGATCACAACATTGATCCAGTAGGATCATGTGTTGGTCAAAAAGGCGTACGGGTAAGTACTGTTATGAATGAACTCGGTGGTGAAAAAATCGACATCATTGAATGGTCTCCTGAGCCAGAAGAATTTGTTCGCAAATCGCTTTCTCCAGCAAAAGTACTTTCTATTGATCTTAATACTGAAGATCACAAGGCGACTATTGAAGTAACTCCTGATCAGCTTTCTCTTGCCATTGGTAAGGGCGGACAAAATGTTCGTCTTGCAGCGAAACTTACCGGTTGGAAAATTGATATCAAAGGGACTGAAATGGAATTAGAAACTGTTACAGAAAATGTAGAAGGAAACGACTTCATGTCATTAAAAGATTTGGCCTCAACTGATGAAACAGTAGAAAATGAAGCTAATGAAACTGATGAAGTAGCAGAAGAAGTACTACAAAATGATAATGAAGCAGTTGCTGCAGAATAATCAATTATAGTATTGCTATAGATTCCTAAAATAAAAAACCACTCTCGTCGAGTGGTTTTTTATTTTGTAATTACTTAAGAACGAGTACTGGTAAAATCTGTTTCTTACGAGAAACAACGCCTGGTAACAACACAGTATCGCCTGTAACAGTAACACCAAATGATGCTTCAATAATATCTTTTGTTAGTTGACTATATGTCAACACTGTTGCTTCTTCTTTGAAGATATCGATAACAAAAAATAGTACCTCATCAACATCTTTTTCTTCATCGAGCAGTGTTTTTATAGCAGACACAATGCCTTCTTTGCGTGCAAGAATAGTTTCTGGTGTAGTTGTTTCAACAACAGAGACACGGAAGTTTTTATCTCCTACTCCGTATTTTTTACTATCAATATGAATAAGCCCTACATCAGTGAAATCTGAAACATCTGACTTAGCGGCAAAAAGCTGATTGGCGTAATCAGTGATAGTTACACCGAGCTTAGTAGCCAACCGCTCTGCTACATCTTTGTCGTGTGGAGTTGTTGTTGGAGATCTGAATTCTAATGTATCTGAAAGAATACATGACAACATAATACCTGCCATATCATTCGGTAGATCTTCAGTATGACTACCCATAAGGTCATACATTACAGTAGCTGTTGATGCCAAAGGACGAATGGTCATTTCTAGAGGACCCTTACTTGTTAGTCCGCCAGTTAATTTATGGTGATCAATAATTTGTAGAATTGTTGCATCATTAATATTTTCAAATAATTCTTGTGGATTATTTGTATCAACAATCACTACTTCATCATCAGCAGAAATTGCTTCGAGTAGTGATGGCTCCGCAACACCCCAGTGACTCAATACAAAAGAAGTTTCTTTATTAAGTGTGCCGAGAACATATGGAGTAGCTTGATGCCCAGTATGGTTATTTAAATACCAAGCCCATAAAATAGCGCATCCTGTAGTGTCAGTATCAGGTGAAATGTGTCCAAAAACTTTAATCATATTGGCGAGTATAGCAGAAAATACTGCTGATGGAAGCATAAAAAACGCCCTAGCATATGCATGCTGGGGTGTTTTTGTGTAATGATGAAGAGATAATTATGCTGCAACATTCAAATGCTCCTTGAAGTATTTTTCTTGATTGTGCGCACAACTGGTTAAATCTTTGACTGGCAGACCGAAGGCTTCTGCAATTAATTCAAACTCAAATGCATTTGCGGAAATGGGCTTTCCCGATTCAATTTCTTTAAGTTCATCGAGTGTAATACACGCTTTGCGAGCAAGATCTTCTTGAGTCATTTTAAAATGACCTCTGAGCGCAATAATAGCATTTCCTGTGTTGCTTCCTTTAATTGCCATACTAAATAATTTATAAGGTGAATTTTTCTATATAGTACTTATTACAGTACAGTTGTCAAAGAAAACTGTCTTTAGTATGTAAGAAAGCCTTTCCAATATCGTCTTTTATTGTATACTTATGTTTATGAAAAAGGCTTACATATTACTGCTAATTGCCACTTTTGCCCTACCGGCAGTAGGTTATGCGGCTTCAGATAGTGTAATAGCGACTGTTTCGACCAAAACTGCTGTGCAAACAGCCGTTGTCGAAACTACTGATATAAACAGTCCTCTACTGAGAGGTAAGACTCTTTCTGGTAAAAAGACAGCTGTATTGACAGCCTTGTCTGATATATATAGTCAATTAATCGACCTTTCTACCCAGACACAGTCTGCTGTGAACCAACTTAATGCAAATGGAGTTGTTACAGACGATGCACAGACAGCATTAATTAGTGCAAATACTTCATTATCAAAGGCTAAAATAGATATTGCTGCTTTTGGCGATATTTCTGTTGGAAATACTCGCTTTTCATCTTTTACACTAGACAGTATGAAAAATAGTGCCGCTACTGCAGAAAATTCTCTTCATGACGCAAAAAACCATCTTTTAGATACACTCGCACTACTTAAGGCATCACTGCCAACACTCGATTCTAACAATTAATATTGTACTGCCCTGTAGTGGCATGTCTTGTACTGCTGTGTTAGACTCTGCTCGATATGAATAAAACACACACAGTGAACGTAAAAGAGCTTCCTGATTCAAAAGTTGAAATTACCGGGTCAGTTACCTGGGAAGCAGTTGCAAAATATGAAAAAAGGGCCTTTGAACATATGGCCGGTCATTTAAACATTGATGGTTTCCGTAAGGGACATATTCCAGAAAATGTAGCCAAATCTCACATTCCAGAAGAGCTATTATTGAACGACATGGCTGAAAAAGCTTTGCAGGATATTTACCCAGAAATTATCAAAGAAACAACTATTGATGTTATCGGCCGTCCAGAATTGGCGATCACAAAAATTGCTCGTAACGCAGCTGTAGAATTTACTATTACTGCAACAGTACTCCCTACTATTGAACTACCTGATTATAAGAAAATCGCTAAGGGTATAGACCCCGTTACAGAAGAAGCGGTAACTGAAGAAGATATTGAAAAAGTAGTACAAGAACTCCGCCAACTCCGTGCATACGGACATGTTCATGGCGCAGATCAAGAACACAATCATGAAGAACCGCTTCCTGAAGTAACCGATGAATTTGCAAAATCATTTGGTGAATTTGAAGACGTAAAACAAATGCGTGAAAAAATTCGCGAAAATGTTGCTCGCGAAAAAGCACAGGATGCAAAGGATAAGCGTCGTATTGCAATCATGGAAGGCATTGTTGAAAAAACAGACTTCGTAATTCCAGCAATCGTATTGCAGTCTGAACAAGAAAAAATGTTAGCTCAAGTTGAAGCAGACATTACTCGTGCAGGGTTCACCCTTGATGATTACTTAAAACAAAGTAATCTAACAAAAGAAGGCATGATGAATGACTTCAAGCCAGAGGCTGAAAAGCGCGCTCGTGTACAGCTCGTACTCAACGCAATCTCTCGTAAAGAAAATATTGTTCCTGCTGATGAAGAAGTTCAGGTAGAAACAGAACGATTGATGGCAATGTATCCTGGTGCAGACCAAGTTCGTACTGCAGCATATGTAGACATGATGCTGACAAATGAAAAAACTCTTTCACTCTTGGAAGAAGGAAAATAATATAAAAAAAAGCCCTCGTAGTAAGCGAGGGCTTTTTGTTTGACATGTTGTTATTTTAATGTAGAATAAAAAAAACCATTATCGTCATGAAAGAAACATTATATCTGATTGGTTACATTGTCATTGGAGCACTTTGCTTCTACGGGGCATATAGATGTGCCATTGGCTGCGAATGTCCTGAGCGCCAAAAAGCTCGCAGACATCCAGGGCCGTTCCTTACAACCTTGCTCGTTATTGTTGGCTTTATGTTTTTCATATTTGCTTACGATGTTATTTTTAAAAAATAATTCACAAAACAAAAAACCCCGGCTTATTTACATAAGTCGGGGTTTGCTTTTTTACAAAGCTATTAACAGGTTTTTATTAAGTTGTGAATTTCGGCCACCACCTCTCTATGAGGAGCGCCGAATGGTTTCCAGGCTAAGCCCATTTCCATTAAATCAAAAAATTTAATGAGTGTGCCGCCAGGAATACGTTTGCCTTTTTCTTTTTCAAAACCCAACACATAAATGCGATCAGCAATTTCTGCTGCCAGATTTATGTCATGCGTTGAGAATATTACAGTACCCAAATCACTTGATTCAGAAATTTTTTCAAATGAGTTTTTGACATCATCTGTATTCTTTACATCAAGACCAGAGAACGGTTCGTCAAACAGGATGAAGTGATGAGAGCATAGTTGCTGCTCAACAATAGCAACGCGTTGCCGCTGACCACCAGAAAGCTGGTTAGCCGATTGGTTGCGCTGATCTATTAATCCCCATGTTTCTAACATTGCTTCAACTATTGCTAAGCGATCTTTTTTCGCGATACCTCCCTGACGGGCAGCATCGAGTAGCATCTGCTTAACGGTTAAGTTTCTTGAAAGCGGATAGGCTTGTTGAACAAAACCAATATCGCCCGGTTCAACTTCTTTTGAGGAACCATCATTTAAATATTCATTTGGAATAATGATTGAACCGGATGTAGGAAGATGTATACCTGCGATCATTTCGAACAATGTTGATTTGCCGGCACCAGACGGTCCGACAACAGCAACAACTTGGCCTTGAACTTTTCCTGGTCGATTGATGTCGTAAATAATGAAAGGATTTTCTTCTCTACCAATATCTCGCAGGATAACTTTGTTGCCGATATGTTTTGATACGCCTTGTATAGTAACAAGGGGTATCGTTCTAGTGAACTCTTGCATAATGTTAACAGTTTTTTTTGTGTGCAGGAAAGGAATTAAACAATAACCGCAATGCCCAATCTATTACTAAACCGAGCAGTAGTATTACAGCCTGAATAGCAAAAACATTTGGGAAATTCATACCTCTGCTGGTGTCAGTGAGCATCGCGCCCAAGCCACCTTGTGACTTGTCCATTGCTTCAACAGAGACGATCATCATAAATGTCATGCTTAAATTAAGGCGTATTACTTCAATGAGGAAATCTAAATGGTCAACAATGACCACTTTCCATAAAATTTTCCACCCGTTCATTCTCATCGCTCTTACTCTATTAAAGCTACCTTCTGGTATGTCATTAATGATGCTCACTAATCCAGTGATGAAATAGAAAGACATGAAGATTGAGAGGATAAGAATTTGCAGCCACCTTCCTCCACCTGTCATTACAGTAAGTATCACAGTAAATCCCTGAATAGGATTATATCGCAAGGTACCCAATAATGACACCGGTGGTTTAAAAAATGGAATTGTTGATGCGTAGGCCATCAAGCTGGAGAAAAAGATACTCACCAGTGTTGCCATACTACACAAAAACAGTGTTGCAATTATTTGGAAAAATAATCCATTGCCCCAATAGTTACTTAACGCCCTCAATACTTCGCCGAGGTTTGGTATGAGAGAGTGTTGCGGCACCAAAAAGGTCCAGGCCAACAAGAAAGCAACTAATTGAGCGGCTCCGATTTTTCGCATCGTGCTTTTATCCACCGTCTCGAGAGGGGTGAATATTTTTTTTAATTTTTTCATTTACAGATTTTGTTTTGTGAAAGTGAAAGAAATAGAGACGCCTTTTTTAAGGGCGTCTCATAAATTTAGTAACAAGCAATTATTCTATCAAGGTAATTACTACCCTTCTATTTTGTTGCCTGCCTTCACTGGTTGCATTTGAACCAACCGGATCTTCGCCACCCTTACCATCAGTAGAAAATTTCTCTGAGGTAAATGATTGTTTTGAATGATCGATCAGCCATTGCTTTACTGCTTTAGCACGCTTCAACGACAATACAATGTTCTTGTCAGGATTGCCGGTATTATCGGTATATCCAACAATTGAAAGATTGGCATTTTGCGAAGCCGTATTTACTAAATCAAACAGTTCCTTCAAAGAAGTTTCCGCCTCAGGAGTAAATGTATAGCTATTGCTTTCAAATTCAATTTTCCAGGTACGCTTGCCGATAACCTTACCTTTATTTTTCGTGTAATCAACTTGCTCTGTTTGACCAGCATCAATTTTTACCTTACTCAAATAAGTAGTATCAACGGCATCTTCATATTGAACAACACTTCCCACTTCACCTTTGAAGTTTGCAGGATTAAGTTTGATCAAAATCTGATTGTTTACATAATCGAAAACCGATTTGTACACACTATTGCGGCCACCCATACCGAAGTATTTAAGATTGTCAGCCAGGTTCGCCATTTGCGTTCCCCCAGCTGAAACTTCAACACCGGCAGTGTTCTTCATCGTAGCGCCATTTGGTTGGGTAAACTTTTCCCAATCTTCGGCGGTTTCTGTTGCTACTGAACCTGGAGTTAAAAATACTTTTGGTGCCAGAGCTGCAGCATACTTATGCCATTCAGGATATTGCTTGATTTGATTAGTAGCAGTTAAAGCTGCACTAAGAAATTTCACCACAGCATCTGAATTGTTTTTCAACCACAAGTCACTACCAACAACAACAGTTGCCATTTGATTAGGATATTCGGAAGTTGATACAAGTTTAACCAAATTGGTTTTTTGAAATATCAATCGGTCACCAGGGAACCATGTTGCGGCGCCCTGAATAACTTTCTCAATAGTCTTACCTGTAAAATTACCGTTTTTATCCTTTTCTTTTAACTTCACTGTTCTTCCGGTGATTGCATCAGTGGCGGCTTTCATAAAGTCTCCGTCTTGTGCCGGTACGAAGTTAATAGCTTCAGGGTCATAAGAAGTTGGATCAGGATTGATCTTCATTCCATTATCTCCACTATATTTCCGTACCATTACATCATAGTCACCGTCGCCGATAACTGCTGAAATAACTGCGCCTTTCATTTTCGAGATATCTTTCCATTCTTCTGGGCCGATACCACAATCCTCGCCAACACTAAAACCGAATATACCAAATACCTTCAATTTATATTGAGGGCCGTAGGCTTTTTCGATATTCTTGTTCATAGCAGGAACGTACGAAGTAACGCCATCACCCATAAGGGTAACGAGCTGAAAACCAACATCAGGATTTGAGGTTGGACCGGCTTTGGCATACGCTGCCACAAAGGCCATTTGTTGTGCCTTCATATCGTCGGTAATGTTGTCAGTCCTCAGACGGAAATCAATTCCGGCCTTGTCCATCAAGGTTCCTTTCATTGTTCTCAATCCACCATTCGCGGCGAACAATCCGGCATTTCCAAACCATGTGTATTGCATGAGTCGGATTTGCGTATGCCCACTGGTATTGGCGAATTCAAGTTCGTCGATGTTGGGTACTGGCAGCTTAGTAGAAAATGAATTTTCATTAACTGCTTCGCTTTGTATGTTTGCCTTATCGATGCTTTTTGAAGCATCGCTATGCAGACCAGGTATCCACCCGTGCGTTGCGGCAAAATAAATTAACCAAATAACTAATGCTACCGGGACCATAATGATAGCTACCCGTACTGGACGGATTAAACCGCTCCAGCGGCTTGGTGACTTTTCCATTTTTTCTAAGATTTGTTTTTTGTTGTGAAATGATTTTTTATTTTTACTTTTTG
>CAIOXK010000030.1 GCA_903862255.1 Candidatus Nomurabacteria bacterium | reverse complement strand
CCAGCAGCAATGATCGCACCATCTCCTTCGAGATCAAGTGCAGTCTGTGGTGTCGTTGTACCAATTCCAACTTTGCCACCTGCATAGTTAATACCGCCAGTAACTGTATCCCATTGTGAAGAGCCTCCTCCGCCGCCACTGATTGCAACAGTACAGTTTGATGATCCTGGTGCACATTGTGGATCAAGTGTTGAGCCGGCTGTGTAGGGTGAGGAGGGTGGAGTTGCGTACGTTACGGTAATAGAAAAAGCTGCAAGAAAACCTATCGCTAAGAAAAAGGTGTGGTGTTTTTTCACATAGGTGAAGAATCGACTCATTGATAATAGTATATCACTGAATATAAAAAAATCCCCATGGTAATCTGGGGATTTTTTTATATTTAACTAAAGAGGATTTTCTCCGCGAATTATTCGTATGAGTACTAAGATCACAGCGATTACTAACAGTATATGGATATACGCACCGATTGTGTAAATACCAATAAATCCTAGAAACCACAGAATCAAAAGTAGGATTGCAATATCTACTAACATATAATTTATTTTTTAGACTTGCTAGCTTTTGCACGAGCAGATGTTGGAGTGCCCTTTACTTCTTTTTTTGCAGTTGCGACAACTTTTTTCACAGCGCCTTTTACTGCGGCAGTTTTGTTGTGAGCCTTAACTATACCTTTCCATTGCTGCTTAAGAACATCTGCAAAAAGACGAATTTCTGCCTCACTAACCTTGCCTGCCTTTGCATATTTTGCAGCTACAGCGTCAACGATTTTTTCATATGCTGCTTCAGACATCTCTTCCGCACCTTCCATTTTTTCAATAATTTCTCCTTTCATTTTCACCATCCAGCCTTTGAGACTATTGCGGTTCTTTTTTCCTTCTGGACCGAAGAAAAAATAGGAAGCGGCAGCTAGCGCAACCATTCCCGCACCGACTGCAACTACTGTACCTGTTGATGAACCTTCATTCTTTTTTGTTTGTTTTGCCATAAAATTTTTGCACTATTGCTGATAACACTTTAAGTATAGCACTATCAGCATGCTTGAAAAGGTTTTTGTGTCTTATTCTTTGCTACTTTTTGACTTGCGTTTTTTGCCAAATATCCAGGAAAAAATACTGCTATCCCACAACTGCATAACAAAACTTTTCGCTGTATCGCCAATATGTTCGATGTCGCTTTCAATTTTTTTAGCAATACGGTTAATTCTTCTAAAGAGAGAAATAATATAAATGAGTAGTATCACTACTAATAAAAAAGTGACACTAAAGCCAATAGTGGCTACAAAGAAAAAAATGTCTGCATGTGGTATAGAATTCATACTCTTATTATAACAAAACCCCACCCCATACCAAAGTAACTTCCATTATTCACCTACACTATTCGAACCGAAGAGCATCAATAGGGTTTAGATTCGCCGCACGCCTTGCTGGATAGTACCCAAACAGCACACCAATCACTGCTGATACGCCGAAGGCTAGGAGTACTGATGAGACGGTGACTGTTGTAGAAATAATACCTAACTGACTGACAACGATTGATATCGTCCAGCCCAAAGCGACACCAATGACACCACCAGTGAACGTTAACATGATTGATTCAATAAGAAACTGATTGTTAATGTCAGACTTTTTGGCACCAATAGCCTTACGTAAGCCGATTTCACGAGTACGTTCTGTCACTGTAGTAAGCATCATATTCATAATACCAATACCGCCAACAAGCAATGAAATACCTGCTACTGCTGCTAACAATATAGTAAACGTACTTGTGACTGAAGATGCTGTAGCGATAATGTCGGATTGGTTGAGCGTAGAGAAATCAGCTTTTGTTGTGTCGGCAATATTGTGCCGTGAAAGCAATAATGTAGTAATGTCATTCTGTACTTGAGTCGTTACTTCTGCACTGGAAGCTGAAACATCGATTTCAGTTAAATATTGATTACCAGAAATATAATGCTGCGCGGTGGTATACGGCATATAAATTGCATCATCGGCATTGCTAAATCCAGAACCACCTTTTGACTTGGTGACACCGACTATCGTGTAAATACCTCCATTGATACGAATTTGCTGACCAACTGGCTCTGTACCGTCTGTAAAAAGATCGCTCGCTGTCGTTGGTCCAAGAACTACAACCTTTGCACTTACCGCAACATCTTGGTCAGTAATAAATACACCATCACTAACTTCAATATTGCGAACTGTTGCGTATGACGCAGTAGTGCCAGTAATACTCGTATTACTATTAGTCCCCTTTGCAATTACTTGTTCGCGAGAGGAAACATCAAATGCGATACTGCCAATATTTGCAACCTGCGACTGAATTGCTTGCCCATCTGCAACAGTAAGTGTCTGCGCACTACCGCGAGCTTGTTGAGGTCCTCCGCCGAAACTTCGCGTTGCACCAGGAGTTACAATTACTAAATTTGAGCCGATTGATTGTATGCTTGATTGAATAGAGTTTTGGGCCCCGTTACCGATTGAAACCATAGTGATAACAGAACTGATACCAATAATAATACCGAGCATTGTGAGGCCTGTACGTACCTTATTCGCAGTTAGGGCACTATATGTTTCGTGAAGTATGTCGTTTGTAGTCATATAAATTATTGTTGATCGGTATGGATAGCTGCCTTACGTTTCTTTGTATTTTTTGCATCACTGACAATTACTCCGTCACGAATAACAATAATACGATCTGCGTGCTCTGCTACATCTGGTTCATGAGTAATAAGTATCACAGTTCGCCCCAGTGTTTCATTGAGCCGCTGAAATGTCCCAAGTACGATTTCTCCTGTACGGCTATCAAGATTACCTGTTGGCTCATCCGCTAGAATCATTGTTGGGTTATTGACTAGCGCTCGAGCAATTGCGACACGCTGAATTTGCCCACCTGAAAGCTGATTTGATTTATGCATAAAATATTTTTCATCAAGTCCAGCAGCAAGTAATGCATTGCGTGCCTCAACCTCACGCCTCTCTGGAGTTTCATTTGCATAAATGAGTGGCAACATAACATTTCGTAGTACTGTTGTTCGTGGCAACAAGTTAAACGATTGAAATACAAAACCAATATTATCGCGTCGGATATCTGCCTGTTCATCATCAGTCATAGTTGAAACATCTTTGCCGTCAAGCTGATATATTCCAGACGTGGGAGTATCAAGACATCCCAGAATATGCATTAAAGTCGATTTGCCTGAGCCTGATGGACCCATAATGGCCACGAATTCACCATTATTAATGGTAAAACTTACACCTTTTAATGCCTGAAAAGAGTTTTCTCCAGAATTGTATGTTTTTGTAATATTTGAAACTTCAATCATCGTTATCGTCCTCCGGTTAATGCACGAGTTGCGCCTGAAGCCCCTGCGCCACCACCCAACAGACTGCCAGATGTTTTAGTTGCGGTTATTTGTGTAGCAGTTGTCGATGGAGCTACAGCCTTAGTAACAATTGATTGCCCTGATGAAAGGCCTGATATTATTTCTGTAGTGATTCCATCAGTAATTCCTACGTGAACTTCTGCACGTATTGGTGCGGTTGCAAGATATACACTACCCTGACTCGCAGTAGTACCTGTTATTACTGATGTACGAGTATCACCGTCTGGCACTGTCAATACAGTTGCTACATTTTTTATAATTTTCACAGCACTACTTGGTACTGTAAGTACATTCTGAACAATTGCGGTTTGAATCGCAGCAGTAACAGACATACCTGACTTCACCCGTGAATCTTGTGTATCAAGAGTAATTGTTACTGCATAATTTACAACACCAGAGGTTACTGTACCCACAGGATCAATCGTTGCGACAGTTCCAGTAATCGATAGGCCACTAATTGCATCAAAAGACAATGTTGCCTTATCACCAATTGCTATTTTTGAAACATCAACTTCGTTTAATGATAACGAAACAATTTCTTCATTAGTTATCAGTGTGCCCAATGTAGTAGCAGAGGATACTTGATCGCCTACAATAATAGGAACAGTGGCAAGTGTGCCGCTAAACGGTGCTCGTATTGTGTATTCAGCCAATGTTTCTTGTGCACTTGCTAGACTATTTTCTGCCTGAGCTACTGCTAGCTCTTTTGTTTGTAGTGTTACAGCATTAGTACTTGCAGGATCAATTGCTTGTGTCTGGTTTTTTACAGCAGTATCGTATGCAGACTTATTAGAAATATAGTTCGGACTATTTTTATTTGGTATTGCAATCGTCCATGTTAAGCCGCCCTTAATTGAACTTGGGAAAAGAATATATAAACCTGAATTACCTAGTGGTTGTGGCGTTATACTATTTGTTAACCCCATTCCAGTTACAATACCAGAAGCCTCATATGATACTCCCCCTTCTGAATTATAAGTACGTACAGTAATGATGCCTTCTACTCCTAATGTATAATTACCACTTATAGTTGGCAGTTGTGTAGTAGTTGTTGTTTGGTCTGCGGGTAATGCTGACAATCCTGAACTTAACAATGTTGTGTAAGCAGTTGTAATTGCATCTGACTGATCACTAGCAGAATTTTTGATAGACGTTTGTGTTGATAGTAAATCAAGCTTGGCTGAGGTCACATTATTTTGCGCAGTCTTCACTGCGCGGGCAGCATCAGTCGCATCAATACTAAATAGTGCTTGACCTTTTACTACTTTGTCTCCTGCTTTGGCACGAATAGCAGTAATCTCGCCTGATACTTGAGGCTTGAGATCAAGTGTTGCTGAAGTTGAAATCTGCCCAGTACTTGTTACCGTTGAGACAACTGTCCCTGTTTCTACCTTGCCTAATACATATGCAGTTTTTGCTGATGCTTTCGTTAGTGAATGAATAAGAACATATCCAACAATAATAACTACTATACCAATAGCAATACTGGTTTTTTTGTGCGCAGTAATGTATATTTTTATTTTTTGAAAAAATGTAGGTTGCATGTGTTTTTATAGATGAGGAAGAATTCTGATAAGTTTAGCTGCGATTTGTGACTGAGTATTTGGATCACCAATTGCCACAATCTGATCTCCTACTACGATATCCTGTGGAGTAATCGTGTCTCGGAATCTGCGGATAATAGTTTTGTCATCAAGTATTATAACTTTTTCTGTACCATCTCTATCTTCAATAGTAATAATTGGCAATGAAAGACTTATCACCTTACCCGCACTTCCGTGTACATCAGAAAAATCAGGAGGTGGTGGCATCATTGGGCCGCCAGTATGTGGACCAAATGTATTATAAAAATTATTGCCATTCTGAAATGCAAATGAAGCTTTGCGGAATCCAACATACTGACCGAGTGAGAATGATGCCAGCATTAGTACCACTGCACCAATTGCTAATAAACCAATAGTGGCTTTGTGTGATTGTGAAAATTGCTTGATATTCATAAATTATATTTAGGCGTGTTGTAATACTGGCTGACTGGTAATAGATCGTACTGCAATACACATTGACCATAGCAATACTCCAACTAATGCAATAGTAAGTGCAAGTGCAGTTGTTGGTAATGATTCGAGAATGGATACTGAAATTTCTTTCCAATATGCCAAAACAGCACTATCTCCTAATAGTGAAAGATAGGCACTGAAGTGCGATACAGCAAATGAATGTGCAAGTGAAATACCTACTGGCACCAATGCTGCAACTGAAGCGATACCAGCTCCAACAGAAATGCGTAAACGCCACAGGCGAGACTGTTGTTGTTTATATTGAATATGCGCAATGACCCGCCCTAATAAGCCTTGCGGTACAACAACGTCTGTCAGCTGAAATAAAGGTTTTTCGTTCATATACTGTTAATACGTATACAGCATAAAAAAGGGTGCGTATAGAGAAAATATAAATAAAAAATAGGGACTGTCCCCTATGAATTGGAGTCTGACCCTAGTTTTTTTAATGCTCTACGATATAAACTTTTTACGGTATTTAGTGGCTTTTGCAGAGTCATGCTTATTTCTTCAAGTGTGAGCATTTCTTCAGCTCGCAACAATAACACCTGCTTATAATGTTCTGGCAATGACTCAATCTTTTTTGTCAGTGTGTCTTTTTCTTCTTGAGCAATTGTTTCTTCCATAATATTCACTGACTCATCGGTAAATATTTCCTCAATTACTTCCTGATTACCAATATTCGAAAAAGTAATCATTTTTTTCTTACGCAAAAAATCAATAGCGGTATTATGAGCAATGCGATATAACCACGGTTTGAATACCATGCCTTCGCGAAAAGTCTTAGCTGACTTCCACACTTTAATAAACGTATCCTGAACAACATCTTCTGTCACAGCAGTATCTTGTACTAAGCGATAACAGTATCGATATATTGCATCAAAATATCGTGCTGTTAACACAACTAATGCATTATCATCCCCTTCTACGTATAACCGTATTAAAACCTCATCAGTATGGTCTTGCATACACCCATAGCTACTGTGGGAGGAAACTAAAACTTTTTACAATACCATCAAGTACTGCATGTACTTTCTTTTGGTCGAAGGCTTTAATACCAGAACTTGGATCGTAATTATCTAATACTGCGTAATGGATAGTGTATTCAATCGCATAGCACTGATCATTTTGAATAGCGCGAAAACTATCTGTTTCATAACGATTACCAGCACCAGCATCTACTGATACAAATTTTGTGAACGGCACTTTGTTAATCACTACAGTAGATTTTGTCACTCCTTGGCCTGATGTATCAACAAGACATCCCTTTACGGCCTTCAGATCACTTGATGTACCAACGGTAAACTTGGCATCACCGAAGTTTGTCTTCGGTTGATAATTTGCAGGAGATGTTATTGTAGCGAGTATTACTCCTAGAGTACTGTCGGTGTTAGTTTTCCAATTTTCTGTATACCCAATTGCACTACCAGAAAGTATAAAAGTATCAGGGTAACTAACTGTGAATGTCTTACCTTGGTCGGTAAATGTTTTAATGCCATTCACAGAAACACCTCCAGCACTGTTGTCTATACAATTATTATATGTAGTTGTATCGCCTTCTGTTAGAAATGCCTGAGCTCCTTTTGTTACGAACAATATAGTGTCTTTGCCGTATTGTGCACCGTCTGCAGAAGCAGTCTGAGGCAAGGTAAAGGTACGGCCATCTGACAAAGTCAGTGCTGCAGCTTTATCACTATAGCTAGCGCTAATAGTTGTACCGGAATCGCAAGAATATTGCACAACTGAAGTAATAATAGGCACAGGAGGTGTAGTCTCTACAGGTATCGGCACCACAGGAGCAGTCTGTTTATTGTGCACAAATTGATACGCAACAATACCAATCAGGCCAATAAAAGCTATATAAAATACTACTTTTTTAAATGTCATATCCACTCAGTATATACCGAGAAACTAAGATAACAAGGCAATCTTTTCCTGCCGTTTCAGACGCTTCAATTCTCCTTCGCGCTTGCGCACTTCTGCATATGTTTCAAACATTTCGTTATATACCAATACTACTGGCCGGCGTATTTTCGTATAATGTGCACCGTTTTTTGCATTGTTATGTTGATGAAGTCTGCGCACCAAATCATTCGTACTACCGACATACAATGTATCGTCATTACATTTGAGAATATATGCGTAGTACATAAGACTAGAAGACGTCGAATTGTAAGTACAGTGGTGCGTGGTCAGACACAACATCAGGCATCACTTTGAAATCTTCAACGAGTACTTCCGGGGAAACAAATACATAATCAGAATGCTGATCATTACCGGTATAGAGCGCAGTACGAGTAGAAGTAATACCATGCTTATCGATCAGATTTGTGAAGTTTTTTTCGAGCAACTTAATACTTTCTGTCTGTGCATTTAAATTAAAATCACCTACCATGATTTTTGGCGTAAGTCCTACTGACTCAATGAATTCATTAATGCGGCGGGATTGCTCGATACGATTCGGTGTATCGTGTTTACCTGCTGGATCCCAATGACCATGCACGTTCATAATCATCACGTCTTTGCGACCAGACTGAATATGCATCCATTGCATTTTGCGATCATGATCACTAGTTTCATCCTGTTTGTCGTAGTCAGGATTTTCATACAACACTACCTCGCCACTCGCCACAAGATTAATACCCTTTTTTAAAAAAATTGCGATACCGTATACATTTTCGGCAATTGGACAAAAATACTGATCGAACCCCGCAAGGATATCGGTTACTTCCTGTAATAAATTGCGATTACCTTCATCATGACTAATGTAGTCACCAGTCATACCGTCGTAGTTATTAAAAATTTCCTGAAAACAAAAGATGTCAGTTTCAGCCATGTGTGTCTTAAGAAAAGCATCGAGCTCTTCCTTTTGTCTTCCCGCCCAGGTATTTAATGTGATCAATTTCATGGCTATATTTTAGCACAATGCAAAGTACTACAATACACAAAGGGGGCTTACTTGACAAAGTATCTTTTATATGTAGTATATGAAAAAACGTCCGAGGTTTGAAAGGTGGACGCAAAATACCGAGTAATAAATTCACATTCACAATTTAATAAAAAAATGAAAAAATCCTTTAAATTTTTAGCTGCTATTGCAGTAGTTGTATCATTATTCTCTTCATGTGTAGGGCCATACAAAACCCCTCGCTTCGTCAATATTGGCACAAACGAAACAGCATTTCTCATCCCCCTTGAACAAGGGACACAAACTGGACAGAAAATGTTGAAATCAATCGTTTACCTAGAGCAAAAAAAAGTTTCTACGAAACGTGTGGAGATCAGCCAACGTCAAATTGAAACTGGCCGTATGTGGGGTGATTACAAATACATTGCAACCGATACGGTTGTAATAGTACACCGTGCCCCTGTAACAAGAGAGTGGACATCCGATAATTCAGGCACAGGATCAAAAAACCAGGTACTGAATGTCGAATCCAAAGAATCAATTGGCTTTGATGTGCCAGTAAACTGTACTGCCTCAGTAGCAGAAGATGACGCTGCGCAATTTTTGTACAACTTTGGCGGGCAATCAATCGACTGGGTTATGGATCACACTGTGCGTCCATATATCCTGGATGTACTTACAACAGAATTTGGCAAGCGAAGCTTAGATGAGTGCCAAAGTGACAGAATGGCTGTTTACACAGCAATGAAGGACAAGACGACTAAATTTTGCAAAGATTACGGTATTACTATCATTAATATTGGTGCTGCTGGAGAATTCACATACACCAGCCCTGCCATTCAGGAAGCGATTAATACTAAATTTACTTCAGAGATGAAAATCACTGCGGCGCAAAATGAAACTATTGCTGCAAACAAGTTTGCTGTTGCTGCTGAGGCTATTAAAAAACAAAAAGAGTTGGACGTAGATGTCCAGCTGAAGTTAGCTTTAGCCGAAGCTATTAAAGGGGGCAACTTAACCTGGCCGAACACGCTAGTGCTTAGTGGCAAAGACCAAAGCCTTATGGACATTTGGGGCGTAAAAAACCTCGAGAAATCTCAAAAACCTTAAGCATTAAGCATATGAAAAAAAAAGTTATTCGTACTACCCTTTGGCTCATAACCATAGGTATAGTACTGGCCGTCTGGAAGTTTTTAACATATCAAATTGATATGTACTACTCAACAACTGTAGTACCAAATCAGTTCGATGATGATAGCAACAGCGCGTACTATGCTCTGAAACTTCAAAGTACAGTAAACAATATTGTTACTATTATTTTTTTAATAATAATAGTCTTCATTTGTTACAGAATTTACAAAACTTTGGCAAAACCACTACCGGTTGCAAAACAATCGTAAATGTTCCCTACCCCGTATCTGAAAAGATGCGGGGTTTTTTTGTATAAGCTTTTACTACCTATATATAGTACAATATACCCTGTAATCCATTTATAGTAATTAGCATTTTAAATACATGACCCCAGAAAAAGTTACAGCCGAAGGTGAAGATAATGTGGTTGAAATTCAACCAGTTGACGTACTAGAGCCACAAGAAGCAAGCCAAGAAGGAAACGACCCGTTTACTAAGGGCCGTGAACGTATTGCAGCAATTGGTACAACAATTACTGCTGCAAAAGAGAAGGCAAAAAATGCCTTCAAAGGTGTTGGTTCTAAACTATCAAGCTTTTGGTCTCGTACAAAATCAGCTGTAGGCACTACTGCAGCAGCAGCACTGTCTGCTGATGTACTTGCCAAGCAAGCGTACCAGGCAACTACTGAAAAAGTTTCAGATATTAACACCTCTATCAATGAGGGTATTCAAGCAGGTGGAGCATATGTTGGATATAAGGCAGCAGAAGCTAGTGCGTATGTTGGAGAAAAAATTACTGAAGCTGGTAATTATGCAAATGACAAAGCTGAACAATTCACAGACTATGTAGATACTAAGTACGACGCAGTTGTTGATTTCAAAAATCAGAAAGTTGAACAAGTAAAAACATTCGCTAATGAAAAAATTGAACTCGGAAAAGACATTGCTTATTATGTACAACAGAAAAGTTCTGAGACATTAGAAAAAGCAAGAAATGGCATTAAGAATCGTTATGACAACGTTAAAAAGTTTGGCGAAGACTCTATTGCTTCAGCAAAACTTGAAGCTGCACGTATCAAAGGTATATATAATGAAAAAATGAACAACCTTCGCCTCCGCCGTCTTCAGGCAGAGTATGATATTGTTTCAGTAAATGAGTCAGCGGTATCTGCTCAAGCCGAAAAGCTTCGCAAACAGCGCGATGAATTAGCGGGAAAAATGGAACTCCTTCTTGGATTAGAATCAGTAGCAGCCTAACAATATATTATGGATAAATTATCATACATCGAAAAAATTAAAGCGAGCACATTGAGCGATGAGGCTAAGCAGCAAATCGTAACAATGCTTGAAAACAACGAATTGAACACTGATACCAAAGAAATCATCAAAGATATCATTCAAAAGGATATCGACAATACTATTGTTGAACTTACTGATGAAGATGCAGCTGAAGTTCGTGCTGCTGATGAACAATTAGCACAAGATCTTGCAACTGTAGAAAGTGATCTCAATACAGACATGGCTTTTGTAGAAGCAGAAATGAATGACATTGCTACAATGACTTCTGATCTAGACAAAGCTACTGACGAAGCAGAAATTGATGCGATCAAAGCCTCTATATAAATAGAACGCTACTAACAAAAAAAACCACCCGTGATTGGGTGGTTTTTTATTATTGGTACATTCTGTCTCTTACTTTTTCTAATTCAGCAATAAGAGCAGGGTCTGTGATTAATCTAAATCGAGGCATTACTAATCCGTCTTTCTCAATAGATTCATTAAACATATCTAACGGTCGTGCTTGAAAAATTGCTGGAGCGAGCCAGTTATTTTCACATAAAGGCCGATAGATTACTGCATATGTTTTATCTTCAGTATTGCGAACGATACCAACTACCTCATACATGTAATTATAAGCACTGCCCGATTGATCGTGTTTATAGTGAACATAGAAACCATTTGCGGGGATATTCATACAGTAATTATATCAGCTTATTCAATATTTCTATATTATGTATTTGACTTTTCCATAAAAATGTGCTATTATTTAATCAAACTTAAAAACCCATATATATATGAACTTCATTGAACATTTAGGTATATCACCTATAAATTTAATTGCTATTGTTGTAGTAATTATCGTGATCGTAGTGTTTATCGTTGTAGCAGGTAAATCCAAAAAGAAGGCTGAAGAAAAATTTCCGCTAACGTATAAATCTACAACGACTACTGCGACAAAAACTACTGCGGCTAGTACCAGTGAACCTTCTAACATAATAAAGAGTGTAGCAGATGCACTTGATACGAATACGGCTGAAGTAAGATTCATGTTAGGTATTCCGCTAACAGAACGCTGTGGCGATAAAAATCCTGAGGATGCAGAAAATTCATACCAGAGGGCTAATACTCCTGAAGAGGAATATGTTGCCCTACTGAAATGGCTTGAGCTGGAAAATGATGTAACCAACATGGAAACATTATATGATGCCGCTGAAGAATATCCTTCCATTCAATCACAAATTGATATTAAATGGATCGCGCTATCTTTGGCAGAAATCGAAGCAGCAACAAGTGAAGATGAAATCATGGAAGCTTATGGAAACGCTCCACGGGAAACAATGGGGGCGATCGCTAAGAAGTTATATGCACTTTATCAAAAAGCATAAACATGAGGAGTGCCCTACCAATGGGTGCTCTTTTTATTTGACTTCTTATAATTTTATGTTATTATTCTAACAAATAGATATAAAAAAATATGAAGGTCTTAAGACTAAAAGGAAATCAATTTGAAAATGGTGAGCATTACAGCATGATGCTGTCAGATGAAAAACCATTAATAAATGCAAAATTTTTTCAATCAAGATTGGATGATTCGAGTTGGAAATTCTACTTCAAAGAAAATACCGGCATGAGAATCTTCAAACTCACCGGCTCGCCTACTACAGAATT
>CAIOXK010000029.1 GCA_903862255.1 Candidatus Nomurabacteria bacterium | reverse complement strand
AGTTACGATGAGAAAATGGGATCTACTATTCTATATATAATGAATGTAGGCATACTGTTTAGCTTCGCACCGATGGTGTGTGAAGTATGCAAAACCATATTTGAAAAGACCCCTGAGTACCGAAGTAAGAAGAAAAAATTAAAATTACTGTAAAAGTAAAAGCAGCACCGTAAGGCTGCTTTTTTTGTTTTACATTAACTTATCACCAAGTTGCACAGAACTCTTTGAGGGAGTAATCAATACATACCCTACCCCTTCTGTATTCTTGAAGCCGAGCGTTAGGACTTCAGAAATAAATGGACCAACTTGTCGTGGAGGAAAGTTTACAACACAAGCAACAAGTAATCCTTGTAGTTCTTCTTTTTCATAAGTTCCTACAAGTTGAACACTAGATCTTTTAGTACCAATTTCTGAACCCAAATCAATCGTTAGTTTAAAAGCAGGTTTACGTGCTTCTGGGAAATCTTGTACATCGATAATCTTACCGAGTCGAATATTAATAGCATCGAATTCTTCAATCGTTGCCATTTTATTCAATAGTTAATACCTCAGGATACCCTTCAGCGTTAATGAGTACTGTGTGTTCGAAGTGTGCAGAGCGAGAGTTATCAATAGTCTTCAAAGTATATCCATCACGCATTTGGATCACTTCTTCAGCACCACGAGTCAGCATTGGTTCAATAGCGATAACCATACCTGGTACAAGCTTGTCACCCTTCCCTTTCTTACCATAATTAGGAATGTATGGATCTTCATGGATAGCACGACCAACACCATGCCCTGAAAGTCCGCGAACAATACCAAGGCGATATGGCTTCACAAAAGTCTCTATAGCATTACCAATGTCCCCCACGGTCGCCCCAGGCTTGATAGCAGCAATTCCTTCATCGAGAGCAGACTTAGTAATAGACAACAACTGCTTATCCTTGGGAGCGATGTCGCCCACAGGCACAGTAATGGCATGATCTAGGAATACTCCTTCGTAATTCAAGCCAAGATCGAGAGCAATAGTGTCACCGTTTTTCAAAATCTTATCTCCAGGGATACCGTGTACTACTTCACTATTTACTGAAGTAATCAAACTGGCAGGATATGGCCGATCTGCACCATCTGGTTTGTAATTCAAAAATGCGGGAGTACAACCAGCTTCAATAATTAACTTGTGAGCATATTCATTCAAAGAGGCAGTAGTGATTCCCGCTTTCACCTCTTTCGCCACCTGTTGCAAAATACGAGCAAGTATTGGACCTCCTTTTTTTAATCGTGCTATTTCACTGTCTGTTTTTATGATTATCATTTATTTATATCAAAATATGGAAATAGAGCCGCCTGCGTACGGAAAGCAAAAATGCGCCCTTGGACCCGGCGGGCTCCGTCGGATCACATTTTTGCTTTCCGTACTTCGTCTATACTCTATCAAGTTTAATCTAGTTCTAGATAAAAACAATTAGTTGTCCAGGCGAGGAGAATCACTAAAAGTTCATCCTAACAAGCCCGCCGGGTTGGAGGGGAATTTTTAGTGATTCTCTGAGTAAGGACACTTTCCACCTACTTCACCTCTAATACTTTCAAAATATCCTCATGTACAGCCTCCGGACTCTGTTCCCCGTTGACTGTATGAAACTTCACAGAGGTACTAGCCTTTAGTAGATCGATGGCTGGAACCACACTATCATGAAACCACTGTATACGTCCACGGATAAGATCGTCATTATCATCTGCACGACCCCTCCCTTTCAAATGAGTAAATGCCCATTCGTCGCTCACATCTAAGTGAATGATATTGATAGTCCATTTATAGAACCCTGCAGCTGAAAGCAATAATGGCACCTCAGTATCAACACGAGGAGTACCATCAATGATCACTGTAGTGGTGCCATCATAGTTTTCTATCAACAGATGTGACCAAATATGAATAGCCAGAAATGGTGGAGGGAGCTTCCCTTCGGTGATCAATTCACGTGTTAACTTAGCTGTATAAGTATCACCTCCAATCAGCTCTCGGAACTTATCTCCTGTCTGCAAGAAGAAAAACTTAGTATTAGCATTGTTTTGGAGCAATCGTTCTTTTAGCAAGGCTACCTGAGTGCCTTTACCGGCTCCAGATTGACCAATAAAGAGGTATACGGGATTCATACGAGTATTATATCAAATAATAAAAATCCCCGCACTTGCGGGGACTTTTACGTGACCGTCATAGCTTTATGCGACGACTGGTTTATATTTCTGTCATTTCCACCTGAGCTTCGACACGTCGGATCAAATCGATGATAACTGAAACAGTAATCAAGAGTGATGTACCGCCGATGGCGAAGGCAGTGATTCCAGTAGTGCTTTTAACAATCAAAGGGAGAACTGCAATAACGCCGAGGAAGAGTGACCCAACTAGTGTGATGCGAGTAACTACTGCACCAATATAGTTATTTGTCTGTTCCCCAGGACGAGTACCAGGAATAAATGCACCGTTCTTCTGCAAGTTCTCTGAGATCTGCAATGGATCGAAAGTAACTGCCGTATAGAAGTATGTAAAGAATACAACTAGGAAGAAATATACCGCCGAGTACCACCAAGTACTCTGAAGGAATGTTGCAAAGAATGATGAAACACCTATCAACCAAACGTGTGATGAATTCTGGAAGATACTAATGAAGAATTGTGGGAAGAGCAAGAATGATGAAGCGAAGATAATTGGAATAACACCAGCCTGTGTAAGGCGAAGTGGTAAATATGTATCATCACCACCAAATGCCCGAATACCACGAACCTGACGAGCGTAGGTGATCTTGATTGGTCGCTCTGCTTCGTAGATATATACAGTACCAGCAATAACTAGTAAGCCTACAGCTAAGAACAAGAGTACGATTGGCAATTGGTCAATACTAAAAGTAAAGAAAAATTGAGAGATCTTTGGAGGAAGCTGTGAAAGAATACCTGCCAAGATAATCATAGAAGTTCCATTACCTACACCGAATTCAGTGATCAATTCACCAATCCATAGCAAAAGCATAGAACCCGCAGTAATAATTACGATATTAGAAATAAGTGTTGCAACTGGCAACGCACCAATAGCACCTTGTGACTGCAAGTATTTAATAAATGCGAATCCCTGTAGTACAGAAATTGGTACAGCTAATAAACGTGTGTATTGGTTGAACTGACGACGGCCGATCTCACCACTTTCTTGCATCAATTCTTTCATTGAAGGCACCATCATACCAACAAGCTGCATAATGATTGAAGCAGTGATAAATGGACTTACTCCCAACATAACGATTGAGAAGGTAGAAAGCCCTCCACCAGATACTACATTGAAGAGACTGAGAAATTGATTACTACTGAATGCTTGTGCAAGTGAATTAGCATCTACGCCTGGAACAGGGATAGTGGCAAGAAAACGGAATACAGCTAACATTGCGATAACAAAAAGCACTCGGTTGCGGATAGCAGTATCAACAAACATCATTTTGAACTTTTTGAAAAATGTATTCATAGGATTTTATTAGAGAGAACCTTTTACTGTACCACCGGCTGCTTCGATTTTAATCTTAGCGGCTGGAGAAACTTCAGCATCGTACACAGTCACTGCGTAAGCGATTTCGCCACCAGCAAGTACTTTGATTGCAGGAAGCTTGCCACCAGTGCGGCGAATCAATCCTTTTTCAAACAATGATGCAGGAGTGATACTTGCGCCAGCAACGAATGCAGCTGAGATCATACCAACGTTAACAACTGTCGGCTTGATACGGAACGCTTTGTTCATATTCTTTCCGCGTCCACGAAGCTTAGGAAGCTTCTTGATACGGTCACGAATTTCTGGACGGATTTTGTGACCAGCACGAGCCTTCTGCCCTTTTGTACCACGTCCTGAAGTCTTACCACGTTTTGAACCGCGACCAACTGTCTTTCCTTTTTTATTTTCTGTTGTTCGTTTTAGTAATTCCATATATTTATGCCTTAGTTGCTACTACTGGAGCTGATGCAGTTTCTGCAGGAGCTTCTTCAGGCTTTGCAGCGCCGAATACGTACTTAGTACTAATAGTTGAAAGTGCTTTCATTGTTGCACGAGCAGTATTGAGCTTGTTCTTACTTCCTGAAACAATCTTTGCAGAAATGTCTTTCAATCCACCGATAACGGCGATATCACGGATAGCAGCACCAGCTACGAGACCCTTACCATGGTTTGGGAAAATCATAACCTTAGATGAAGTATACTTTGCTGCAACATCATAAGGAATAGAGTGTTTATCAGTCATCTTGATCTTGATAGCATTCTTTTTTGCATCCTTAAGAGCTTTTGCAATAGCAAGAGCTGTGTCATTACCCTTACCAGTACCAAGTCCTACCATGCCTTTCTTGTCTCCGATAATCATTGAAACAGCGAAACTCATACGGCGGCCACCGGCTACTACACGAGTAACACGACGGATATCAAGAATTTTCTGGTCTACGTCTTTTACACGATCAGCAAAAGCTTTGTTGTCGCGACGTGGACGACGATCACCTCCCTGTCCAGCACCTGCACTACTGCGGTTGTTAGAGTATGGACGAGATGATGTATTTGGTGTTGTGGGTGTTGTTGTAGTTGTCATAATTTAGCAGAGATTAAAATTGAAGTCCGCCTTCACGAGCTGCATCAGCGAATGCCTTGATACGACCTGCGTATTTGAAACCATTACGGTCAAATACTGCCATTGTTACGCCTTTTGCTTTTGCGGCAACAGCTAATGCCTTACCTGCAGCAATTGCTCCTTCCATCTTTGTACCTTTTGCTTTCATATCTGTAGAAGCAGCAATAGTTACT
>CAIOXK010000028.1 GCA_903862255.1 Candidatus Nomurabacteria bacterium | reverse complement strand
CCCACCGCCTGCAGGCGATATAGTAGCAAAAAAGAAGGCTGACAGCAATAAATAAGAACCAAAATACCCCTAACAAAAAAGTAGATTACCTAACATAAATTGCAAGCCCTCTGCATCGCAGGGGGCTTTTTTTTGTCCGTCACCAATCCCTTACTGTCCCCTCACTAAACAGAAATGTCCTCCACTTTTGGTGTCTTATCAAGCAACAGAAAATGATAGTCGCCCATGATCATATAACAATTCAAAAGATGGTGGAATTCATGGACAGTGGCGCTCCTTTCAGCATCGCTTTCAGGACATGCGACATCCAAAAAGACAAAGGGGGCGAATACATCCACTATGATGATTGTACCAAGCACAACCACCTGACTAGAAGCGAACTGAAAGCAAAAAAAAGCAGCGAAGAAAAAACCCTCGAAATAAAAAAGAACCCTAGACACTACGAAAACAGTTCGCGCAACATCGTAAGGGGTAGCAATGGAAGAATCATAAAAATACACCTGAGACTAGTAAGAAGGTTTAACAATAAAATAGTTTTATAATGTTCAACGAGGGAATAAGTTTATTCAAAGCCACTGGCACAGCCATTTTCTCGAACCTAGAGGCTTCGAAAAAAATAGCTTCGCTGACAGACGTGCCGCCTGACTACCACCTAGCCCCTTGGAGTATGTGGGGTGACGACAACGCAGCAGCCATAGAAATGATGGAGGACATTAAGCACACAGCAGTGCTTTCTGGCAGCCTCCACATGAAGACAAGAATTGCACTAGGAAAAGGAATTGCGCCCTACCTGATAACTGGCAGTGACATCATTACAGGCGTAGAAACACTCGAACCAATCATTGACACCGAAATCAATGACTGGTTTGAGGTAAACAACGTTTACGAAAATGGCTACAAAGCCATCTACAACCAACTGGCATACGGATGGAGCACTACGCAGCTCTTACTAAATACAAGCAAGGACTACATCAACCGTATTAAAGTGCCTGACGCTGTCACTTGCAGACTTGAAAAAAAGAACCCTAAAACGGGTATCATTGAAAATCTATTCTTATGCGCTAACTGGCAAGGCAAACTCGCTTTCAACAGCGAATTCATGAGAACAGTTCCGGTACTAGAAGAAGACTACGAGCTCGCAGACTTAAGCAGCAGAAAAAGCGGATACGAATTCGCTATGCTTCACCGCCTGCAGACAGATGGCTTTCAATATTACCCACCCCCATTATGGCAGTCAGCTAATTTATGGGTAAAAATTAGCCGCTCAATTCCCATCATTAAAGAGGCAATACACAAAAATCAAATGTCGATTAAATACGTAATCCTGATACATGACCAGTATTGGAAACGCAACTACAAGGGATGGGAAAACAAGCTAACCCAAACGGAAAGGGAAGACATCGTCAGAAAGAAACACGCACAGATAAACGGCTGGCTTACAGGTGAAGTGAACGCAGGAAAAACAATCGTAGCAGGAAAGTACCTTGACGAAATGACACAAAAGCAAATTTCTGAAATAGAAATTTTAGTGATAGAAGACAAATGGAAAGACGGGAAGATGCTCCCTGATGGAGCAGCAGCAGACAAGCAGATACTATTTGCTAGCTTATTCAATCCTGCTATCATGGGCAGTAACTTATTGGGCGACGGCGCCAGTGGTGGCGCAGGAAGCGGAAGCGATATCAGAGAGAGTTTCCTTGTTGCATTGATGCAAATGGAAACTGAAAGACAAATGAATAATAAATTATTCTATCTGATCAAACGGTTCAACAAATGGACAAGGCTTGAAACCAATGGAAAACGCATGGTATTCAGATACAACACAACCATATTAACCACCCTTGACAAGGGGGGCAGTCTTCAACATACAAAAGCATAATGGTAGCACTAGTAACAAATATCGCAACAGTAAGAAAGTACATGAAAGTGACTTTCGTGAACCAAAGCGCCATGATGCCAGACTTCGAGGCAGCACAGAAAAAACATATCGTGCCAATACTGGGAAAGGCACTCTACACGATAGTAGAAACAGAAGCAAAGACATTGCCCGAAGAACCATCTGAACTGCTTCGCCTGGTACTCAGGGCAACAATACCTCTGGCTTATTTTAACGACCTTGCAATGGTCGCTACACAAATTACAGACAATGGCGTAGGCATAACCAGTGGCGCCAACTTCCAAAACGCCCCACGTTGGCAGTACCTTGAACTCAAAAAGACATTGGAGGATAAGGGATGTGCAGCACTAGAAGAACTGCTTATCTTCTTAAACGAAGAACTGCCAGAAACGATCACTTGGACAGTACCTGACAATTATGACTTGCTATTGAATACAGGAAAAACATTCAATCAGTATTACCCTATCGCACAACCTTACAGGACTTTCGAGAGCCTACGGCCATTGGCTAAAGCCATTGAAACGGACTTGATTTTGCCCATTCTAGGACAGGAATTCTTTGATACATTAAGAACAAATGAAACACCATCAACACTTGAAAAACAAGTACTGCAGCTTACGAAAAAAGCAATCGCTTACCTGACAATAAAATTGGCTGCAGAACTGCTTCCCGTGAACATAAGCGCAGACGGATTCACCGTAGCACTAACACATAACAGCGACCAGCCCAACCAAGGACAACAGCAGGCAAGCGAAAACCAAATGAGCGCATTGGTAAACAGTTGTGACGCACAAGGCAAGGGCTATCTGTCAACATTGACAGATCTAATCAACGCCAAAGCGAGTGAAACCGTGCTGCCTATCTATTTCGCAAGCGAATGCTATAAAGCCCCAATGGTACCAACAGAAATAACAAAAAGTGAGGAAGGCAATGATGGCTACTTGCAGTGGCCAGAAAGACTGAACACAGGATTGATAGACATTGATTGGAACAAAAAAGACAGGGACAGTGACAAAAAAGGACAGTCATTTTTTTTATAGTCAACAAAATATAACAATGGAAATAAATGTAATGACTTTAGTAATAGACACAAAAAGCATCGCTTGCTTCTTGATTACCTATGCCCTGCATACACTAGCTATCACAACATCAAGCGAACTCGCAACGTATGCGACCATCGCTGCAGCAGTTTCTACTGTACTTATCAATGTTATCAATTCAATCAAAAAATGGAAAAAATGAAATTAGAAGTAATCGCTTTCAAGAAGACAGCCACAACAGTAATCAGCCGCCTTTACATAGACGGGCACTTCGAGTGCTTTATCCTAGAAGATACAGACAGAGGACTTAAAAAAACGATGTCTGCAGCAGAAATACTAGCTATTAAAGTGCCTAAACTAACCGCAATTCCCGAAGGAATGTATGAAGTGGACATCACCTACAGCAACCGTTTCGGAAAGGATATGCCACTAGTGACAAACGTGCCGGGCTATGAAGGCATCAGAATTCACCCCGGCAACTACGCTGTTAATACAGATGGTTGCCTTTTACCAGGAACAGGAACAATCCCTGATAGGGTAACAAATAGCGTCATTGCTTTTCAAGCACTATTTCAGAAGCTGATCCCTGGCGTAAAAAATGGAACAGTGACACTAGAGATTATCAGAACAATCTCTATCGCTAATTAGCTTCTTTCATCTTTAAAATAAATAAAATGTTTACAGAAATTCTCAGTCGCATCAAAGCCCCTACACCAAAATTCTTTAAAAAGATTCAGGTATTAGGTGCTTCAATCGTTGTATTCGGCACAGGAGTTACACAAATACCAAGCATAACAAACACACTGGTATCAATCGGTACACACGCTATAGTAGCAGGAGGCGTAATCGTACTAATCGCTAAACTGGCTATCGAAAATGTGATTGACCCACAGGACGATGCTTCAAAAAAAACAGACTAATGAAAAAAATTAACCCAAATTTTATACTTTTTATTATAAAAGTATTTATATTAAGTGCTGCTTTTATTGCAGTTTGTGTTGTTGTTAAACATTGCAACACAATAAGACCGCTGGAGCAAAAAAAAGAACAAGTACTACCAATTGCAATCCACCGCTATCTTGATGATAGCGGAAAGAAACACACAGAAACAACAGTTATAGCAGTCGTAAATACAGCCTCACTGAATGACATTTATGCACACCTAATTGATTCAATCAGTAAAGTACTTCACACAAAAGGAAAGGACATAAAGAGTACAGCACTGATAGGCACCATCACCGAAAGCAGCTTCAAGCCATCAATAGAAATGGTTAAGAAACCACTTTCAAAAGTTTCAGCGTCCAGTCAAGAACTGACTTTTCAAAATGAAGACGCTAAGGTGGATTACAAAGACAAATACTTGACGTTGCACGGCAACACAAACAAAGACAGCCTCTGGAACTATAGCGTAACCGACAGCCTAATCATTGTCACTTACCTAAAAAGAAAAGGTTGGTTCGAACAGCAGCTCTATATTGATGCTTCAACAGCCAACTCAAACACCACCATTAAAGGAATGAAAGCCATCGCAATCGATGGTTTCAATCCGCACAAGTGGGGCATTGGTATTCAATTAGGATATGGCTTCAATGGTGAAAAAATGAGCCCAATGGTAGCAGTAGGCATTCAAAGAAGTATAATACGATTCTAATGCAAGAAATTTTCTACGAAAAAAAAAGACTGGTGATAGCAGGCGAATGGAAGGAAGTGAACGGAATGCAATTGAAAAAAATCGCCATCCTGCTTCATAGTGGGAAAGGTAAAGAAGAAACCGCACTCAGAGCTTTGCACATATTAAGCAAAAAATCTCTGGTGAGATTCATGCTCCTACCTCTAGACCTTCGCCACAGGGCTTTGCCCTTCGTAGAATGGCTGACTAAAAAAGAACTGACTTGTCAGCTCTTACCTAAGATAAAAAACTTTTATGGTCCTTACGAGGACTTCGGAAATTTAACAATGGTGGAATTCCACTATTCAGAAATGGCTTATTGTAGCCTCGTGAAAACAAAAGAAGAAAAGCACCTGACAGAACTTATCTCAGTTTTATACAGAGAAAAAAAGCCCAGGTATGATGAGGAAAGAAACGAAGAGGGAGACTGCAGGAAGCCATTCAGCCATGGACTTTATGAGTACGGAATGAAAGCAATAAGCCTTTGGCCAAAAGAAACCAAACTAGCAATCTTGCTATGGTATGACGGCTGTAGACAAAACTTAGTTAAAGAATATCCTGCCATCTATCCCCAGAAGGGAGGAGAAGGGGAAAACCAATTCGAAGGCATGTACAAAATGATGCGCTCCATTACAGGAGAAAAGTACGGCACTATGGAACAGGTGGAAAAATTAGGCGTACATACCGCTCACTTGGAAATATCCTGCATGATGGAAGAACAAAAACAGATGCAAACAGAAATCGATAAAATGTAAACTATGAGCAGCTTCCTTGACAGAGCAAACTATCTCAAAAAAATATCCCACTACAGTAAACTGATAGGGCATGGCGTAGTGGTTAATGGAGAAGAGCGGAATAGTTTCCACCGGCTTAACGAACAAGAGGAATTGATTAGTGCCTGCAATAATTGGGGACACTTTCCTTGTGTCGTTCATATAGGATATGACGGACGATTTACAGACAACAAAATTGGGTTAGCAAAAAACGTAATGAGTACACACCTTTACTTTTTAAGTATCGTTGACCATGACAACTATCCAAATAAAGCAGATGGCATCGAGAACGCTTATGACGAAAGTTATGCTGCCATGATTCAGTTTATCGCCTTCATGAAAGAAGACATCGAAGTACACGGAACAAAAAGCAGCCTATTCCATTTTACACTAAGTGGCGCAAAATATGATATGCTGTCAGCAATAGAAGGAAAGCTATACGGATGGTACCTGATTATCACAGACGAAAAACCCGAAACGTCACTGGCTTACAATTCCGCTTGTTATTATAAAGGCGTTGACGACGAAACAATTAATTAAATCTAATTTATGGCACATAGCATAATCGAAAGACCAGCAGCTTTCTGTATGAGTAAGAACGAAATACGCTACGTATTTTTTATAACCAACTCAACTAGGAGTGGACTGTATCTGGAAGTACAACTTTTCTATAGAAGAAGTGATGCAAGCTCAGACAGCAGCTTCCCTTCTTTTAAATTAGTTCCTAATTCAAACGGGAGAATAATCCTGACAGTGCAACAATACATTGACGGATTACTCGACTATGACTTGCCTAGTGATGGAATGCTGATAAAAGCCGCAACCAAACAAAGCGTATCTTTTTGGATAGTATCAAGAGAGGTAGACGATAGCAGCCCTACAGACGCAGAATGGATAAACTCAGAGAACACTCATAAGCGTATAGGGCTTAAAATGGGCGTAGAAACAAACAGATACAGCCGTAATAACTTATTGAACTACATTGAAACAAATAAATACTTTCTTACATGGCAAGGAACAAAAAGGAAAGTGTTTACAACACAACCTTTGTTCTTATCGTTCTTGCTAACAACAGGAAACACGACAAATATTGCCCTTGACATTGCTTACAAAACAAAAGAAGGTACAGTAGGGGGCAACACGATCACATTGACCGCCCTGACAGGATATATATATCATGTAGCTGTAGACATAAACAGTTGTGCACTTACCATTCCAACAGGTGAAAATTTAGTGTATTGGGAAATACGCATCATTAATACCAGCACTTTCCAAACAATAATAAACGCTTACAGATTCTATAAAGACTATAAACCTATCTACAACTTTTATGATTTTATCTATGTCAACAGCCTTGGAGGAATTGACACCGCCAGAGCTGCTGGCGAAACAACGTTGTCAATAGAAAGGACATTCGATATCGCAGAAGGTGGATTCAATGGAGAGAATTGGAATAGCACCATCAAGGCTAGTGCTACCAAGCAAGTAAACATCACCCTTCAAAGGAAATGGAAAGGAGACCTCGGATTCAGACAAGACAAAATAGAACAGCTCGGGCTAATGGACTTGCTGCTTTGTTTGCGTAGCTATATGATTCTAGACAGCAAATGGCTACCACTTTTAAATATACAGACCTCGGTTGAAGTCCATAAAACTACAGACACTAAATGGAGTTTCCCCATTGAATGGCAACTGGCTGAAACAAACGAAAGCTACACACCTGAATCAGTTGTGTTGGGTATAGGAAATGATACGGAAGTGTATTATGGAACTTTCTCCATGAAAAACATCCTTGAATATTACACCTACATCTCATCAATAGACGGAATAGACGGCTTTTCTTTTATGACAGACCTTAAAGTCACAACCCCTTATTATTGCGAATGGCTAGGACATCATACCAATGCCCTTAATGTAAATTCGATAGTGATACATCTTGGCATTTTTAGTTCATTACCTACAGGCCATTTTGCCAATGTACTTATTAACGGGGAATTAATACAGACATTAGCGATAACAACCACAACAATCACATTCACAACCACTAAGGCAATTTTGATTACCGATATTATTGAAATCGTGCTTATTTAAAATAAAGATATGTTTCAGCTAAAATACAATGTGGGGTTTTTAGATTTGGGAGCAGACCAGAAAATAGAATTCGAACGGGAAAACCCAATGTTTATCCTGGAGGACTTTTATAAAGAATACTCTTCGCCAATCGTCATTAAATACAGCGAAAACAATGTGGAACTATTGGGCGCAATTTTCTTTGAATTACTACCCCATCAAAAACAAAAAATCGAAGTAGAGCTTTGGGAAAAAGGCTCGTTCGATTCTAAAGTAACGCTAGTGATTGACAAAGCGAATAACGACAGACGCTACGCAGGAAAAAGCGACGTCAACGGGTTTCTGTTAGCAGGATTAAGCCGCTTATTTTATAGGATAAAATATCGGGCATTAAACACGTTGCAGCTAGGGGGAGAAAGAGCATTTGTATTTACGACAGCTAACCCATCTGATGGGAGTAATGGGTATTTTCAACACTTCTTTAAAACAGCAGAAAATACATTTGACTACATCATAGCCCCAGTACGCAATGAAGGATTCAACGGCACCAACGAAAACAGTAGCGGATGGATGAATGACTGGATGTGGCAAAACTTATCAAACACCTCAGCACTACCAACCACCGACATAACCAATAAAGACTATTACAGCCAACACGAACACAAATACGCAGTAATCTTCCCAAGACTTCAATTTGTGCTGAACAAAATATTTACAGAAAATGGCTTCACCTTAGACACAACAGATCTAGTAGGGACAGGATGGGAAAACTTATTCCTTGAAGGGATGTATCCAATATACTTTTACCAGTCACAATACAGAAATATTTACGACAGCGTAAGCAGTACAGGGAAACAGACCCAACCATTCACTTCATCCATCATAATAGACGTATCAAAAAGCATAAGTCCAGAGGTTTCCTGCTCAAATTTTATCCTTAATATTTGCAAAAAATACGGCTGGACAATCATAGAAAACGGCACAGATAATTTTAAGTTAATCGCATTAAAGCATGTAAAGACACTTCAGAAACTCGATATTACAAACTATGTATCAGACGCAGTACAAACCGACTTTTCTATAGGGGAAAGAATTCAAGCATTCGCGAATACTTTCCCAAGTGGAGAAGAATTCGCCAAAGGAGCGTCGCCAGAAATAGCAGGCGGAAAATATTTTGAAGACCCCGTAGAATATGTAAGTGACTTGCCAAGCCTAGCCAACATAAACAAATACAGTCTGTCAACCTATGACAACAGCTTAATATTTGTGTACAGCGAAAATAAATATTACTCAGTACAACTGATAACAAGCACCATAACCCTATGGAACAACACAAGGGCATGGATTCCAATGGTAGACAATATCTATGACTTTTCCCCTCCTAATGCAACTGAGACCATTAAGGCTGACGTAACCACACTGCCTGTATATTGGACACAATTTGCCATAAGCAGTGCAACCACACCCCTTTTAATTGGCGGAGTAGAGAGAGACAATATTTTACTTTACGGCTACTTTCCAGTGTGCAAACAAAGCCGACAACAGAATTGGGGCATACGTACCGTTCAATATGTAGGAATGGTAGCAGCGTCCTATATACAAACAGCAACTGGTCCGCTAAGCGAATCACAAGCTGCAGGAAGCAGCCCCTATACATCTGTCATAACAGAATTCGCCTTTAGATACCCACTTTTAAGTTGTTGCAGAAACAACGGCACGTCAGACATATTACCTTGGAGCAACACGTACTCACACATAAACCCATCAGACGGAAAAGATTACGGATTGATGTCTTATTGGTTTAAAGATTGGCTAGATACCATCGGATTGACCAATGTGTATGAACAGAACATATACCTTCCAAGGGTGGTTCTTAAACAGTTAACCTTCGATACCATCCTAACGATTAACAACATCCCGTACCTATTAAAATCGTATACAGAGCCATTGCCTTATAAAGAATTCATACTAGCAAAACTAGTGAGGCTTAGCCTAGACAAAACAGACGGTACAGTTTCTATATCAGCTAATATTTATGTCAAACTGTATTGGGAAGATGTTGAAAGTGGAGCTGACTTTACACAAGCATTTATTTATACGCAACCGACATATTCATTCACAGCAATAACAACTTTGCCTATCCCATATTTATATAGGCTTCGGAATATAAAACAGGGGAAACTAATTATAAAAGCCTACTCAGATCCCTTAGAAAAAAACCTAATCCCTGACCTCTACCTTAATATTTTGCTTCGCATCGCTATCAAAGAGCCATCAGGAGCATTGTTGGAAATTATCCAATTCAATGACTTCGCACCCATCGCAGACATCTCTTTGAAACCCGGGAATTACAATACAAAAATTTACCTAAAAGATGGGACGGCAAATATTGCACTATCCACGCTATACAATGATGTTGACCTGATTGCATGGACAAAAGACATGATTGCCTTCAAGTATATTTATAACACATATTTGCCGAGTTGGGTAGCAGAAAGAGGAATTGATGGTCCATATGAAAACTCGAATATATTAATGCCTTTCACGCTTATAACACCAAAGCCAATACGTCCACAAACAAGTGGTAAATATCTGCAGACAGGAACAGTAGACGTGCCGGAACAGCTTTGCGGTTCGCCTATAACCGTAGACGGGTACATGCAAAGAGAAGCCGCCTACACAAAAGACATTGCACAAGAAATAGAACTACGCTACAGCCCAAACTATATTATCATACAGTAAGTGTCCTCTCATTCTTTTTTAATGTCCGCACTTTTGTTCTATGTTAATTATTGACAACTGGCTTAAGGGTAAGCGAAATTTTTACACAGGAAGAAATATTTTTTTAAAGTACAGCACCAATAAAGCCATCAAATTGATGGTTGAAAAAGGCGAGACCCCGCATGCTCTAGAGATAATGACTAAAGAACTAGTCAGTATCAACCAAAATAACACTCGCCCAGAAGCTTTCGTTAACAAGGAAACTCAATTCCTTTCAGTCATGCAAAAAGGAAATGACAACGTCATGCGAGGGCTTGAAGTAGAATGGAAAACCTTTTACGCTCAAATGAATATGTTAAGGTATGGGCTTGACAGATACGACAAGGACAATAGCATCGAAGCTAGAACGACTTGCTTTGAAAGCAGTAAGAATATTTTGGAACTTGAAAAAGCATGCATCCAAATTTGGGAGAAAAGAGACTACTACGAAAAACACGGCAGACTGCCTGACGTAGTACTCAAAGAAGTCATTATCACAACAGATCCCTTGCAGCTTGCAAAACAAATCCAAAGCGCATCAAGACAAATAAGACGCTACAAGAACACAAAGAACACCAACAGCAAACACGGGCAGTTGTATCAGGACTATTGTTTACAATACAAAAACATTACAGGCAATGAATACCAGGAGAAAAATTAGCTTCAATATGTTCGAAAAGGAAAAAGTAATCCCCGTAACTGGTGGCTTACTTTCAGGTTCAACCAAAGACTTATTGCCTGACAATAACGACTTGCATACGCTTTTAAATTTGGTAGCACCTGAACGCACCCTCTTTTGGGTGACAAAAGGAGAATGGACAATGCACCAACTATTAATTGGCTTGCTTAACATAACAGGCGCAGCGCATGTAGTTATTGCTACCTATGCCATGTGTGAAACAAGCGCAAGGATGGTCGCTCAATTGAAAAACGGGAACATGATAACATCGCTTACCACCATCCTTGACAACAGGGTGGATGTACGCAGCGCAGGAAGCTTTCAACTAATGACAGCCATGAGTGACCGATTAGTACTGGACGAAGTACATGCAAAAGTTACCGTTATCTATAACGAAGACTTCAAAATAGCCGTACTAGGTAGTGCTAACTATACAGAAAATAACCGCTACGAAGCTGGCGTAATTACTACCAATACTGATGTCGTAAAAGCACAATTAATGTGGATGAATAAAGCAGTAACCGATGGAAATAAGTGAGGAAGAATTAGGCGAAATAACAAGAATGGCAGCCGCCGCTTACACCCCAAAGCAAGTGTGCTTCGCTATGGGCTACTCGAAAGAGCCGTTCATAGAAGCTATGAAAGATGAAGACTCGGCAATTTGTGCAGCCTATTTCAAAGGTTTCTACAGCAGCGAACTGACTATCAGAGAAAGTATTTACCAACTAGCTAGAAACGGAAGTTCGCCTGCACAAACACTGGCAATGAAGAACTTCGACGAACTACGAAAAACAATCAGAAAAGATGGCATCACCAAGGAAGAGATTTAACACCGATAGCGTAGAAACATTACAGCGATACCTTCAAACAGGCGGCATCGAAGGCGGCATCGAATTGACTGCAAAGCAAGAGGAACTGCTTGACAGAGCTAGATTTGCAGACGAGCTGCTAAGAAAAAATGAATACAAAAGAGAAGAAATTGCCAACGTCATCAAAGTAAAGTACGGTATCAGCAGAGATGTGGCCTTTAATGCCATCGTGACCGCTGAAAGCTTGTTTTCGTCGTGTTACCCACTCAATAAAAAGTACCTAGTTGGTTCCCGAATAGAATTCTTGCAGAAGAAAATCGAAGACTGCTACATCGACAAGGATGTATTCAATGCAGTTGGACTCGAGAAGCAACTAAGGGAGTATATAAAAATGTATCCTGACTTCGAGCCACCAAGAAGCCCTAAAAACATAACCTATGTTTTCAATGGTGACTTACACCAGACGCAAAATAATTTAAGCGTAGAACAAGCGACAGAAGCCGCAGATAATCTTATCAAAATTCTAGAAAGTAAAGAAGACTACTGATGCAAGAAAACGACGAAGACAATAGAGTGGTAAAATTCCACAACAGCCAAGCACTGATTCAAATAATCAACGCAAACACAACCTACTGCCTATGGCAACGGGCAGGCGGAAAAACAGGGGGTGGAATTGGTCCACGTTTTTTGCACCTGAGCGAAACAATGCCAGGATCTCAGGTCTTGCTTTTTTCTGACACTTACGACAGACTGCAAGATAGAATAGTACCGAACATTTGCGACTTCTTAGAAAACAAAATGGGATTGATCGAAGGAATAGACTTCGTGAAATACAAACGACCTCCTGACACTTGGGAACGCCCCATCATTCCACTAGACAAATTTGAACACGTAATTAGCTTTGCCTCTGGCATGGCTCTATGTTTAGTAAGCTTACGCATCGAGGGCTCAGCCAACGCATACAACGCACAAGCTGCCATCGGTGATGAAGTCAAATTTTGTGACGAAAGCAGAATAAACACGGAAGTATTGCCTGCTTTGCGCGGCTCTCAAAATCTTTTTGGACACTTACCCGAATACCTTAGCGTGTGGATGTTCACAGATAAATATGGTCCAAAAATAAAATGGCTTCTAAAAAAGCGCGAGAAAGTAAGCACAGAAGCCATCGACGTTATTTATACCCTGCAGATGGAAATTTTCAGGCTTAGTGATAAAGCAGCAGCATACGACGCTAAGGGTGATTCAACAAGCGCATGGGAAGTCAGGCGCACAAGCAAAGCACTTAAAGAAAAGGCAGACAGAATAAGAAAGAATATTATCTATGTTTCTGACATGAAACCCTACGAAAACTTAGCAGCAGTGGGTGAATTCTATTTTAAAATGCAAAAAAGAGTATGCAAGAACGACCTTGAATATGATGTGGCAATCCTTAACAAAGACCCCGACAAAGTAGAAAGCTGTTTCTATCCTTCTTTCACACAGAAAAACAAATACAGAGTGAAAAAGAATGAAGACTACGACAAGAACGCATCTTTCTACATAGCCTTCGACTACAATTTCAGAATAAGCCCATTACCTATCGTACAATACGGCATACTGCCTCATAATGAATACCCAACCGTAAACTTTATAGATGCCTTATTTACATTGCACCCACTTGGACTTGAAGACTGCATAGATTTGTTTTGTACCAAATACAGAGACCATGAGAACAAAGAAGTAAACTTCCTGTACGACCATACAGCCATCGGACGTTCCCCCCTAAAGACAACGTTCAAGAACGAAGTAGTCAGACACTTTGAACTGAAAGACTGGAATGTAGTCTGTCATTTTATGGGTAACGCACCAGACCACGACATCAAACATAAGCTGATGAAAAGACTACTACAGGAAACAGGAACAAACGCCATCCAAGTCAACGAGGTAAGTTGCGACCAACTGATTAAGTCTATCGAAATGAGCCCAGCTCGTATCTCTGGCGACAAGACAAAGAAGGACAAGAGCACAGAGACCAACGAAGATTGGCCTGCAGAAGACAGCACTCACTTTTCAGACGCTTTCGATATGCTTTTGTGGGGGTTATTCGAATGGAATATCCTTGACATTGAAAACCGTATCGTTATACCAATCAACATCGTTTAATCTAACAACAGACACAGATTGTATGAAAAACAGGCAGGCTTCTTCGAAGCAGCCCCATTTTCATACAATCACGTGCCTTAAGAAATGGTATTGTACGCAAAAGGTCCGGCAGAAACAGTACGCTTGAGGCAAGCAACTGTATTCTTTGCCCTACCTTTTTGCTGCAATGGTTTTATAATGTGTGCCAGCAGCACTTTACCGATTGAATTTACGCAAAAGGCTACACAAAAAAAAGTAGGCTTGAGGCAAGCAACTTATTTTTTGCCATACCCTTTTACACCAATGTGTCTGTTAAGGGCATCTTATGACTTTAATTCTATCGAATTAATGTCATAAGGGCGCGCCGCAGGCGGTGGCGCACTGTGGAGCGTCCTGTCCTGCACTGTGGCGTGTCATATATCTATCACCCTAACAGTCCGCCCCCCAAGCGTTTAGGACACGCCGTGCAGCATAGCTGACAACGCCGATTTTTTAAATAAAAAATCGGCGTTATGTAGACCTAGTAAGGAACACAGAGAAATTTATAAATATTAATTATTTTTTTTATTTATTTCAAAAATAAATGCCTTTTTTCAAAAGTTTTTTACATTAATATCAAATATTTTTCGTAACTTCAATGAAATCTAAAAGGGGAGTCACCCCTATAAAAATTGTGTTACAAAATGTTATATTCAACAAAAGTTTCCGTTTCAAACAAGCAAAAGTGTATTGACAACGCTAAAGAAAATTTAGAAAGTTTAGGACTTTTAGAATTTTTCAACATGGCAGACTTTAACCATGTCTACAGAAAATTAAACGCCGCAAATTGTAACGCCTACCTAGTTGGTTTAGACGTTTCCGACTACATTATTTTCAATTACAAAACAGTATTAAACCCGTAAAATTTTAAATCATGAGTACAAAAAGGTTAAACAACAGACAAGTCTTAACAAAGATGCTGAGAGAATTGCCCGAGATGGATTTGGCAATTCTCAGAGAAAGAATTTTAGTAATGACAAAAGCAGTCGTCGACAATAAAGACGACGTGCGGAAAACGATGCAAAATCAAATTATTTCTTCTGAGTGGTATATAAAAATCATGGAGAATATTTATGAAAAAGTAAATATTGACGAATGAAAAATTTAACCATCATTTTAAAAGAGGTACCGGAGGCAAAATATGACGAAATGCTAAATGTATTGCCCCCCTTTTATATCAACATCTTAAACGGTGAAGTTGTACGAGGATTCGCAGTAAGTGAACCATACAACCACATAGAAAGAGAAGAAGATAAAAAATGGGTGCCTACGTTTATCGCTTACATTAATAAACACGGGAAATTTTACAAAGTGATTAACCCCGTTTATTTTTTAACACCATTCGAGGTGAAGACCTCACAAACAATTTTAAATTAAAAAAATGACAATTTCAGCAGTTAAAGCAGCGCAACAAAAAAAAGTAGACGACTTGTTAAATGAAAAAAAAGTATTTTTTGCTTTTAGCAAAGAACAATTCGAAGAAGGCAAAACACCCCTTGAAGAAGGTGAAAATTATGTAAAAATCGGAGGTGGTGGATATATGCCAAAAAATGGGGCAAAAAATTTTTGGGATGAAATGCAAAATATAGAACTATGGTTTAATGAAAAAATGAAAGACCCCGAACTAAGAAGGGACAATATAAAATATGAACTTGAAAATCATGAAGCCTACTACACAGGCGAAATTGAAGCCACCGCCGAAGCTTTGGGGGACGATTACACCCCCGAAGAAATAAGGAAAGTATACAGAGAAGAAAGACAAAATCATTTAAACGACTAATTTTTAAAACTCGTTGCCTCTGGTAGTACCAGAGGCAACACAAAAACAAAAATAATGAACAGGAAAAGAAGGGATGAAATACAAAGGGTAAGTAATAAAGTGGACAGGCTGCAAAGTATGATTGAAGAAATAAAGGAGGAAGTCCAATATATAAAGGACGCAGAAGAAGAAGCCTTTGAAAATATGCCCGAAGGCTTGCAAGATGGAGAAGGAGGACAAAAAATGTCGGAAGCAATCACAAACCTAGAGGAAGCAATTAGCACCCTTGAAGACTTCGACGGAGATAGTATTCTTAACAGCCTTACAGAGGCAAAAAATTAATAAAATGAACCACCACGCAGAAATACCCATCTACAACAGAAAGCCCCGAATTTTTACTTTT
>CAIOXK010000027.1 GCA_903862255.1 Candidatus Nomurabacteria bacterium | reverse complement strand
TTACTACGGGACCTGTCTTTTTGAAGACATTTTCTGTCAAAACGATTTTGTTCGACTTCTTAATCATTGCTGTCATAGTTATTTTTTTAAGGTTGTTTAGCTATATTATACACTTTTTTATGCAAAAGTCAAGTAATTAGAACCTTATTGTGGTATACTCACAACATCATATGATCGCAAAAATGCTATTTCTTCTTACTGCTATTTTTCTCCAAGAACTCGTTGTTCTCAATGCTTTTATCGTTATGGTTCATACTGGAGCATATCCTGCTATAGGTATCTTCATATTATTTATTATTGCAACTGCTGTTGATATTATTATTGGATTTTATATTGGTCACTATTTTAGTAAGAAGACTGCGACATCTAAATTCCATAGATATATCAAAAAACAGTCCGAGAGCTTTTCTTTTTCACAAGGAAGCCCTAAGCGATGGTTGACGTTATTAGTGCTAGGTAATATTAGTTTTTGTTATATAAATGCAGTTATCGCTGGTTATCTTGAATTACCGTTTTGGGAAAGTCAGGCGTATAATTTTTTTGGAAATATTCTGTCGTATATTTTTCTATGGTATGCAATAGGTGGGGTTAATACGTTTTTTAGAAATCCATTTATAACTACTATTACAATCGTAGTCGCTAGTTTTGCTCTATTGGTTTTGTTTGAAAAGTTGAGCACAATAAGGATACATAAATAAATACTTACTAAAAAACTGATATACTATAAATATGACATACAATTTACATCCTATTTTTGTGCACTTTCCAGTAGCAATGCTACTCATTTATTCAGTTATCAAAATAGTACCGCTAAAGAAATGGTTTCCTCGGGTAGCTTGGAGAGACATAGAACGAGTACTACTCGTTGTTGGTGTTTTTGGTGCATTCGCTGCTCTTGCTACTGGTGATACAGCCGAACATCTTGTACACCCAAATCGCGCACTCGTAGGTATGCACTCTACTTTTGCTGGAATCGCTACAATTATATATGGTGCATTGCTAGCAGGAGAGATCGCGGCAGTAATCAATGTGCAAAAATATGTTTACGGTAAGAGTTGGAAGTGGGTTGCCTCAATCTTGAATTTCGTCGAAGTTGTACTATGTAATCCAGTTTTTTCAGCAATACTTGCACTGCTCGGACTTGTCGCGATAAGTGTTACAGGTTTGCTTGGAGGAACTATTGCATATGGATTGACCGCAGATCCTGTCGCGCCATTTGTATTAAAAATATTAGGCATCACACTATAAAAAGTAAAAATAATAAGACCCGCTCTATAAAATAGTGCGGGCCTTTTGTTTTTGTGATCACTACGAGTACAGATAGGTATCGATTTTTTTGCCAAACTTGCCTAGTAGACAAACTATTATGGCACAAATAAAGTACCCATACGCATACCCTGTTTGTATTGGCCAGAAGCAAGTATAACTGATCATTGCAATTATGATCCCTATACTATAAAGAGCCTTATAGGCATCAAAATAGTAAAACCATGGAAAAATAGTACCTTTCTGAATTTTTACTGCTCTAACTATTTCCCAAAAGATAATAGTTGCTGCTACTAAAGATCCTACAATGAGGATTACGATGTCATAATTTTTCATGTTATAAAGTTTTTATTAATACTATAACTGATTTAAAAAATGTCAATGTTTTTTGTATTAACAAATCTTTTAAAAAGCGTATAGTTTTGTATATGAACAAAATAATCTTAATTGTCATCATAGTGCTTCTTGTTGGGACAGGTGTGTATGTAATTATGAGAAACGACGATACTGATACTGTGCCAGCCCTATCTCCAATTGTTGGCACGAACAATACTTCTTCTATGGTGGTATAATAGGGTATTAGCAGATAATCAATTATGTATATGTATTACGGATATTTTGACCTTGTAGACGGCATGTTCCATGTATTGGGCTGGGTACTATTTATTATGTTTATCGTATGGATTGTACGCGGAGCACGTGGCCGCCACCACAATCGCTGGTGTGACGGTACAAACTGTAATCACCCAATTCACGGCAATCGTGCACTCGATCTCTTGAAAGAACGCTATGCCAAAGGCGAAATTAACACTCAGGAATTCGAAGAAAAAAAGAAAAACTTACTATAATAAAAAGCCATTCCTGACAACTATAGGGAATGGCTTTTTATATACCGTATAGTCATTTGCACGTAATACAGTCAACACCTATGCATCACTTAACATCTCTTTAGGTGTCTTGTACTCAATACCCATGTGCAAGCGTTCGTGGTTATAATGTTTTAAATACACAGAGACGTCTTCGGAAATTGTCAGGCAGAGATTATGTC
>CAIOXK010000026.1 GCA_903862255.1 Candidatus Nomurabacteria bacterium | reverse complement strand
GTTACGCGATTGTACTTGACTACCATACTGTAGTTACTGCAATTAAAAAAAAGCTTGGTTTTATTACAACAAACAATACCTCGTTTAGTCCTGCTATAAAAAAGGATACTGCGAAAACTTTTCACCCCATTCTAAAAACTGCACCGAGGGTAATAAAAAGTGGCGGTGGCTATCAACCACCACCCACACCACCCCCTTCAGGTGTACATCATTAATACAAACGCACTACTGTACTTCAAGCCCTCTTATCAAAAAATAAGAGGGCTTTTTCATGTATACTATAACCATATGGTGCAATTCGATGAAACTGATCAACTCAAAAGAATAAAAAATCTTCGTGAAGAAGAAGAGGAAGATGTTGTTGCGATGCTAGCACAATCACAATATGGCCTTCAGTATGTGAACCTACTCTCTCAATCAATCGACAATGATGCTATTCGCCTATTAACAGAAGAGCAGGCTCGGTCTTTTGATGTTGGTCCCTATAAACTTATCGACAAAAAATTGTTTCTTGCTGTACGTTCGCCAAATGCGCTTGGGGCACAGCAAGCCAAAACACTCATCGAAGGCGAGGGTTACGAAGTAGTAATGGTAATGACTAGTGAAAAAAGTATTGAGAAAGTATGGTCTCACTATACCGATCTTTCGTATGCTACACGTTCTCGTGCAGGCGGTCTTGATGTATCTCCTGATGTCCTACTAAACCTCAGTCAAACTGTGAAAACAATAGATGATGCAATGCGTGTAATTGTTGAAGCAGTTAATGAAAGTAGCTCTGTCCACCATCTTTCTCGTATTTTGGAAATTATTTTAGGAGCAGGTATCGGTATCGGAGCATCTGATGTGCATGTAGAACCAATGCAAGATGATGTAGAAATCCGTTTTCGTTTGGATGGTGTATTACACATCATTACAAAAGTTAATTTCAATACATATAAACAAATCAATACCCGTATCAAATTACTCTCAGGGTTGAAGCTTACTATTAGCTCAGTTCCTCAAGATGGGCGCTTCAGTGCTTTTCTTGGTACAGACGAAATTAGTTTCCGTACATCAATGATTCCCGGGGCATATGGTGAGTCAATTGTATTGCGTATATTGAATCCAAAATCTATTCGCGTACAACTCGATGCGCTTGGTATTTCTGCACCACTGTATGACATCTTCATGAAGGGTATTAAAAAACCAAACGGCATGGTGCTTCTTACTGGTCCTACAGGGTCTGGTAAAACAACAACACTCTATGCCTTCCTACAAAAAATCTTTAGTGACGAATTAAAAATTATTACCATTGAAGACCCTATTGAATATCACCTAACTGGTATTACACAAACACAAGTAGACCATAAAAAGGGCTATACCTTTTTGGAAGGACTTCGTTCTGCTCTTCGTCAGGACCCAGACGTAATCATGGTCGGAGAAATACGCGACTCCGAAACAGCAAAAATTGCAGTTGAATCTGCGTTGACTGGCCACATCGTATTTTCAACACTACACACCAATAATGCTTCTGGTGTGATCCCCCGCTTGATTGACCTTGATGTTAATCCAAAGATTCTTGTATCAGCACTTTCGCTTTCTATTGCCCAACGTCTAGTGCGTGTACTTTGTAAAAAGTGTAAATACGAACGACCTATTACCTCTGAAGAAAAAACCACTGTTGATATGATCTGGAACAATGCTGTTGCTCTAGGAAAAAATATGGAGCAATTCGGAGTACACCGTGATGTGTCTACAGTATGGGCAGCCAAAGGTTGTGATATTTGTGGTAAGACAGGATACAAAGGACGACTCGGTGTATTCGAAGTAGTAGAAATGGATGCAAATATTGAACACATCATTCTCTCTAACCCTACAGAGCGTGACATCAAAGCAATAGCAGATAAGCAAGGTACCCTCGACATGCGCGAGGATGGTATTGTGAAAATCCTCCAAGGTATTACCGACTTCGAAGAACTCGCTTCCGTAGTAGACCTAAGCGAAAGAAAATAAATATGGAAAAACAGGGACAGTCCCTGTTTTTTGTTTAAAAAAATCACTGTATATTATTTAAAATATCTTGATAATTTTTTGAAATTTGAATAGGCAAGTCAGTTAACATATTTCTTTGCTTTTTGTTTCCATATTTTTTTATAAAGGCACTGCCCCACCTCCATGACTCGGCCCGGTGAACCAATCCGGCTTTTAAGGCATTTCTTTCAATATACAATAAAACTTGTAGTAAATGTTCATCGTTTTTAATAAGAAAAGATTTGTACCTGCTTTGAAATACATGACCATTTCCTGTTGTACCGTGATGAACATGCCATGTTTGAGTAAATGTAGTCGAAAACCAATGCATAAACCTAGACATATCGCCGGCGTTTTGTGTATATAAAACAAAATGAAAATGATTAGGCATATTTATATATGCAAATAATTTTATATTAAAACGTTTTACAGCCTTTATTAACAAGTTCTCAAAAAGTGCATAATCCGAGTGATTGTTAAATATCTTAGCTTTATTATTTGCTCTATTTAATACATGATAAATCTTTCCACCACTATCGTTTCTGGGTTTTCTGGGCATACTTACCATTTTCTATTATTGATCATCAATTTTATTTGAAGAATAAATAGGGACTGTCCCCTAATTTATTAAACAAACAAAAACACCCCCATACAAGGAGGTGTTTTTGTTTTTATTGCTTATGTTTTATCAACAACGATTGTTACAAAAAATTCACTAATCTCTAAACAGTCCTTATATGTGCGTTGACATATAAGTAAAGCATGATTATAGGATAGCCCCAGTCGAAACCAAAACGTCCTGCGCAAACACTTAGAACCTGTGGCTGACTGCTTAGAGATTAGTACCTTCTTTTAGTAGATTTTTTACTCACCCTCTTTCCAGGAGATATGTAGTAGAATGTATCTGTTATTGATCTGATAATAGGATAGCATGGATACCAACTTATGTCAAGTACACCCCCCGAAGAACAATTTAGTGACTCACTGCTCCGCCCTACAACCTTTGTAGACTATGTTGGGCAAGAGCAAATTAAAAAATCACTCTCCATACTTATTGGGGCTGCAAAAACGCGCGGACAAGCACCTGAACATATTCTTTTTTATGGCCCACCAGGACTTGGTAAGACTACATTGGCACATGTGATTGCAAAAGAGATGAATGCCCAGGTGAAACTTACATCAGGACCAGCGATTGAACGCGTTGGTGACCTTGCTGCTATTCTGACAAACCTTCAACCTGGTGACATGTTATTCATCGATGAAATTCATCGACTCAACAAAACTATTGAGGAGGTGCTCTACCCTGTTATGGAAACAGGTAAGATGGATATCATGATTGGTAAAGGCCCCTCTGCTCGTACTGTACAACTTGACCTACCTCCATTTACTCTAGTTGGTGCAACAACTCGTTTCGGTATGCTATCTGCCCCATTACGTTCTCGTTTTTCTGGAGGGACATATCGTTTAGAATTTTATACTGATGAAGAAATTGCTCGTATCCTTGGACGTTCAGCGCAATTACTTGATATTGATCTTCCTGAAATTGCACATCAAGCTATTGCGGCGCGCAGTCGCAAAACCCCACGTATTGCCAACTACCTTCTTCGCCGTGTTCGTGACTATGCACAAATGAATAATCAAGCAATTGATACTGCAAATGTGACAGAAGCATTTAACTTACTTGGCCTTGATGAAAACGGTCTCAGTGCACACGACATTAATTTATTAAAAACTATTCGCGATAAATTTAGTGGTGGTCCAGTTGGTGTAAAAAATCTTGCAGCAGCAACTGGTGAAGACGATGGTACTATCGAAGATGTAACTGAGCCATACTTGATCCAGCTTGGATTATTGGAACGCACTCCTCGCGGACGACAATTAACAGAAAAGGGTAAGGATTATATTCGTGAAAAGTAATACTGAACAAATCATCCTTGCTATCGACCCTGGATATGACCGTTGCGGTGTTGCAGTTATAAAAACAGGTACCGTAACCACCATTGAACACTCTTGGTGTATCACTACCGATAAAAAAGAAAGTAATGCCCAGCGATTAGCGGTTATATTCAAAAATATTGACGAAGCAATTGCGACATATACACCTGATGCTATAGCTCTTGAAACGCTCTTTTTCTCAGTTAATAAAAAAACTGTGATGGCTGTTGCTGAGTCTCGCGGAGTAATAGTAGTACTAGCTGGTATTCATACCATTCCACTTATTGAATTATCCCCCCAAGCGGTGAAGTTAGGTATGACAGGTAGTGGCAATGCCGACAAAACTTCTGTTCAAAAGATGGTAGCTTTGACATTAAAGATTGATATTTCAAAGAAATTAGATGATGAAATTGATGCAATTGCCTTAGGTATGGCAGCAGTAGGTACAATGCGTTTAAATAATTATCTATAACCTGCACCAAAATCAAGATAGACTATTGCAAAGTAAAAGAGTATCTGCTACAAATATGCTATAAAAATTAATTTGTATTTAGATAACACATGAGCGAATTTGATGATGTAAAAGGAGAGGATGGTCTTAACGAAGAAGACGCAGTAGGACTAGTCGTAGAAGACGAAGTTGATCTTACAGATGATGTTGACGTAATTGACCCTCTTGCAGAGATAGACCCACTAGCTGACCCAGTTGACGATGGTGAACCAGATGATAAAAAAGAAATTGAAGATATCATCCTTCAAGAAATCTACGGAGAAGACGATCAATTTTAAGCAAATAAAAAAACCGCTTTATATGCGGTTTTTTATTTATACTGTGATGGCAGCTTTTTCTCTCTTTAGTGTGCATTTCATACAGCGACATCCTTTTGGTTTAATGTGTGTATTCCAGAAATCTTTTCCATAGTCATAAAAGAGCTCCTCCCCTTCTTTGATATTGCGCTTGGCATATATAAATACTCGTGTTTTGTGAATCTCTACTTCACAATTTGGCGTACATGCGTGATTGATATACCGAGCGGTATTTGTACGAGCAGTTCCATCTATAGTTTTTTTTGATGAAACCTCAAATAAATATTGCCCTCCTCGTTCATTTACTTCATCTTGAGTCGTAAGAATATCTCCTACATATTCAATAATGCAGTCCCCTTTTTTGATTGGTACTGTGGTGAATAATCCCAGACCATTAATTCCTTTTTTAACCTTAAGATCCCCTGGGTAAGAATACTTTGGTTCAGTTTTTATAGCAGCCATAATTTAAATTATATCATAGAGATATTATCGATCTTGCCATTTGGCATAAATACCTGTAGTTAAAAGTCGGTCAGATGATTGTTGTTGAATACCAATTTCGCCATATGTAATTGAGCCTTTTGGTAATACGTCAAAAAGTAGTTCTCCAAATGTCCGAGCACTAAATCCTGAAGCATACCCATTCATAATAACGAGCTTTGCATTTTCAGAAAGTAATTCTGGCAATAACGCCATTAGCTCTAGAATCTTTTCTTCAATCTTCCACACCTCCCCTTTTGGTCCACGACCAAATGCTGGCGGGTCCATCACAATCACTTCAAATTGTTCACCTCTTTGTATGAGACGTTTTGCATATTTGAGTGCATCATCAGTAATCACTCGTATCGCGTCACCCTTAAGTCCAGACGATTCTGCATTATCTTTTACTGTTTGAATAGTCTGTTTCGACGCATCAACATGCGTTACCTTCATACCAGATCGTGCCGCAGCAACACTAGCCGCACCTGTATAACCAAAAAGGTTTAACATTCTTAATCCATCATATTTTTTACCTAAGGATTGTAATTCAGCCCACTGTGTTGAATGTTCTGGAAAAATGCCGACATGCTTAAACCCTTTAAAAGAAAGGTTGATGCTTATATCTTGCCAATCAATATTCCAATCTTCAGCAATACCCTTATTTACACTCCAGCGATCGCCTTTATCTGCCCATACAAATTGAGCATCGGCTTGCTGCCATTTTTCTGGTGCTGTTTTTTTCCAAAGTGCTTGAGGATCTGGACGGTCAAGAATAACACCAGCAAAGCGTTCTAGCTTTCTACCCTCTCCTGAATCAAGGAGTTCGTACGACTTCCACCCTGTTGTGAGTACATCATTTTTCTTCATATGCAGCTATTGCAGATTCTATTGTTGGGTATATAAAATCAAACCCTTTATCTACTAATCTTTTTGGTACTACTCGACTATCGTTAGTCATTTCTATATACCCATCCTTGAAAAGTTTTTTACCTAACCATTTTGGTATTGTAATAACGATACGATGATTCCATATTGTTTTTAGTGATTGCAAAAATGTACTATACAGCACCGGTTCTGGTGCCGAAGCATTCACGACACCTTGTAATGTATTTGTTTCTAGTGCAAATAAATATGCATTTACAATATCCATTTCAGAAATCCATGAAAACCAGAAGTCTTCTTTTTTCAAACGCGGCAAAATCCCCCAGGAAGCAGATTTTTTGATTACTGCCATTAGTCCACCATGACCAATCACCGGTGAAGTACGGATACAAACAACTCGGACGCCAAATTCTGTGGCCTTACGCGCTTCTGCCTCCCAATCCATTACCACCCCAGCAAGAAAACCTGTTCCGTTTGGAGATTGTTCATCAGTTATCACTTCTCCGGTATTGCCATAAAACCCTGAGGCTGAAGCAGAGATAAATACTGTTGGACGGCTTTTTGCCGCAGCAATCGCAGCGACAATTGAGGCAGTACTCTTAATGCGACTATCATGAATTGCTTTTTTGTTTTGATCGGTCCATTTTACATTAATAGGAGCGCCTATAAGATTAATGATGGCATCTGTGTGTTCCAGAACATTATATGGTAATGGCTGTGTGGCAACATCAGACTGTATAAAAAAGAGGTTTTGATGAGTAAAAGAAGGAGGAGTTAAGGCAATAACCACTACTGTATGTCCTTGTGCCAATAGTCGTTTCGATAGTGTTGTACCAATAAATCCACTCCCTCCTGTAAGTACTATAGTCATATAGAACTAATAGTAGCACGATATTTTATACATTTCGCTACATACAATAAAAACGTCTACTTTACAATACACTCCTATCAGGTAGGATACCGGTTATGGATTTCATAGAAAAACTATTTGTATTTGCAGGCAGAATGCTTCTGTTTTTTCTTTTGACTATTGTCTTTATCCCTTCTTTTCTTGTCGTAAACTATCTTCAAGCGACATGGTCCAAAATGCTTGGTGACTTATTTAAGCTTTAAACAATACGTATAATACGGTTTTTACCGATTTTATAAACAATTAGCTGTGCTTCTTTCTTTGTGTCCTCAATAGTTACGACTGCTTTTGTTTCAAAGTTTGTTACAGCTTTTGATTCAATGAGTCGGCGAAGCTCTCCTTTTGATGAGACAATTTTTTCATCAATCAAAATTGCCTCGAGTGTTTTATTACCACCCTTGATTTCGGGTATATTTTCATGAATTTCTTTTTTCTGAAAAAGTGACACATATGACTCTTCCGCCCGTTGTGCACTTTTTTGATCTGTACAAGAAGCAACTATTTCAAACGCTAAGCGCATTTTAATATCGCGGGGATTGATACCTGCATCTAATTCATCCTGAATAAATGTAACTTGAGTAGGAGTATAATCTGTACACAAATCAAAACCTGGAATAATAAGCCCGTCCGTCCAACTCATAATTTTGCCATACATATCCTCTGGCGTATCAACAAGACTGATCATATTACCAGTCGTCTTCCCCATTTTCGCGCCGTTATTATCTTCCAAGAGCTTCATGGTGATCACAAATTTCTCCTTATTTTTCAACTGTTTAAGAAGTGTACGTCCTGCTAACATGTTGAAAAGCTGATCATTACCACCTACTTCTCCATCAACATTCATAGCGACACTATCATACCCTTGCATCAACGGGTACATAAATTCATGAATATAAATTGGCTTCTCTTCTTCGATACGGCGTGCAAACATGTCGCGCTTTAGCATTTGATCAACTGTCATATTTGAAGCCAATGCTAATACATCTGCAAATTTCATTTTACCTAGCCAGTCATTATTGAATTTAATTTGCGCTGCATTCTTACCTGTGAAGCGGATAAATTTACTTGCTTGTTTTTTATATTGCTTCAAATTAACCTTGATTTCTTTTTCAGTTAATTGTTTGCGTGCAGAAGTTTTGTCAGTTGGATCACCAATACGTGCTGTGAAGTCCCCAACGAGGAAAATAATCTGGTGTCCAAGATCTTGAAAATGACGAAGTTTACGCAAACTAATAGTATGACCAATATGAAGAGTTGGCCCTGTTGGATCAAATCCTGCATAAATAGATAGTTTACGACCAGTAGAAAGTTCTTTTTCAAGAAATCCTTTGTTTGGCAAAATATCTGCTACACCTTTGTTCAATAAAATATCTAATAATTCGTCTTTTTCTAGTTTTTTATCCATTAGTACGATTGTACCATTTTCCTTTGTTTTTTAAAGGATTTTTATTATGATTGAAGGTATGAAAGAACATAAACACCGCGATGGATTTCCATGGAAAAAAATCTTATTTGCACTATTGGCACTTATTTTATTAGTGGTCGGGGCGGTACTAATCTGGGCAAGTTTTATCAAACTTCCTGACATCTCTACATTTGAAGCAAGACAGATTGCAAATTCGTCAAAAATCACTGACCGTACAGGTCAAATTGTTCTTTATGATGCACACCAGTCTGTAAAACGTACACAAATCCCATTAGCAAGCATGGGTGATCCTATCCAAAAAGCCGTAATTTCTATTGAAGATCAGGATTTTTATCATAATAGTGGTATTCGCCCAACTTCGATCTTGCGTGCATTATTTACAAATATTATCCATGGTGGTTATGTTCAAGGTGGCTCTACTATTACCCAACAAATTATCAAGAACACATTACTCAATGGCGATAAATCTGTTGCCCGCAAATTAAAAGAATGGGTATTGGCTATTCGTCTTACTCGTCAATTTAGCAAAAATCAGATTTTGGAAATCTATCTTAATGACGCACCACTTGGTGGAACAGTATATGGTGTTGAGCAAGCTTCACAATCATATTTCGGTATCCCGGCTGCACAGCTCGACATTGCACAAGCAGCATATATTGCCGCAATGCTTCCTGCTCCAACATATTATTCCCCGTTTGGTTCTCATAAAAAAGATCTTGATAATCGAAAAAATCTCGTTCTTTCAAAAATGAAAGAGTATGGTTATATCACTGATGCCCAACTAGCTTCATCAAAATCTGAAGTAGTTGCATTCAGTCAGGCAAGTAATACTGGCATTAAGGCTCCTCACTTTGTATTTTACATACTCGATCAACTAGAACAGAAATATGGTAAAGATGTTTTAGATAATGATGGTTACACTATCAAAACCACTCTTGATTATGATTTACAGCAAAAAGCAGAGCAGCTTATTGCGACACAAGTAGCGAGTAATGAAAAACAATATAATGCCTCCAATTCTAGTCTTGTAGCAATTGACCCGACAACAGGACAAATCTTGACTATGGTTGGTTCTCGTAATTACTTTGACAAGCAAATAGATGGTGCATATAACACAGCTACAGCACTACGTCAGCCTGGCTCTTCATTCAAACCATTTGTATATGCAACTGCTTTCGCAAAAGGATATACACCTGATACTGTATTATTTGATGTACCGACTGAATTTTCTACCAATTGTACCGCCGCTGAACAACCACTTCCTGGATTTACTTCAAAAGATTGTTACAACCCTGACAACTTTGATAATAAATTTAAAGGGCCAATATCACTTCGTAGTGCAATTGCTGAATCACGTAATGTACCGTCAGTGAAACTCCTATATCTAGTTGGTGTACAAACAGCAGTTGATACTGCACACGCAATGGGTATTACTACTCTTACTAACCCCTCAGAAATTGGCCTATCACTTGTACTTGGTGGTGGTGAGGTGAAACTTCTTGATATGACCAGTGCTTACGGTGTATTTGCAAATAGCGGTGTGCGTAATCCAGTGACTGGCATTCTTGAGGTTGATGATAATAATGGAAATGTATTGGAACAATACCAACCAAATCCAACAACTGTGATGGATAAAAATGTTGCACTTACTATGAATAATGTACTTGCTGATGCAACTGCCCGTATTCCTACATTTGGTACTACATTGATTACTATCCCTGGGGTTGCGGTAAAGACTGGTACTACAAACAATGATCGTGACGCGTGGACTGTTGGATATACTCCTTCAATTTCTGTTGGTGTTTGGTCAGGAAATAACGATAATACACCTATGAAAAGTGGGGGTTCTGCTATCTCTGGTCCGACATGGAAAATGTTTATGCAATACGCATTAACAAAATATCCGAGTGCGCCATTCGAAGAACCAATACCTGACCCTGATGCATCAACAATGAAGCCAATTTTACGAGGTGTTTGGATGGGTAATCAAACAGTAAAAATTGATAAAGTTACAGGACTTCGTGCAACAGATAGTACCCCCGCTGATGCAACAGTTGAAAAAGTAATCACAGATGTCCATGATATCCTTTACTGGGTAACTAAATCCAATCCTCGTGGAGCAATACCAACCAATCCTAGCAGTGACCTGCAGTTCCACCTATGGGAACCTTCTGTGCAAACATGGTGGGCAAATAACGCTAGTAAATATGGAACAACTACAACGGCAGATCTTCCTGCTGGATATGATACTGGCAGCACGACCGGTACTACCTCACCTTTAAACCTTAGTGGTATAGGGGAAACAATGAGTACTTCAGATAATGCAGAAGTAACCGTAACAACTTCTGGACAATACCCACTAACAAGCGTAGATGTATTAATTGATAATAATTTCATCGCAACACTCCCCGATCCATTTCATTTTGTCTTTACCCCTAATGATTACGGATTAAAACCAGGACTCCATACTATTACCTTTAATGCTACAAATAGTGTCTACGGTAAAAGTACCATTTCAAAAATAGTGACATTCACTCAAGGAACATAAGTAATGAAACAATAAAACCGCGTCTGACGCGGTTTTATTGCACTTGATGGATATTTACTCCTGATTCCTGTAATGCCTTCAAGATTTTAGTATTATTGAGCAGTAATACCATTTTGAGTGTTGGAGATGCCTTAATCCTTAATACACCTTTTACTATAGTAATTTGATTAGGGGTAATAGTTGTCTTCACAATATCGCTAATGATTTTGGCACTATCTTCAGTTACAGCACCATCTTTAGCAATCTTATCTTTTAATTGAGAAAGGATAGATTGAAAGAGATCCATATTAACGATTGGTTGGCATTAATAAATAGAGAAACGATGGATCACTTACACTGCGAACAACTATTGGCTTATTTGGTTGAGTGAAGGAAATAGTAAGACTATCCCCTGTAAGCGCCTGGAATACATCTAGGAAGTATTTAAGGTTGAAGTCCACCTCAATAGGTTCACCCTCAATAGCTGCATCTACAGTAGACACTGAGGAGCCTACATCACTATTCTTCGAACTTAGTGTAATAGTCTTTTTATCTTCTGGTATAGCAAATGAAACTTGGAAAAATTTATCAGCAAAAATAGTTGAAAGACGTAATGTATTCAAAAGCTCTTGCTTAAGAAGTACCACCTTAGTCACTGTCTCTTTGGGGATAATTAGCTGATATGGTGGAAAACCGCCGTCAATCAAGCGAGATGTTAGATATAACCCATTAGCAAAGAAAGCAATCTGATTGCGACTATACATAATGCGAATAGTTTCCGGAGCTACATCAAGAACGCGAAGAATATCAGCAATATTCTTAAAAGGAACAAGGATCTTAGAGATCTCTGGAATACCTTTCACTGAAATCTTCTTTTCAGCCAGGCGAAATGAGTCAGTAGCCACAAAACAAAGATTATTTTCTTCACTGTAAATAAAAATACTAGCAATTTCTGGCTTAATATCTGTAATAGCTGCACAGAAGTAGACAGAACGAATACCTTCTTGTAATACAGAGGTTTTAATTTCAACCTGCTCACCCTCTACAGCAGGAAGTGTAGGAAAATCATCAGCAGGAAGTGATTTAATCACTGTCGTATGTTGAGGTGTTGAAATAGTTAGATTATCATGTTCAAGAGTAAGGCGTACCTCACTGGCATCATTTAGGTGATTACAAACACTTGCAAGAACTTCACCTTTAATAAGTACTGTTCCTTCTTCTTCAATATTAGCTGGAATTTCTATTTCAATACCAAGTGTAAGGTTTGTTGATCGAACCTTAATGCTTTTTCCTGATGCAATTAAAAGGATTGCATGAAGGGTGGGTAATGTCAGTGCTTTTCCTGTCATTCTTTCTGCAAGACTAACGGCGTTTTTCAACTTTTCTGTTGTACAAGTTATATTCATATTTTTTTATCTTTTTCTTTAAGTTAGTCTATATAGGGTGTGGATTGTGGATAAGTCTAGATTCTTCTTTATTTTCAATTGATTTTTATGAGTGCCTCTGTGGATTATATATACCGAAAATGCAGAGTTTTTATGTTTATGAAAATTTGGAAAAGTTATCATTGAGTTATTCATAGTTTTATCCGAAAGTTTTCCCCAATTATTTAAACAGAATACGGATATCTTCCAATTCTTTCATTAAATGCGGATCACTAACGAGTTCGCCTTTAATTTTTTCATAAGAGTGAATAACTGTAGTGTGGTCTTTGCCACCAAGTTTCGCACCAATTGATGGATATGACTCGTTAAAATCTTCACGGAGAACAAACATGATGATTTGACGGGCTCGCACGATTTCTTTTCTACGAGTCTTTTCATAAATGACTTGTTCGTCTAGGTTGTAATAATCAGAAACCATTTTCACTACTGAATCAATCGAAATAACACGTTTTGGCTTAACACTGTTTTTAATTAAAAGCTTGATCTCACTCAAACTAATAGCTTTTTGGCGCATGCCAGAATGCATAGATATGAGATTTAATACTCCTTCTATTTCACGAATACTACCTGTTACAACAGATGCTATATAAGCTAACACTTCAGGCTCAAGCGGAAATTCTTGATGAGTACTCTTTTCTTTAATAATAGCCATTCGTGACTCAAGATCTGGCTCTTGAATGTCAATAGTCATGCCAGCATTAAAGCGAGTTTTGAGACGATCCTCTAAGCCAATTATATGGTTAGGGTGTTTATCTGATGAAAAAATAATATTTTTATTTTGCTCATACAACACATTAAATATATGAAATAATGCGTTTTGTGTACCCTCTTTGCCAGAAATGAATTGAATATCATCCATGATTAATACATCGAATTTACAATACTTGTCTTGAAAAGATTGCTGGCGGTTGTTTTGCACAGAAGAAACATATTCATTCATAAATTTCTCTAAACTGGTATAAAGAACTTTTTTGTCTGGATATAATTTTTTAATTTCATTGCCCACAGCCTGAATTAGGTGTGTCTTTCCAAGACCACTTGAACCATAGATAAAAAGTGGGTTATATGCGTTCTGGAGACGCTTAACAACACCCTGGGCAGATGCACACGCTAGTTCATTAAAAGGGCCTACGATGAACGTATCGAATGTATATCGAGGGTTAAGGTTGTCATCTCTATTTATATAAAGATTTTGTAATGGGAGTGTAGAAGGATGCTCTGTCGTTGATGAAGAAAAGAGATTGTTTTCATTAACTGGTGCCGGAGTGGTAAGCCGACTGATGATGAATTCTACAGCACGAATATGGGGGGCATTTTCAACAATAGTTTTTAATATAAGTTTTTGGTATTTTGTCATTAACCATTCACGAACGAATTCATTAGGTACGCTGACATAAATAATCCCCTCCTCTTCTTTATTAATACCAGTATTTTTAAACCAAGTCGTAAAAGTAGCCTTAGTTAGTTGTGATTCAATCACACCGAGACAGGTATTCCATAGTTGAGAGAGATTGTTTTCCATTGATTACATCATACAGACTTTTCCCATTATCTAATAAAAGTGGATAAGCTGTGGATTGAGTGGATTATAGCAGATATTAAAGTATTTTTGACTACTTGATTTGTAGAACCATTTTGTGTATAGTGCTCCTACTATATGTCTCAAACATACCAGCCAAAAAAGAAAAAGCGAGCAACAACACACGGATTTTTAGTTCGAAGTGCTAGTGCTACTGGCCGAAAAGTATTGCTTGCACGTCGCCGTAAAGGTCGTGCTCAGCTCACTACTGTTTAGCCTATGCTGCCGTCAACTAAACGGCTTACCCGTAGACAAGTTAGTTCCCTATTGGAAACCCCTGGTTTAAAGGTGGTTTTTAATCGTTTAGGGACACTGAAATATATTAAAACTACACAGGATAAGACAGCTTTTACTGTAGTTACCGGGTCAAAACATCAAAAAAGAGCGGTTTTACGTAATAAGATTCGTCGGCAGTTATATACCCTGTTTGATAAAAATGAAAAAATAGCCTTTATAGGCATACTATATGTGTCAAAACAGGTATATGATATGTCTTATATAGAACTTAAGACTAATTTAGATGCGTTGGTACAAAAATCCCTTTAATTACATAGCTTTGGCAATAATCTGGTTATATCGGACATTTATTGCCCCATTCTACACACGATCTCATTGTATTTTTTACCCCACATGCTCCCAATATGGGCAAGAATGTTTTAAAAAATTCCCTTTTTGGAAAGCATTAGGAAAAACCATATATAGAATTAGCCGTTGCCACCCAGGCAATGATCCGCAAGTTGACCTACCATAATATGCTATAATCGCTCCATGATTACCCTTTGGAATATTGTTATCTACCAGCCAATCTATAATGCACTGATCTTTATTGCTCAACATATAACCGGTCAGGATGTAGGTCTAGCTGTTGTTGTTGTGACGATTATTATACGTCTTGTACTCTTCCCTCTTAGTAAGAAGAGTATTATTGGTCAATACAAAATGCGTGCATTGGAACCAAAACTTCAATCTATTAAAGACAAGGGCTTAACTAAAGAAGAAGAGGCTAAGGCAACAATGGAACTCTACAAGGATGAAAAGATTAATCCTTTTTCAGGCTGTTTATATTTGATCATTCAAATCCCTATCCTTCTTGCACTGTATCGCACATTCTCAAACGGAATCGTTCAACCGCAACACCTATATTCATTTTTGAGTACTGACAATCTTAAAAATATGTTTATTGGTTTGATCGATATCACTAAACCATTTCTTCCTCTTGCGATATTGGCTGGTATTACACAAGGTATTCAGGCATTTCTTGCTCCATCCCCTTCTGCTCCTTCACGCAAGGGTGATAATAATATGCAAAATCAACTCGCACAGAGTCTTGCTGTACAAACTAAGTATGTCCTCCCAATTATCATCATAGTGATCGCTAGTCGCCTTGCAGCCGCTGTCGCACTGTACTGGTCAGTAGCGAACCTCTTTTCTATCTTACAGGAATTATATCTTCGTAAGACAGTGCGTAATAAATTAATTCTTTAATATCTATATTGCCAAAGTAACCCTGTATTTTTGTCGATAAAGAATACCAACCCTCGGTCTTCGTCTACTTGTAAGTTTGTCATATCATATGTTGGTGTACCTGCTGTATAGATTGTGCTGAAATTATTTGAAGCAGTACTAATACGATAAAGGTTGTCACTAAAATGATTAATGCCGGCATACCATCCATCTGGATAAATGGCAGGGTCAACTGAATCACTTCCTGCACAGATGAGATCTTCATTTTTTAACCATACACATTTCTCAGGTAAAATATTTAAACTAATGGTAGAAACAGTGCTTGTTTTGGTGTTATAGAGCTTGGTAGAAAAACCTGAGCCTGAACTTTCTGAATATAATATATATTGACCACTAGGGCTTATAGAAGTAGTAAGCCCTTTAATATTTCCCGTAATACGGCTTAATCGAGAGTTTTTTTGATCTAATAGGTAAACATACCCATCAACTTTTGAGGCTGCTTTTGTTTGTAAATAAATACCAGAATTCACCCATTGTGGTAACCATGACATAAAAGTAGAGGTAAACAATTTTTTAACAGATGCGCCTCTTGTAGTTGATGTGCTAAGTATTGTTCCAGTACTATCTCGAGTGACACGAAGCAGATTTTTTTGGTCAGGTGATACAGTTAAGTTGTATATGTTGTCTTGTAAGTAAATACCGGGAATTTGTGTGCGGGTACCATCTGAATTTAGTGCTGGAATAGGTACTGTATATGTCGCGATTGTATTGTTGTCAGCACGCAAGAATCGTAAAATAGCTGTATTATTGTTGTCAGCAAAAGATGCCTCATAGATATTGGGAATAAAAATATTACTGATCTGTAGAGGAATATCTTTGTTTTTTATTTCATATACATAACCATTTATTCGAGAAACATATCGAATAAAATGATCAATAGTAACAGTTATTACTGGTTTCACCTTCGGGTTTGTTGATGGTGTTGAAACGGTATTACTAAGACTATAAACAGTATATCCAGCGATTGGTCGTGGTGAGAGTTGTTTTAGTGCGGGCTCTATTGCTGGTGCGATAGTGGTGTTGGTAGCTGTTCCATCAGGGTTAGTGTCTGAACCAAAGTTACTACCAATACTTGTTGTCTTTGGAAAGAAAGAAGTAAGTATATTTGGCACAGGCTTCCCTGCTTGTGTATTTGGTTTGATATAGAAAAAATATACCCCTGCAACAAGAAAAATAAGTATCAATAAGATTATGAGCGCTTTTCGCATATGAATATTGTACTACACTATCTGCCGTCGACTGACCAGTGCCACGGTTCTTTAGAAAAGTTTTTTAAGCCATAGTTTGCAGCATTATTTGATAGCCAGATGTAACACTTATTGTCATGTGTCTGAATTGTATTAGAAGCATTATCGCAAGTGAAATCGAATGCTAGGCCGCTTTCATGATTTGAGTGTCCTGGTACTGCTGTTGGTGGTTTACATATAGCCTTTGGACTAGTTAAGTCACCATTACAATGGGCGGTACGCAAGGCAATTTGTTCATTTTTTGTTCTGAACCCACCGCCCTCAAGTGTAATTCCTTGGGCATATGCTGCTGTGAGCATTAAGCTTAGATTTGATGAAATCGATTTACATGCAATAAATGACGATTTTTGTACTGTTACTTTTACTAGTCCGACTTGGCATGCCCCAATAGGTCCGCCAGGGGCGCTAATGCTTCCTTGGTTAATAATAGGGACAGTATCTTCATCAGGTTGGGTTACTCCGATTGCGAGTGTTGTAGGTCCGATATTAGCATTTGTTACTAATTTGGGATTTACTGTATTTAAAATAATATATGAAGTCATTGCAATAAGTAATCCTCCTAATGCTGCGAAGAAACCACTTTTTGCAGAGGCTTTAAGAAAAGGAACATCACTTGTCATGTATTTATAGCCTTCATACATTAGACGAAATACTAATGAAACAGCAGAAAGAGCAATTAATAGACTAAGAAAATAATTAATAACATCATTCATATCACAAAACTTCGGCCCAGCTGTTCCTGATGCTGCAGCTGTTGCTCGCTGTTGTGCACAAAGATCGGGGTCTGGAAGTACTGTTAGATCTGGAAAGCCGGAAAGTAGTGTGTAACTATGTTTTACATCATAGCTTGCCTGGTCAGCAGAGGATGCAATAATATTTCCAGTACTACTATTGAAGTGATCAATTGTATCGCTTGTTGAGTTACCATACAGTGTTACAACTTGTTGAATATAGTATGTTGTACTCGGACTGAGAGAGTTAATATGCCAATAATATGTTCCATCATCATTAATACCATCCTTACCATTACTATCTTCACTTCGCAATGGACCCTTACCGTCAGGGAGTGATGTCGCTGATGCTGCTACCGGTGTTTCTGTGTAATACAGTACTGCTGTGAAATTACTAGCGCTGAAACCAGGAATACTATTGATATTTACTTTACCAGAAACGGTAATACTCCCACCCTCTCCAAGGGTTGTACTTAGGGGTTGTATAGGGATACTAATGGTACCTGTTTTAATTAATACTGCTGAAGTAATAAATTTACCTGTTCCTCCAAGTGCTGGGAAATCTACAACGCGAGCATAATATGTCGTATTTGCTTTAAGATTAACCAATGTCCATTTTACAGAACCTGTGGTTTGTGGAGGTGTTATTGTTACTTGTGATAATGTACTATCCCCTGCTATTTGAACACTAGAGGGTGTTTTTCCGCTATAGGTATTTGTTGCATCAAAATTATCTGTCTGTAATACAAGTTTATAAATATCACGCCCACTAGGTACACCACTAAGTGTCGCTGTTATATTTACTCCTTTTGGAACAACACTAAGGGTGTAGTCGGCAAAACTATGACCTACAAAAAGTAGTACAAAAATAAATGTCAGCCACAGTATTTTTTTCATACCATTAGTTTATCACGAAAGTTAGTTGAAATTTACTGTAAATCGCTTAGTAACGTTTTGCAGGTTAAATATAATAGTACTAATTGTTGTTTTGAATGCAGACTGACCGCCATTATCTGGGCGAGAAAGTGGCAGTTCATTTTTCAAAGTATTAGGAGTCAATTCTGCACCAGTATCATCTTCATATGTGAAGGTAAGGTCATGGCTCAAGCTAATAGGTGTTGAAAAATAGTACGGTTCAAAGTGAATAAGCACACCCGGCGCAGTAGTAGAAAGATCGCTAGTAGAACCATTTGCATAGTCTATAAAACCATCGTTGTTAAAATATCCTGCTATAACAGGGTCTCCGGGTGTTATATCGGCATTATTATTACCGGTGAAAGAGCCATTTTTTTCTGTTACTTCTATATGTTCAGTAGTGGTTAGTCCATCGTTTTGAATTAAAATTGCATTTTTTGCATACCCGGAAGCATTTTGTAGTGCTTCACCGTTTTGACTCCATGAGTAAGTCATCGACTTAGGTGCATTAATTGAAGGTACTGCCATAATACGAATAACTCCCCCAATCGAGGGTAGTGGTAATCCTTTATAAAATGGTGGTGTATAGCTATCAGCCCCCTCCCATAGCATATCAACACTTGCAGGACGAAGTATTAATGTACTAGAGGTAGTATCAAAACTACCCCCAGAAACAGTGGCAATAATGGTTCCAGTGACACCGCTTGCTGGCGCAGTAATGGTGATACTTGTTTGCCCTTTGCCACTACTGATAACCTTACTGTTATATTTCCAAGAAATATCTGCTTGTGTAATATCAGCACTGTAGCTTTGTAAAGAAATAACTGTTTTTTGTAATGGTAATGGGTTTACTGGAACGCTGGTAATATTAAGGTCGATTTGGGCGCTTTGAGCATGTACAATATGTGCAACAAAAAATACAGCGATTGTGATGCTAGTAAGAACAGTGGCTATTATGAGAGAGAAACGTTTCACGTATTTAGTATAGCAAAAGTATATGCGTTATGCTCTTTGTTGAGAAAATTCCTGCTTGGCTTTTTGGATAGAAATAACCTGTGATGGGTCAGAGGTGATGATCTGGTCTTCGGTGTATGAGGCAATGATTTTAATAGCTACATGTTTAAGTCCAGCAAAGAAAATTCCTTCCCCTACTCCAGATTCAAGTAATAAATACTTTTCCTCGTCAGTCAGGTTAAATGTTTTTTGTAGTACATCCATTGTTGATGGAGATTGTTTCAGAAGCAATTGAATAGATGAGTTAGTGATAATTGGCACGCCATATGGGCTTTTCATGAAATCGCCAACGTCTTGGGTAATAGTACAAAGACCAAGGTAATACTTACGTCCACGTTTTGCAATTGAATATAAGAATGAAGCAGTGTCATCTGATTTCATCATCCACCACGCCTCATCCACTACGAGTAAGCGCTTTTTGAGCTGTTTGCGAACAGCATTCCAAATAAAGTGCGTAACTATATACATAGCAGCAGGTTTAAGGTCGTCTTCCATATCACGCACAGAGAATACAACGAATTTCTTATTAATATCAACGTTTGTTGGCTGGTTGATAAAGCTTGCCCATGAACCATGAGTATATTTTGTAAGGCGCTGTAAGAGAGAGTCAGTCCCCTCCATACCAGAAAGTACCATTTCAAAGTCGGATAATAGTGGCGGTTCAATTGTAGTAAAATCAGAGTCAGCACTGATATCTTTCAATGAATATGTTTCTGTAATTGCACGGTCAATGATTGAGTCTTCTTCGGCACTTAACCCACCGAGCATAATACGGAAGAGTCCTACTAGGTTAATAATGTTACTGCGTAATACGTCAGCAGCAGACTCGTCTTCGCGTGGAATAGGAAGATCAAAAGGGTTAATATGGTGGTCTGATGAAAGTGAAATATTAAAATAACGCCCACCAATTGCTTCGGCAAGGTATTCGTATTCTCTTTCAGGGTCGATCACAATAACATCAGTATCAAACATCAATGTTCGAATGATTTCAAGCTTAGTCGCGTAACTTTTACCCGCACCAGATTTGGCGAAAATAATAGAGTTGTAGTTTTCTAAACTGAAGCGATCAAATATAACTAGACTAGAATTGTGACGGTTTACTCCATATAGAATACCTGTTTCGCTAGTTAGGTCGAACGAAACGAATGGAAACATACTAGAAATTGGTTCAGAATTAAGTTTTTGAGTTACTTGCAACTTATCTGTACCAAGCGGTGCAACGGTTTTGAAGCCGTCTTCTTCTTGAAATAGTGTTGGTTTTATATAGATAAGCTTTGATTCCAACAACGACTTGATTTCACTTTCTGTACGAAAAAGATCAGTTTCATTATCGGCATAGATTGTAATATACATGCCTAGATCAAACATTTTTTCTTGTGCTTGTGTGAGGTTGTCACGAAGCTCCTCGAGATCTTCTCGTGCAGTATCAAGCATTGGGTCACGCACAAGACCTTTTTGTTGGCGAACAATGATCTGGCTTTCTACTTCAGCAATCTTTTTTTGGAAGTGTTTTAATAACTCCCCTGTTTCAATCGGGTTAATATAAATAGCTATGTCAAAAATCTTATCAAGGTTGATGATAGGTGTTAGCCAGTTATCAGTTAAGTATCGGGGGTATGAGATAACAAAAAAAGTACGAACGATTTTGTCGCCGATACGCATCGACTTCGGAGTTATTTCAATAGCAGAAGGGGCAATTTTGTCCGCCAATTCCATTGTTTCCCACTCATGAACCTGGTCATTTGAGATTGGTAGGAGTCCGCCGTTATCTTTCATGGCTATAGTATATCATCAGTGGGTACTATCCGTTAGATTGAGAAGTGCTCTCACCTGGGTTGAATGTTTTGTAGAGTACTTCAATCACCTCTTGTGTGCCGAGTTGTACAAGACGCAAGCCAACACCTGAAAGCCCTTGGTCAACAACACTAACGCGTTGTTCTAGTTGAGTGCGCTCTTCTTCGAAATCACTGATCGCACCACCTTCTGTTCTTGATTTGCTTTGTAGAAATGAAAAAAACTTACCAAGACCTGAATTTGTTTTCAATACAGCAGGAACATATGGAACAATAACAAAAAATGATTTACGCATTACATTTACTTGATCCGTAAATGTCTGAATAAATTGGATATATTCACGAGTTTGGACTTGTAGTAACTGCTCTTCTTGTTGTTTGAGGCGATTTTCTAATGTTAAAATATAAGGACGAACATCATATCGACGAGACTGAACTACGATTTGTACAGGAAAATCGAGCGTATTAAGAAAGTTTTGAAACTGCATTAGTGTTGCGCGCTGCTCATCGTACGATTTAAGACTGAGGTTGATCGATGAAACCAGTAATATAGTACAAAGTGACCCGTCTTTTAATACCACGACACCATCGCGTACTTCTTGTACAGGAACAAATTGTTGTGCAGGAGTTGATGATACTGAAGCCATGAGATTTTAAGGTGATTATTTTTTAGGATCAATCACGTCGACACTCCAAGATAGTGTCTTGAGTTTGCTCTCGCTCATTGTAGCACGGTCACCAGAAAGTGTAGTGTGTGGTCGAGTGAGTGCGTCATTTTTGTCTGAGTCTTTGTGCCATAAATAAAGACGAGCATGACTATAGAAATTGATATACGACTCAACTACATTAATAAACGGCTTATCGTTGTATTTCATGAATGCCAGGGCTACTGCAAAGATTGCAATTGCTGGAGCAACTACAATCGCGATAATTGTTGGTAAAAAATGCCATGCCAAATATGCTAATCCTGCCCCGCCAGCAATATAAACGAACTGTTTAAAAGTTAATGGTCCGAAAACTTTATCTTCGATATCAATGAATTGTGGCACTTTGAATTGCATACTTATATATTGTCTATTGATTCATGGTAAGGGTCAATCAGCAATGGTTTTATTGTAGGGTCAGCTGATTCTGTTGCTGGTTCTGTAATTGGTAGGTTGTCTGGCACTATTCCTTTCTGTAGTGTGTAGTCGCGAGTACTTGGTATTGTGGCTGATGGTTGTTGTAGGCGGCTAGTTATACTTGAAAGGTTTGATGCTGGTTCTGCTTGGTGCAGTATTGCAGGTTCAGCAGTATTCTTTGTTTCTATGGTTTCTGGTAGTACATGTTTATGTAATTGCAGAAATGAGTCGACACGATGAACTAATCTCTCAGCTATTTCTGGACGAAGTGAAAATAATAAATGTTCACGCACAGTACTGATAACATCTTCAGCACTCTTATTTTCTGAAAAGTACATAGTTATCTCGCCATCAATAATAATGTATTGCTCATCAGTTAGGGTAATATCACTATTAAGATCTTCCATAAATGCATTAGATGCAACCAATGCAGCCATGCCCTCTTGTGTTTGGGCAAGTGCGGCTATGCCAGAAACTTCTTCTTGGTTTTGTACCGGGTCCATTCAGTTATTATATCTTTAATTCGCCACGAATGGTAGCAATATCGCTTTGTGTGCGGTTGTATTCTGTTAATGCAGAACGCGCGTCAGCCATTTCTTTATTAAGTTTAGATTCATCATTTTTATTTTCAGCAATAGTAGTACGAATGGTATTTTGATCTGCGCGTTTTGTAGCAATACGGGCTTGAGCAGCTGCAACCAGGGCTGCCATTGCAGGATTACCAGCATTATTTTTAATGTATTCTTTATCATCATCAATTCCTTCTTGCAGATGAGCCATTTCGTTTTGTTTAGTAACAGTAATAGCCTGTATTCTTTCAATTTTCACCTTCTTTTCATTTTGGTATTCCAGAATATCTGCACTGGTAATTTTGTTATATGGGACATTGTGTTGAGCTCCTCCTCTGAATCCACCAAGTTCTTCACCAATTTTTTTGAGTTTACCGCCCAGTTTTGTAAGTTCGGCCTGACTGTTTTGAAGTTTTGCCTCAGCCTTTGTTCGCTGAGTTGAACTAAGTGCATCTTTATTTTTATCAGCTCGGGAGAGAACTACGTTTTTAAGAGCAGCACTCTGAATAGCTCCTTGCCCAACAACTGCCGCTGCTGCAACGGCACCAACCCCACCAAGAACTGCTCCTGTAGCTGCAGTTGCAGCGCCATATGCGGCACTTGCCGTACCAGCTGCGCCTGTCGGAGCAGTGAAACGATTTGTAACAACTTCCGCAACTGCAGCAAGTGGATTAGAAAGTACACTTCGCTTTTCCAGTGAATCTTTGAACTGTTTTTCACGCTCAAGATTAATCTCTGCAGCACTCTTAGGACGAGCATTTTTTGCATTTTTTTGTGCTTCTTCATAATCACGTCTTGTCTGCAGTTCGTCAAAAACAGTATCATTACTAATTGCAGTACTCTCTGCCGCATCACGGTGAGTTTGATAATCTTTTTCCCAGTTTTTATTTTTTTCGTTTTGAGCACCTTCTGCAGCCTTGCTCAAACGGAAGCGGTCGGCACGCTCATTAATTGTTTTCTCTTCCCTACTAACAGCTCCTTTGAAGCCACCGTCAGTATTTTTTGTACCAGCACCAACGAAGCTTGTTAGTTTATTATTAAGATTAATACCTGTTCTTTTTTGTATATTTTTACCAGCTTCAGTATTTCTTAAATCAAAAGTATTTTTTGAAAGCGCACTACCTCTGCTTATAGTTTTGTCAGCGGCCCAACCTAATATTCCTCCCTTAGCTGACGCTCCTTGTAGTGTTTCAGAGTTTTCAAGTCGAGCACCAAGTCTGCCTACAACGTTTCTCCCTGCCAAAGCCGCTCCACCTGTAGCTACACCTAATGCGGCACCTGCAACCATGCTTGTTGCTGCACTTCCCCACCCCTGAATTTTTTTACCGATATCACCAGCATAGCTCTCTGCCGTAGATTGTGCCTGTTCAAGTAGTAGAAAAATAATGATCATCGGGATAGCTACTCCTAAGGCTAGAGCAAAGAAACTTCCAGAAGGGTCTTTGTATCCGATCTGCGCCGCGAAATCACTAGAAAGAAATGTATAGATAATATAAAGGAAAAACATAAACAATGGTGCCATCAGTGCGTATGATGTAACTTCTTTAACCCAATCGCCCCAACGTAGTTTCGCAATACCTCCCAGTAGTGGAATGTCTCGACTCAAAAACGCGAATGGAGAAAAGATCATACATATATAGAGGCCTACTATTCTTCCAACAAAAAGAAATGTTACCTTGAAAAACATGATAGCAACACCCACCATAATAATGGCAGCAACAATACAAACGATACCAAAATAATTGGCTTGGTCTGTTTCAGAGTTTGGGTTAGCAGTACCGACGGTTTGAGAGTTGACGTTGAGTTGATTGCTTGAACTTGATGTCCCAGGAGTGCTTTGCAAAATAGAAGCTTGGAAAAGCTGTTGCGGGTTGAAAGCAGAGACAATTTTTTCTGACAATGGCCAATACCCACCAGTACCTGTTTTGGCATGCGCCGCATCACACTTCCCTGCTACTATATTTACTTGATCACAAACAATCATCTGACTGTAGAACATACGAGCAGTCACATTTGAAAGGTCAATGATGACGTGTGTAGCAAAAAGACTGAAGTTAATCAGTAATGCGTTAACAATAAGGTTTACTACTACCTTACGCATTGCACCGGTATTTGTATCGATCACAGCTGAGAACCCTGCCCAAACCATCAGAATGATGAAAAATACATTGGCAATATCTCGTACCAGTTTCCATCCAGTAATAGCAAATGCGAAGCGGTATGATGTATCGCTTAATGAATACCCTAAGAAGAAGTCAAACATTTTGCCAAGCAGTCCGGCTATAGTCGCAGTCAGCCAATAAATACCGTATGCAATACGAGCTGCACAACCATTAATAGTACCCGATTGCCCCCAAAGTATTCCACAGCGAGGAAGGTTATCAGTAATACCTGACCCTGTAGTTGTTGCTTGTTGTGTATTTACCTGTGCTTGCACTGCAGCATCGTTGGTTGGAATTGATATTTGTAACGGAGTGCCAACACGGAAATATGTATCACCTCCACAGAGAGTTCCGAAAGTTGCCATATTGTCATTGTTTGGACTGTTTGCATATGCAGCACTGCCATCTTTTTCGCCGCCATCAACTTTGTCAGCACAATACCACATAGTCGCCTCAACGGTTGAGCCTTTTGGTAATACTAATGAGGTGAAATCACTGATAGTGCCTTCGTTCTTCCCGGCTACTTTTGTGTATTTCCATTTTTTACCGACAGAATCAGAGCTAAGAATACTTAGGTTACTAAGTAAGGCGCTTTGTTTTACTGCACCATCTTTTACAGATGTGAGTACATTTAAAATACCGGAACTGTCATCGAGTTTATCGTAATACGGAATGTTGTTGAGCCAGCAGCTTGTTGGGCTAAGTGTGTCACAGACACGAATAATAAAACTATCATTAGTTGAATAGTTTCCTGTTAGTGTGTCATTCTGAATATGATCCCAGCGCGCCTGTACTAGATTGGTATCTACTGAAGTAAAACCAACATTTATGTTTACCTTTAATCCAGTAATAGATTTTGTGGTAGCGTCTTGTACAAGTGCTCCACCGTCAGGTATAACAAGTCCGCTTCCTGGTGCATCAAAGAGGTTTAAGTATGTCGGATAGTTGTTTTGCGTAGTTGCATCAGGTACTGCGGCTAGGATTTTTGACGGTAAAAGAATCACTAGCAGCAATGTTGCGATAGTGAAAAAGAATGTTTTACTCAAACGAGAAAAAGAAGTTTTTATGCGACGAAGTAGACGTGCGGACACTCGTATAGTGTATCACGTCAACGTTATTTTTTACCACAAATTCACGCGCAAAAACTTTTCTACAACAGGTTCCATGATACCGAAATCATGCAATGAAGATCCTGTATTTGGAACTGATTGAGGTGAAGAAAATGTTACAAGTCCGTATGGTCCACGAATAAGTGCTACGCCAGGTAAAAGCTGGTCAATATTACTTCGAGGAAGTGGTGATTCAGGATTGTCAGTACTAGTATCGTGAACAGTAGTTACATGATTTAGAGTATCCCCCGTAAATGTTAGGAATGACAAACTGTCTTGTGCTGGGTCTGTTGCTGGAATAGTAATCCCTGTTTGCTGTTTAACATATGTAGCAATATCTGAATTACTGTAATATGACCGCCAGAATGGTGTAGCTATATGAAGCTTCAATTTATTGTCATTTGACGGATCACTGTTAATTGTCGGTAGTTTTGATTCACAATACGCATAGAGCTCAAGGATAGAGTCAGCTTTGTTTTTAAACGCGTCGTGGTTTGCTAGCTCTGTTTCAACATCAGTATCGTTGTGTAAAGTTTGTGCTAGTGTATAAAATCTACTTTGTAGAATGTTAAGCTGTGCTAACTGGTCTGGGGTGAAAGGAATATTTGTGTCGTCATCACTACATACAGCGCTACTGCCGGAATCAGAATTCCCCGGTGAGTTTGCATCACCACCCGATGAGCTATTTGCTCCAGTACCATTACCAGATGTACTGTTGCCGCTATTGTTAGTGCTAGTAATAGGATTAGTATTTCCGTTTAAGTTGCCTCCAGGGCTACTTATACCATTAGTGAAATTACTAATATTTACATTTCCAGCTCCGCCAATGCCGATACCTCCTAAGCCGCTTGTGTCTATACCGTTCCCTCCAAGACCATTTGCTCCTGAGCCGTCCCCCCCGCTTGTGTTCTTAGGTGTTCCGTCAGCATTGAATTGTGAAGTTCCTTCGCCGGCAGCTGTTTTTGCTGAATTTTGTTTTGTGCTCAGCCCTAGAAATTGACGGAAAGTCAATGGCTGCTTGCCATTTTTAATTGCTTTGTTGCGACCAATAAGCCACATCATCCCCAAAATAAGGAAGAATACTGCAATAAGAATGAGGATAATTTTAAAAATTCGTTTCATATGGCGTTGGTATTATATAGCGATATTCTTATAGAAGAAATTACTTGATTCAGATGCATGTGCCTCGATAGGATCTTGCCCCCCTGTTTGTTCTTGTGGTGCAATTGGTACGATTGGGCTACCGTCAATTTGGTAAGCGTTATTAATACACTGCATATCAACAGGATTGCCTTCAGCCGCTCGTTTTTTGATATAGTCTGCTTTTGCTTTACTAACAATATCATCAATTTGTTTCTGTATTACTAACATTTGACGAATATTGTTTTCTGTTTGACCGATATTTGTATCGTATTGGGTATCAATAGCAGAGGCAGCCTTGTTATAGCTCAAAATACTATATAGGTTTGTTTTTGTATCTGCCAAAAATCCTTCAACATAGCTCTTATCGGTGTCATTTTGTGCCGCAGCAAGAAATGCATGCTCGACAGGTGTGGCTGAGTAAGTGACTGGTGAAAATGCATCTGTATATGGCTGAGGATTGTTCCAATATGAGTATTGATCTGCTACATATGTGAATGCCTGGTGATACGCTGATGAGATTGATGCTACGCTTAGACTATCAGATGCATGTGCCCAAGAGGTGAAAAAGACACGCGGTACTTGAATTGTAGTACCTGTTACAGGATCATTAAGATACCCTGGGGACTCCCAAATAGGAGGCGCTTGCCCTGCATGGTCGAAGATCCCGAGTATTGTACCTATGAATGACCCAACGACCGGAATGTTCTCTATCACTGTGTGGTATGTATTTGTTTTTGTTGGGTCAGCTTGTGACAAAGAGCCAAACATTGCTTCTAGGTTTGAGGACGCGCCAGCTGACCAGTTAGGGTTTGGTCCAGGAATACAATAATCAAGAGCGCCGAGATCAGGCATGATTCTGTTTAGTGCTGCCTGAGAATCTTTCGTACGGACGAGGAAGTCGTATTGTGTTTGTAAAATAAGGCGAAATTGTTGCGGTCGAGATATGTCAAAATTTTGATCGATACCATTGCCTCCTTGTGATGATTGGTATCCCAATGACCCAGTGTCTGTTGCCGATGTATTTAATGCATTACCATTTGGGTCTAGTACTACGTTATCTCCAGATGAGCTAAAGCCGAAATCAACAGTGCTACCTTGTGTACCGCTGCCGCGCAAGCCTTTTTGTAGCAAACTGTTTACAAAACTATCAAAAAATCCACCAAGTACTTCATTGATCTTGTCAGCATACTCTAGTTGTCTGACAGGTGAAGTTGTTATTGTTTGTACTTGAGCTGCAATTACAGAGCCAGGAGTATCGGTTTGCCATTGTACGCAAGTAGGATTACTTGAAAGCCCTCCTGATATTGCTGTACTTGTCTGAGTAAAATTGCTGTCAGCATATTTCACGCAGTGTTTCATATCAAGAAAGCCGTTATTGCGTTGAATCTCATCAGAAGCATCTTGTTTTTGAGAAGCAATACTCTTATCTAAGGTATCAGTAGCTGTAAATAGTGCCCCGATAGCATTATATGAAGGGTTGAGAAATGAGTCCCATCCACCAGAAGTGAAGTCGGTAAGAAAAGATTTGTATGATTGTGCTTGTGGGGTATTTGGATATACATTAAGCATGCCATCTGAACGGCCGGTAATTCCTTGTCTAATACCTGACTCAAGGGCATTACCAAAGATTGAATCAGTCTGTGGCAGTGCTGCAAGATATGATTTAACCTGTTTATTTGCAATAGTAGTCAAAAACGACCCTTTGTTTTGCACATATAGTGGATTACCGTTTAGTCCAGTATTTACCCAGTTTAGTGTCTTGTTGGTAACCTGTGCCAATGTGTTTTTTGCAACAGCATATGCAATACCGTTCAAACAGTTAGTTGTTTTGTTTGTGGCGTCAATTTTGTCTTGGGTTGTGGTATCAGTAGTACTTACTTTGTCATCGTCTCCCCCGAAACCAAAGGCAGATTTAATACTTTTTACAAACGTAGTTTTTTCAAGAAATTTACTTGCTGTATTTATTAAAAACCCACCTACATTTGTACAACTAGCAATAGCGCCACCTACCCCACTAATAGAAATACCTTGGTAAGAGTTACCTGAGTTGATTTTTACATTAGGGTTAAATTTCTGTACTGTTGGTGAAGCGGCATCATTTAAGCATTTGCTTTTGTCTGCACCGGTGAGATAGTTACAATTAACGGTAGTGGCCTGTGGAAGTGGGATAGTATAGCTTTTAACAGGTACAGCAACACAAGTATTACCTGTTATATCTGGCTGTTGACCAGGGGCACAATCCAAAGCATTTGCATTTTTTGGTAGTGAAAAAGCAACAATGCCGACTAGTGTGAAGGTTATAATACTTTTTTTCCAGAATGACATAATGTTATGAACTAAGTATACCGTATTTTGTTAAATAAATATCTAAATCATACAAAGCACTTTGTCCTCTTGTGAAATATACTTTATATAACGCAACCCCAACAAGGGCTTGTGTACCGTCGTCTTCCATTTGTTGCAAGTATCCAAATGATGTTGCTACACCAGCAAAGCTATTAATAATATCGAGATGGTATTGGGCCACCCCCACAGGTACTTTAACTGCTGTGAGTTCTTTTGCCATAGTGGTATATGCAACACCCATTGGTGTAAGTTGGGTTAGTTGACTGTAATCCCCTGTTTCTGCCGCTTGCACAATAATAGTAATATCCCCTTGATTAATATTATATTTGTTCGTTATTGCACTCAGAGCTTTGTAATAAGCTGTTAGTGAGGCTGTTGATGTCGGTACTGTATGAATATTCTTTAATGAATACTTATTACTAATAGAGTCAACATTTACAGAAGAGCCTAGTTGGTTTGCAACATTTTGCAGTTCGGTATCATCAATATTGTCATTTTGGCTCAATGCTGTAGTAATGCTAAAGAGTTTTTGTGCTATAGCGTCAGTTTGATTTTGCGGTACCCCGGCATTCGAGTCGGTAATACCAAGAGTAAGTTTTTTTTCTTTAATAATTTCTTCATTTGTCTTGCCTTCTGTATATAAGACTGTTGGGTCAAGTCCCCAGAGTTGTTCTTCCCAGTCAGGAATACCATTACCATTCGAGTCTTTTGAAGTAACATCGTTTATGGTCAGATTGCCGATATCTGTCTTGGCAACTTTTTTTGTCTTATGAAAAATGTTATAGAACCATGTAGTTTGCACTACAAGAATAACTGCAATCAGGGTAATAGCAATTACTCCTCGAATTATAAATTGTTTACTTGGGCCAGATGATGTAGTTACAGGAGGCATATTATATAAGGTTAAAATCCAAAACCGCCAAAGCGACCAGACCCCCCAGAAATTTTGTATTTACTCGTATCTGTGACTGGAAAAGGAATTTTAAAAGTTCCTACTTGGAGCTGGCATGTGCTGAATTCTGGTATGATATTCACTTTGCCAAGAATGAAATCGCCTACTGCAGGAGCATTTGATTCATCTGTTGCATACAGCGGAAATCCTTTAGTATTTGAAATTACTACTGGGCCTGTACCGCTACCTGTACAAGTAATAAGTGGGACTGATGTTAGTTTTACTTTGCCACCAAAAGATCTAGTAAATGCTGCGTGGGCCACCATTGGTACTATTAATAGTATGGCAACGATTGCAATACTAATGATCATATGTTTTTTCATTTTTTTATTATAGCGTGTTCCAGTTTTTCAACCTAGTGCTATTGCAGTGCTTGTGTCAGTTTTTTCCAAGTTTCAAGAGAAATATCTTCCGGGCGAGTTTTACCATCGATGCCAGATTTTTCTAAAGCTAGTGTAGTTTTTTCTTTATTACCGAGTAGTTCTGCTAGACTACCGCCAATTTGCTTACGTTTTTTACCGAATACACCCTTCAATACCTTAAAGAAGAGCGCTTCATCTGCATCAACAAAGAAATCACGAGTAATTCCCTCAATTGAAAGAATGGCTGAATCAACTGATGGTGGCGGCACAAAAGCTCCTGGCGGCACTTTTGCAACAAGTTTTGGAATACCGTATGCTTTCACAGCAATCGATAAAATACTTTCTTTGTGGTCACGAGCAATAATGCGCTCAGCCACTTCTTTTTGAATGAGTACAACCATACATGTCGGTTGAAATGGTGTACTAAGGAATTTTTCGATGATAGCACCAGTAATATAATACGGAATGTTAGCAATTAGTTTGTAGTGAGGTGTATCGAATCTTCCGGAGAGTAATGATGGATCAAACTTCAAAATATCTGCCTCTACTAATTCAAAGCCATTCCCCGCAATTTCCTTTGAATATTTTTCCTCCAATAGTGGAATCAAGTCGCGATCCTTTTCAATAGCAATTACCTTCTTTGATTTACCTACAAGAAAGTCTGTTAGTGCTCCAGTGCCCGGTCCGATTTCAAGAATACTGTCTTCAGTATTTACTTGTCCTGCCTCTAAAATTTTTCTAAGAGCACTTTCAGATTTTAAGAAATGCTGCCCAAGATGTTTCTTTGCTTTCATCTCACCATAGTGCACTACTAGAGGAAGACAGTAAAGCCCGACTCAGAACCGCTGCGACTTTCACGTTGAATATATTCATCTGGCACATCCATCAAAAATTCAGATGGAAGTCGAACGTCACGCATGCCAAAAATTGTTCGCATACTTGCGTAGGTCAAATATAATTTTCTACGAGCACGAGTCACTGCCACATACATGAGTCGGCGCTCTTCTTCTGCATCTGCTCCAGTGAGCTTTGCATCACGCTGGTGTGGAAATAATCCATGCTCAAGTCCAGTTACAAAAACTGTTCCGAACTCTAATCCTTTGGCCGCGTGAATTGTCATCAACTTCACACCATTTTTTTCAGCACCTTTTTTATTTTTATCACTACCACTATCTTTGTCCAAATTATCTTGGTCGCTCATTAGCGTTGCATCTTCCAATAATTTTTCTAACCCCTCGAATCCATCATAGTGATCGTACCGCAAACCAAGTGTCACTAATTCTTCCAGGTTCTCAAGACGTTCTTCCCCATCAACCTTGTCTTCTTTATATGCCTTCTGCATGCCACTTTCTACAATGATGTATTTAATAGTTTCTGATACAGAATGAATTTCAGAAAAATCTTTCACACGATCAAGAAGTTCAAAAAAAGTTTTTACAGAAAGCAATCCCTTACCAGAAAGTTCACCATATGGAAGTTCTACTGATCGAGTAGAAAATAATTTATCAATCGTTACTTTTCCAATACCTCGAACAGGAGTGTTGATGGTACGTTTGATATCAACAATACTGTCACGATATTGGGCGGCGCGAATGTATGAAAGCACATCTTTCACTTCTTTGCGTTCGAAGAATTTCACACCGAGTACTTGGTAAGGAACGCTGTACGACAGTAGCGCTTCTTCGAGTGCGCGAGATTGGAAATTTGTACGGAACAAAATCGCGATGTCTTCTGGTTTCTCGCCCTGATCAATTTTTTCGATACATTGTTCTGCAATAAATTTTGCTTCATCGTTTTCGTCATATGCTGAGTACACAGAGATCAGCTCCCCTTCGGCATTGTTGGTAAAAAGTTCTTTCGGAGTACGGTACGTATTTTTATTCACGATCACGTTTGCGGCAGCAATGACAGTTTTTGTTGATCGATAATTTTCTTCAAGTAGTACCACTGTTGCTTCAGGATAGTCTCGCTCGAACTCCAAAATATTTTTGATGTTTGCTCCGCGCCAAGAATAAATACTTTGATCAGAGTCTCCCACTACACATAAATTTTTTCTACTACCCGCGAGTGCTTTAGCAATGCGATACTGCACCTCATTGGTATCTTGGTACTCATCGATGTGGATGTACTGCCATGTGTCATGACACCAGGCACGAACCGTTTCATTGCCTTCAAGTAGTTTCACTGTTTCCAATAACAAATCATCAAAGTCGAGTGATTTTTGTTCACGCTTAAGTGCTGTGTAACGTTTCCATACTTGTCCTGTGATTCTGTTTCGCGGATTACTATCATTCAGAAGTTTATCAGGGTCTTGCAGTGCATTGGCTGAACGACTGATTAGACTTCGTATTGCACGCGGTTCGTTCATTTTTGGATCAAGTCCAAAGTATTGCAATGATTCTTTTATTAGAGACATTGTGTCTCCATCATCAAGAATGGTGAAACGTTTCACCTGAGTATCGTATGCTCCAAACTTTCTGAGTAAAAATACTCCAAGGCTATGAAACGTACTAACGAACGGTATACCAGGAGTGCGAAGCGCAGAAGGAATAGTTTCAAGTTGTGAGATTACTCTCTCTCGCATTTCCTTCGCAGCCTTGTTGGTAAATGTAACGGCAAGGATTCCACTCGGTGAAACGCCTCCCTCGATTAAATTACAAATACGATGAACAATTGTTTTTGTCTTACCAGCCCCAGCTCCTGCCACTATTAATAAAGGCCCTTCTTTTGTTAGTACAGCTTTTTTTTGGGCGTCATTTAGTCCTTCTAGAAATTGCATCCCTCAATTGTAACACCTAAAGAACACCCACCCTCCTTCGATAAATCTACGGCGGGCGAAGAAATCAGAATGGAAAATTAGCCATATTCTATAAGGGCTTCAGGACATACTAGATTTCACAAATTATCTTAAAAAGTGTCAATCCCTAGTATTTTCAAGGTATTTTTACTAAAAACGATTGACGTCATTATATGGGTGTTGTGTTATATAAATTACCCTATAATCCTTGCTATGATTATCTGCATAACCTTATGGTACCTATCGATTTACCAAGGAAACGCATCGCGTTCCTTATTATAACAATCGCACTTCTTAGTTTCGCTTCGACGACAGCCTTTGCTGCAACCAAAAAAAGCCCAGCAAAAGTTTCTAAGCCTGTCCCAGCTGTAGTAAAAAAGACTGCTGCGAAAAATAAAAAAAATGTTTCAAAAACTAAAGTCTTAGTGAAGGGTGAGAAAATAACTGCCAACAGTGTTTCTGTTGTCGGTGACAATACTATCTCTAGATATACAGTTAAGAAAGGTGACACTCTTTCGAGTATTGCTCAGAAATTTGATATCTCTGTGAACACTATTCGCTGGTCAAACGGCATCAGTAGTAAAGCAACAATTAAGGTTGGCGATACTCTTACTATTCTCCCTACTAGTGGAATTATTTACGAGGTAAAAAACGGGGACACTCTTAGTCAGATTGCTGAAAAATTCGGCGCAGATCAAAATGATATTTTGAATGCAAATGATCTGGACAATGCGGATAGCCTGAAACTCGGGATGAAGTTACATATTCCAAATGTAGAGCCTCTTGATACTACTTCAACTGCGTCATCTACTCATGATGTGGCAACTGTTCCAGAAAATATTTCTCAGATTGAAATACCAGTTACTCCAGTACTTACACCTACACCAGGAACAACTATGACTGTGACAAATCCTGTAACTGAAGATACATATTCTATTGTAGTGAAACAAACCCCAGCGGCCGCAAAATATGCTATTCCCTCAGAAGACATTCGTGGATATTATGCACAGCCTATTTCAGGAAGGTTAAGTCAAGGTATTCATGATGTGAATGCTATCGATATCGCCGCCCCAGTTGGTACAACTGTGCATGCAGCTGCTGACGGTACGATCATTGTTGCAAGTGGTGATGGAAAATATAATGGAGGGTACGGTAACTATATTGTTGTTTCTCATCCAAACAATACACAAACTTTGTACGCTCACCTTTCACAAGTTTCTGTTACTCTCGGTGAAGTAGTTACTCAAGGTGAACCGATTGGTTTTTCTGGAAGAACTGGAAAAGTTACTGGCGCTCACCTGCACTTCGAAATTCGTGGAGCAACAAATCCATGGGGGTCAGACGCGAAAGGAACTGTGTATTCAATTTAAGGTACGTACCTCCCGTACCCATGCTGCAGAGACAAAAATAAAAAGTCCTGAAACGGACCTTTTATTTTTATCTCTTGCGCCCAGCTATCTGTGATGATGTGACTATGGTGGTATTGGGGATGAAAATTTTTTAATTACGAATCCAACTTTGGACGATATTGAAGTGCCTCTAAAACATGCCTCTCCTCTATTGTTGGAGATCCATCTAAATCCGCGATAGTGCGCGAGACTTTTATAGTTCGAAGATATGATCGTGGGGATAATTTCATACGCTCTGCAAACTGTTGTAATTGTTTCTTGGCGCTTTCTGTGAGATTGCTTTTTGTATGAACTTCTTGTGACGACATTGCGCCATTGAGTTTCCCTACCCGTACTTCTTGCAGTGATCTCAGTTCACGGACTTTTTGTTGTACTCGAATACTTTCATTATTATTTCCTACTTCGTGCAATGACTCATACTCAATGTGTTGCACTGGTACCCATAGGTCGATACGGTCCATGATCGGTCCAGAAAGTTTTTTATTGTATCGAGCAATCTCTACTCCTGTGCAACTGCAAGGTTTGATACCGCTTCCTCGGTATCCACACGGACAAGGATTCATAGCTGCAAGTAAAATAAATTCTGCGGGAAATCGTACACTACCTTTTGCTCTGGCAACAGTGATACTGCCATCTTCAAGTGGTTCACGTAATGCTTCGATCACGCGTCGATCGAATTCGGGAAATTCATCTAGGTATAAAATACCACGATGCGAAAGTGTAATATCTCCCGGTCGAATATTTGAACCGCCGCCAATGATGGCGATATGTGATGCGCTATGGTGAGGGTTGCGTAATGGAGGATTCCCGCTAAGTACTGTATCAATTAGTCCGATACTAGAATATATTGTTGCGACCTCCAAGAAATGTTCATTAGATAGAGCGGGCAATATGCCATGAAAAGCTTTTGCGAGCATTGTCTTGCCTGTACCAGGTGGTCCATATAGTACTATGTTGTGTCCACCGCTAGCTGCGATAGTTAGAGCCCTCTTTGCTACTACTTGTCCTTTTACATCACCAAAATCAATACCCCTATGTTCATGCGTCTCAATACGTATTGATGGTGAAACAGTATTCAAATACTCGGCTCCTAGTAGATGATCAACTAGTGCAGATAGTGTAGGCACAAGAAAAAAAGTTACACCCTCAACAAGTTGCGCCTCCCTCTCATTTCCTATTGGTATATATAGTTCAGCAACGCCTTTTTGTTTAGCCCATAAGGCAATGGACAATAATCCACGAATAGGTCTAACATCTCCATTTAGCCCTAGTTCTCCAACAAATACTTTGTTTGTTGCATCGAAATGTATCGTTTCACTGGCAGTCAGGTATCCTAATGCAATAGCGATATCGAAATACGAGCCCTCTTTTTTAATTTCTGCAGGTGAAAGACTTACTATAATCTTTGCGTTTTCTGATTTTGGATTTTTGTTAAGACTATTTCTTAAGGCACTAGTTACCCGCTCTCTTGCTTCTTCGACAGCCTTATCAGGTAGTCCTACGATTTGAAATAGATACAACCCCCTACTAATATCAGTCTCGACGGCCACCCCCGAGGCTCCTAGTCCTGTAAGCTGTGCACTGTTAATAATAGAAAATGCCATACGTGTAGTATGGCATTTTCATATTCAATAAAAACTAAAGTTATTCGTTCATGTGAGCCTTATCGGTACGCGCGGCTGGATTTGCATTAAGACGATCATCTTCAATCGGACTGTTACATACTTCGCACATACCAAAAGTATTGCTTTCAATCTTACCTAGTGCAATGTTGATATCGCCAAGACGAGACTGAAGTGTTGTTACCATTGCTGTACGCTCCTCGAAGTCTTCAAAGCGATCAGCTGCATCATTATCATCAATTTCACCCATCATGTCTTGATCAGGAGTAGCTTCCCATACATTGGTTTCTGTATTGAAAATTCCAATTTGGCTCAATTCCTCTTCCAAACTCTTCTTTTCAATTTCTAGCTTTTCTTTAAAAGACTGTGTATTCATACCCCGTATACTAACATGCTAGAGCAAAAGCACAAGATGACAATGTTAATTAATGTTGGGAAATTACTGTATCGTATACAGCCTTTAATACTTCAGGGGCTGTTGTTATTACTAATACATTATTTGTTGCATACCCGTATAGGAAAATAATTTTTGGTTGATTTGTAGTAGTGTCAGTAGTATATAGGCTTCGTACAGGAAGATTGTAAAAATATTGGCTCCTGAATACCTGTGCTGGCTGTTGAGGAATTGTAGCGGTATTAATATTAAGTGCCGGTGCAAACATATTAAGAAGTATTGGCTCTGCAATAGTAAATTCATTTGAAGCTTTTTCTGGATCAGAGATTGATGCCACAATGAATGGTAGTACATCTTGTCCAGTATTTACTACACCAAGGCGGGCACTATTTATTGATGCTGCCAATGGTTCTGTAAGCGATGCTCCAATAAATGAGTATAGTTGTGCTGTTGAGATTGGAGTCTTCGATTGTGCGTCGGTAATAAGATTAACTAGTGTTGGCTTTCCCACAGTTAGGCTAGTTGAAGTTTTGAGTGAAGCAATTACGTCTTTAATTGTTGTTGTGCTTACAACAATAGGGTCGCTATTTTGAAATACGCCAACTGAAATAGCTGGCTGTACTGGTACTGTAAGGTGCATATAGTAATATGCACCGTATGCTATTACTCCAAGGGTTAATAGGATTAAGATAAGACTTGTCGTGCTGTACCATTTTTTTTCTTGCAACTCCTCTACTTCAATTGCTGCCTCTGTTTCTTGTTCGCGAGCTTCTGTTAGCATTTTTTGTACGTCCCCTACCTCAGTCGCATTCATAGCCTTAGCCAAATCGTCTTGATATGTATGTGACATTGCATGCTGCCTTTCTTTCGCGAGATCAGTTTCAGGAGTTTCGATTATTATATTGGGCTTAATTGGGTCCATTACGTAGTTGTTATATATTAGTAACCAATTAAATATTTTTTATGATTATCAGATAGGTCGACAAATTCATCAACTACTTCTTTTAGGGCTGATGATGCAGACTTTCCAAAAGTTGCTGCTTCGACTTGAACACCATGGTGATAACGCAAATAATTACACAGTGGGACAAAGTCACCGTCACCGGATACTATAATAATAGTATCGAGTTTTGGTGCCATCGATACAGCATCAATCGTTAGTCCGATGTCCCAGTCTGCTTTTTTGCTACCATCATAAAAAATTTGCAGATCTTTAGATTTTGTTTCAATTCCTGCTTTAATAAGCGCACTCAAAAATGCTGTTTCGTCACCGTTCTCAGTGGTGATAACATATGCTATTGAACGAATAAGTGTTCGTCCGGCTAATAAGTCTTTTACTACGTTACCAAAATTTACTTTTCTTTTATAAAGATTTTTTGCTGTGTGGTACAGGTTTTGTGCATCTATGAAAATTCCCACACGCTGATCTTTTTGTTTTATAACTGCCATGTGTTGATTATACACCTAAAATATAAAGACCTCTCATATATTATGAGAGGTCTTTATATTTTATCCCGAGCTATGTTGAGGGATTTACTTAAGCTTTGATAATCTTTAGAGCAGCTTTGTGCTTTTCAGGACTGGTTTTTTCAAGAATCTTTAGGTGACCGCGACGATCTGCTACCATCTTGATAAGTCCACGGCGAGAGTGATTGTCCTTCTTGTGTGTCTTCAAGTGATCAGCTAATGTTTCGATGCGCTGTGTAAGCATGGCTACCTGAACTGTCTTTGATCCAGTGTCTGTAGTATGCTCCTGGTGCTTCTTGATTACTGATTGTTTTTTCTTGGTCGTTAACATGATGTAAGTATCATACCACAACCAGCTATAAAAAGCAAGCAGGGCACTATAGTCGTAAAATATGGCAATAGTGAGATATACTATATGTAATATATGACTATCTCAGACGCAAAAGCTCAATTTTTGGAATACATTGAAATTGAAAAAGGGCGTAGTCCTCTGACGAGTCGAAACTACGATCATTACCTTACTAAGTTTTTTGAACAAATGAGTGTTAAAAAGCCATCAGATATCACAGAATCTGCTATTCGCCAGTTTCGCGTTCAATTAAATCGTGCTCCCGGGATGAAAACAAAGGGGCAGGGTGGTAATACGATGAAAAAAACAACGCAGAACTATCATATGATAGCGTTGCGCTCATTTTTAAAATATCTAAAGAAGATCAATATTATTTCGGTTAGTCCTGACGTTATTGAGTTGGCAAAAGTTGGCGCCCGTGATCTTGATCTTATTTCTACAGATGAGCTTATTCGTCTATTGAAAGCTCCCGACTCCGCCAAGGCTATGTCGGACGAAGCCCGACTTAAAGCATTTCGTGACAAAGCGTTACTAGAATTATTTTTTTCGACAGGGTTGCGCCTAGCAGAACTCTGCTCTCTTAATAGAGATCTCGACCTGACTCGAGATGAATTTTCTATTCGCGGTAAGGGGGAAAAGGTGCGTGTAGTATTTCTTTCAGAAGAAGCCAAGGATGCTATCAAGGTATATTTAAAAGCACGAAAAGATATGGAAGAAGCGATGTTTGTTAACAATTCACGCAACAGTGCCGCTGCAAGGCTCACACCTCGATCAATTGAACGCATTGTTCAGGAATATGCAATTAAGGCAGGTATTTCAAAGAAAGTTACACCCCACGTATTGCGCCACTCATTTGCAACAGACCTCCTATCTAACGGTGCAGATATTCGTAGTGTGCAAGTAATGCTTGGTCATGCAAACATTGCTACTACACAGATTTATACACACATCACCGATAAACAATTACGCGATGTGCATAAGAAATTTCATAGTAAAAGATAGTTATCCACTGCCCCCTCTTTGCATAATTAATTGTCTGCACTATACTTGTAGGTAAGAGATCTTTCTCAATTAAATAATTTCTCCACAAAAGACCGAAAGGCCTTTACAATTATAGATCCTATACAGATCATCACACATTCGATTACAAATACTTGTTCGTAATCATTCCTTGTGAATAAACAAACTAATCCATTTAACTCCGTACAACACTAGTTGTTCTTTCCAAACAAAAAACTAAAACTCAAAAACTAAAACCTTCTAACTCAACATATATAAACCATCCTACTACAGGGTGGTTTTCTTTT
>CAIOXK010000025.1 GCA_903862255.1 Candidatus Nomurabacteria bacterium | reverse complement strand
TATACGAAAAAACCACTATTTTTGTATATCATTCACATCAACGTTCCTCAGTATAGTGGTTAAGGAACATCATAAAAACCTTCAGGAGGAAGGACTAAATGAACAAAACGTTACCAATTTTTGCATTTGCAGAAAAAATCACCAGTACTATTAATCAAAACCCCGTGACAATTATTGCGGCGGAAACAGGATCGGGCAAAACTACGCAAGTAGTACAAATGATTATGGAAGAAACAGATTACGAAGTAGTAATCACTCAGCCACGTCGTTTACCAGCCAGAACTGTTTCTGAAAGAGTCGCAAATGAAATGGGTGTAGTGTTTGGAACAGCTGTTGGCTACCGCACTGCTGAAGATCGTAAGGATAGTATAGATACAAGATGTCTATTCTGTACCGATGGTCTTCAGTTAGTAAGAGAGTTAACAAAAAAGTCTAAAAAAATTAGTAGTCAGGGCATTGTTTTGATTATTGACGAAGTGCATGAGTGGAATATTAATATTGAAACATTGGTTGCCTGGTGCAGAAACATGATTGTTTCTAAAACAGCTAATATAAAAATTGTTTTAATGTCAGCCACAATAGACCACGCCGGTCTTAGTGAGCATTTCTTCAATGCGCCGGTTATTAAAGTGCCGGGTAGAATGTTTCCAGTTAAAGGTTCGCCATATGGTGGCGGAATTGTTGCCCAGCGTTCATCGAGTGAATTAATTGATGAAATTATAATACAGGTGAATCAGGGAAAAAATGTATTAGTATTTTTAGCGGGTAAGCCAGAAATTGCTGCTGTAGAAAAAGATCTTTTAGATATTTTTATTAAAGCACACGTGCTTCAACTGCATGGTGATTTATCACCATCAGATCAAGCCAAGGTATTTTCTACTTATACACTACCAAAAGTAATTTTAAGTACTAATATTGCTCAAACATCAATTACTATTGCCGACATTCATCATGTTGTTGATTCAGGGTTAGAAAAAGTTATTGAATTAAGAAACGGTGTTGAGACACTGACATTAAATACAATATCAAAATCTGATGCTATACAACGGGCAGGACGTGCCGGTAGGGTAGGACCAGGTGGCTACACTTTATGTAATGATAAGATGTATGATTTTTTTGATCAGTATTCAACGCCTGACATAAAACGTTTGCGACTTGATCAGATGGTATTGAGACTCGCAGCTGCTTCGCTTGATGCGACTGAGTTACAGTTTTATCACCAGCCAGATATTGAGCAATTAGTTCTTGCAAAAAAGACGCTGATTGTTTTGGGTGCATTAGATGAAAAAGGTAATATTACAAGTCTGGGAAGAGAAATTAATACTTTTCCGACCAGTGTTCGTACAGCTCGTATGATTATCGAGGCTACTAAACAAAAATGTTTATCAACGATGTTAACCATTGCAGCTATAATGGAAACCAATTACGGTACCATTAAATACAATCCCAGGTCGAATGATCCTTATCAATATCGATCTTGGAGAGAGCTGGTAGGTAGTAAAAAATATTCTTCAGATTTACTTTGTGAATTTGATTTATATACTGCTGCTAAAAATATTGGATACAATCGTTTAGAGGAACGTGGTATTTCAAAAAAAGGTTATGGCATTGCTGTCGAGATTCGCGGTCAGCTCCATAATATTGCAAAAGATTTAGGCTATGATGAAAAAAAGGAAAGTGCTAATTCTCAAAATGAAGAAGCAGTACTTAAATGTATTTTATCCGGCATGATCGATTGTTTGTATTACAACAGTTACGGTAGGTTTACAGATGGGCAAAGCGATCGCAGAGATTTAGATAAAAATAGTGTATTAAATAGCTTCGGCTTATTTTCTTCACTACAATTTGTTGTTGGCAAACCAAAAAATATTACGATTAAATCGGGAAGATATGGAATGCCAAGAATACTTAATCTTTTAACAAATTGCACTACAGTCAAGCCCTCATGGATTGATGAAATTGCCCCTGGTTTAATTACAGAGACAGTTGTTGCCCAGTCTTCATATTTAGATAATATTTTCCCATCGTTACAACAAAAGGAAAGATATCAATTATGTATTAATGGCTATGTAGTTTCTCCCCCATCTGAACAAAGCATCTTTGCTTAAGGTTTTTATGTCACCGAATGCTGTTTTTTTTGTACTATTCAGGTCAGATTTATTCTGGCCTGTTTTTTTATTTTAATACAAAGTTATTTTTATAAAATTTATTCCTTAGTATCGATTTGAATTTCGAGCTCTTCTAACTTTTGAGTAATCATTGCTAATTCATCTTTGATTTCAGCAATAGAACTACTTTCTGTTTTTACTTCTATTTCAGTCTTCTGGTTTAATTTTTTCTCACCTCGGAGGCCAGACAAGATAAGTTCGTTACCGATCAAACTAGAAACAAACGCACCTGTGAAATATAAGATAATTGTACCGACAACAAATGATAGTGGGCCATCCCACCAGATGATTGGAGTATCAGTGATAGATGAATATGTTTTGTAATGATCAAATACTGTATGGATAATATCTACCGAATTCCATACACCGCGCCAAAACAGTACTACGCCAATACCTGCTATTAATGCGTATAGTTTAGGGTAATGGCTGAGAAAGCCACGAATACGTTCTTCAAGTCTATTCATTTCAGAATTATAACAAAAATGTAGGGGTTTAACCCCCTTTTGTTTTATATTCTTATTTCAGCTAATAAAATAAGGTCACTCTCATACAAAACTATCAAAAGGGGTTAAACCCCTGTTGTTACTTTGTGTATTTTTTGAACCAGGTACGCTGGCGTTTTACATACTGCCAAATAGTATTTTCAAGCTGTTCTAGCATGCTAGTCATTGAAAGTTTATTTTGTAAGTACAATGCTATGTATCGATATTCCAAACCAAGAGCTTCAAGTCGTGACCAGGCCACACCTTGTTTGTGAAGCTGTTCCACCTCTTTTATCATACCCTTGCGCACACGTTTCAAAAGACGATCATGAATGAGTTCTTTCAATACTTCATCAGGATGATCAAGATAAATCCACTCAACTTCAAATTGAGAACTTTTTTCAATTTTAGGGACTGATCCAATAGCTGTAGCTATTTCAATCGCACGCACTAATCGTACCTTGTTATGAATATCAATTGTTTCGTATCGCTCACTGTCGAGTTGTTGTAATTTTTCTTGCAGTTCAAAAAGAGAAAGCTTACTTAGTGCCTTGCGTAATAAAGGATTTGGTTTTACTGCGGGGAGTTGTTGATTGAAAATTACTGCATCAATATAGAAACCTGTACCACCTACAATGATAGGAATGTTGCCACGTTTAACAATGTCAGCAATGGCTTTGTCTGCTAACTTTTTATACCGAACAATATTGAATGTTCTTTTGGGGTTGGCTACATCAAGTAAATGATGTGGAACGCCTCGCATTTCTTTTGCAGTGATTTTACCACTGCCAATATCTAGACCTTTGTATACTTGTCGTGAATCAGCAGAAATAATCTCACCATTGCGTTCTTTTGCAAGAGTTACTGCATAATCACTTTTACCAGTTGATGTTGGTCCACAGACAACTATTATAGGGGTTTTCATTTGTGCCGAAGAGAGGACTCGAACCTCCACATCCTTGCGAATAATCGATTTTGAGTCGATCGCGTCTACCATTCCGCCACATCGGCTCTCACTTCGCCATAGGTATGACGTCAGTGGGATAGGTTGCCACAGTCCAGGAGAATAGTGGCAACCTGGCCCTATCATTACATTTTTTTCACATTATTTCAAATCGACGATATGTTACACTATGGCCATGTCCAACCTATATTCCAATTCCATTTTCTTTATTGAGGTCGATAAGATTGTCCCAAACCCGTACCAACCCCGTCGTGAATTTGAACCAGGCCCATTAAAAGACCTTTCAGATTCAATTCGTCAGTACGGCATTTTGCAACCATTAGTAGTATCTCGCGTTGAGCGCGAAACCCCTGATGGAGGACTAGTAACAGAATATGAATTGATTGCAGGAGAACGCCGCCTGCGTGCATCGAAGCTTGCAGGACTTGTAGAAGTACCAGCAATTATTCGTATTGGTGATGACTCAATGATGAAGCTTGAATTAGCGATTATTGAAAACTTACAGCGTGAAGATCTGAATGCCGTAGAACGTGCTCGTGCCTTTGCTCGTCTCGTTGATGAATTTAAATTTACTCATGTACAAATTGGTCAGAAAGTTGGCAAGAGTCGTGAATATGTTTCTAATACTGTTCGCTTGCTTGCGTTGCCACAAGAAATTCTTGATGCACTCTCAGTAGGAAAAATTAATGAAGGCCACACGCGCCCCTTGTTGATGCTTTCAAGTCGCCCAGAAGAACAGGCGACGCTGTTCAAGGAAATTCAATTTCGTAAAATCACTGTGCGTGAAGCAGAGCGCATTGCTCGTCGTATTGCGACAGATAAGGTTCGTAAACAGTCGTTAATTCCAAATGCAGAGCTTATGCAAATCGAACAACAGTTGCAAGAGAGTCTTGGTACTCGTGTGCATATTGAACCAAAAGAGGCAGGAGGAAAAATCACCATTGATTACTTCTCTAACGATGATCTCGATTTGATTTTGACAGTATTGAAACAAAAGGATCCGAGTAGTAATACTGAAGTTGCTACAGCAGTTACCGCACTACAGCAACCTGCCGTACCAGTTACTATTGAAGTAACAGAAGCAGTCCCAGCCTTTGCTGAAGCTATGGCGGGCGAAGTAGAGATTATTCGAAGTCCAGATGGTGAAATTGTTTTTGAATCATCACCTGAATCAGAAAAGGAATTGATTGAATCGCTAGACGATCGTAATAAAGAAGAAGCTACTAAGAGTGAAGAAGAGGTGGATGATTTATACAACCTCAAAAACTTTTCATTGTAAATAGTTATTCTTTCACCAAAAACTTCTGTAATAGTCCGCCGTGCTCAGCAATGTATGCTTTGATCTTACGACGTGCCATTGTGGTCTTGGCATAGTCCAACCACTTTGTTGAAGGCTTTGAGCCCTTGCTTGTAATGATGTCTACAATGTCTCCATTCTTGAGTTTTGCTCCAAGTTGAGCCATCTTGCCATTAATACGGGCAGCACTCGTAGACTCGCCAATAGCAGAGTGTATAGCGTATGAGAAGTCGATAGGACTAGCATCTTCTGGAAGGTCAATAACATCTCCTTTTGGAGTGAATACGAAAATACGATTTTTGAAGAGGTCGTGATTGAGTTGTTCAAGAAAACGGCTCGGCGTACTTACTACTCCTTGTAGTTCCCGAAGCTCATCTAGCCAACCGAGACTTTTGTTCGATGGCAGTGCGCCTTTATCAAATTTGTTTTCTTTATATAGGAAGTGAGATGCCACACCCATTTCTGCTTCTTGGTTCATTGCATAAGTACGAATCTGAATTTCAATAATACCGTGCTCAGTCACCACTGTGGTATGGAGGGATTGGTAGCCGTTAGGTTTCGGTAGGGCAATGTAGTCTTTGATACGGCCAGGAATTGGTTTCCATAGCATGTGGACAAGGCCGAGAACCTGATAACAGTCAGCTACTGTTTTCACTTGTACGCGCAGTGCAACGATATCGTAAATACGGTCTATATCCATTTGGTATTTTGTTAATTTACGATACAGGCTGTAGAGGTGCTTAATGCGTGAATCGATAGTAAAATCTTTGATAGTAAATTCTTCTAGTGTTTTTGCAACAGTGCTGTGTACTTCTTGAATTGTTTTTTGACTTTCTGGTACGCGCTTATCAAACAGTGCTTTGGTTTCTTCGTATTCTTTTGGATATGCGTAGGGGAATGCATAATCTTCAAGTGTTCCCTTAAGTTTACCCATACCAAGACGTCCAGCGAGTGCTGCATGTACGGCAATTGTTTCAACAGCAATACGCATACGTTTGTCAGGTCGTACATGTTCTAGGGTGGAAACATTATGTAAGCGGTCAGCTAGTTTGATAATTAATACGCGCAAGTCTTCTGACATTGCAACGAAGAACTTACGCATGCTTTCAACATGACGTTCTTGTCCGCGATATTTTAATTTACCAAGCTTCGTAACTCCTTTCACAAGAAAAAGAATAGTATCACCAAATTGTTCACTGATCTCTTCTTCAGTCGCATCAGTATCTTCGAGGGTATCGTGTAGTAGTCCACCAATAATAGTTTCAACATCCATGCCTAATTTGGCACAGTTCTGAGCTACGGCAAAAACGTGAATAAAATATGGCTCGCCACTATTACGTTTTTGTGTCTCATGTCTTGATTTGGCAAAATCATACGCCTTCTGAATAAGGGCGTGTTCTTCAGAGGTGATAGGGTAGTCAATAAGAGAAAATAGTTTTTCGATTTCCATCAATATACTATACACCTTATGGGTTAAAGGTAAATAGTATCTATTGACTTTTATACAAAAGTGTGATAATATTATAACAACATAAATCGCACACAAACTCATTAAAAATTAAATATGAAAACTAAAAAAACTTCAAAAAGCATCTTTTTTGCATTGATTCCTGTTGTTTTTCTTTGCGTTGTTGTTATGGGTGTATATGCACTAAATGCAAAAACAACTGCTGCTGGGGTAATTATTCCACAATCTATTGTTTCAAAAAATGATAGTCTGCGGAAGATTGAAAATAAATTAATTCAGCAAAAGCAATCGCTGTATTTGATTGATTCAGTATTAATCGAAAAAACAGAAAAAGCTGGTTTTGAGGAATCGATGAAAATTAATTCAAAAGTTCGCAGAAATCAATTCACACAGGATTCGATTGGCTGGCAATTGGATACATTACGGATGAAGCATATTGCTTTATTTCAACCACTAATGAAAAAGAGTAAGTAACCTTACTTCGTACTCAATGCAAATAGCTCCCTCCATTACAGGAAGGAGCTATTTTTTATTTCGTTTCAACTTTAACTTTTCGTTGAAACCCTCTCGGTTTCTTTTCTTGTGCAAGTAACTCTAATGCTTGTTCAAGAGTAATGTCGTACACATTTAATGGAGCTTTGATAGAACGGAAGTTTCCATCATGAGCTATGTATGGACCGAAACGACCATTGTTGGCTACGATGTCGAGACCAGTTTTTGGCTCTTGTCCGAGAGTACGAGGTACTGAGAGATACTTTGTTGCCATTTCTACTGTAACAGTAGTTGGGTCTACTTCTTTTGGAATAGATGCCATGCGTGGCTTCACTTGCTTCTTGCCTTTTACTTTTGGCGGCATTTCGCCAAGTTGTACATATGGACCAAAGCGTCCAATCATAGGGAAGATAGGCAAGCCTGTTTCTGCATGAATGCCAATTGGTTCGTCTTTTTTAATTTCCAAGCCATCGATAGTAAGTGCACCATCACAATCAGGATAACGATCACATGATAAGAATTTACCACCACGGCCAAGCTTTACGATCATCGTACTGCCACATTTTGGGCAACGATACTTATCATCAGCTTTTTCAAGTGTAGTAGCTTTATCAAGTTTTTCTTTAATTTTAACCTCCTTAAGGAAAGGGGTATAGAAGTCAGTTAAAAGTTTCTTATATTTTAATTCACCATTAGCAACATCATCGAGTTTGTCTTCCATGCCAGCAGTAAATGTATCACTAATGTATTCCATGAAATTCTGTTCTAGAAAACTAGAAACAACTTCACCAGTGTCAGTAGGTTTCAGCGAACGACCAACTTTTTCTACATATCCACGATCCTCAATCGTTTTCATAATTGCAGCATAAGTTGAAGGGCGACCAATACCACGAGCTTCAAGTTCTTTCACAAGACCAGCTTCTGAATAACGATTTGGCGGTTCTGTCTGTTTGGCAATATCTTCGATGTTTACCAATTTTAACGGCTCATCTTTTTTGATTGCAGGGAGTTCGACGTCTTCACCACGAGCATCTGGATCTGCAACAAGCCAACCTGGAAAAAGTACCTGACTACCAGTAACCGTGAAGTCAGGAATACTATTACTCGTAACATTGCCGACTACACGAGTCTTCAATATTTTTGCATCTGCCATTTGTGAAGACACTGTACGTTCCCAGATGAGCTTGTAGAGCTTCTTTTGTTCTTCATTCATACCAAGTGACTCTTTTTCAAAATGAGTAGGACGAATTGCTTCGTGAGCCTCTTGAGCATTTTTTGATTTAGTTTTGTATGTACGTGTTTCTAAATATTCTTTGCCGTATTTTTTGATCACCATCGTACTGATGCCTGCGATAGCGATCTCAGAAAGGGTGGTAGAATCAGTACGCATATAAGTGATATGGCCTGCCTCATAAAGCTTTTGCGCTACTTGCATAGTACGAGCAGGAGAAAAACTCAAGCGAGAACTCGCTGCTTGTTGCAAAGTAGATGTAGTAAAAGGGGCTTTTGGAGAACGCTTCTGTTCTGTTTCTTTTACGTCTTTAACAATCCACTCTTCTTTATTGCCAACTGACAGGATACGGTCTACTTCTTTTTTATCACGAGGTTCTTCTACGCAAGTAAGTAATAGTGTCGCTTTTGCGGAACGCCCTGAGGATTTCGAAGGGAGAGCTTCCACTGTTGCTTGCAGTACCCAATAATCTTCAGGAACGAAGGCGCGAATTTCACGTTCACGTTCTACGATAATACGAAGAGCAGGAGATTGAACTCGTCCGGCTGAAAGGCCGTAGCGGACTTTTTGCCAGATGATGCCAGAAAGGTCATATCCAACAAGACGATCAAGTACCCGACGAGCTTCTTGTGCCTGGCGTAAATTAGTATCAATATCCCGTGGATGCTTTAACGCTTCTGTTACAGCTTCTTTTGTAATTTCATGAAATGTCACCCGAGTGATTGGAGCTTTTACTTTTTTGTCTTCACGGAGTAGTTCGTGAATGTGCCACGCAATTGCTTCTCCTTCTCGGTCCGGGTCGGGCGCAAGGATAATTTCCTTAGCTTTTTCTGCTAGAGCTTGTAGGTCGTGAACTACCTTATCTTTACCTTTACTGATCTCATAGTGTGGAATAAAACCACCTTCGATGTCGATGGCTTTTTTGTTTGACTTCGGTAGGTCGCGAACGTGACCAATTGAAGCGCGTACTACGTATTGTGCCTCGAGACCCGCCTTGTCGTCGGACAGGTATTTCTCAATAGTCTTGGCTTTTGATGGTGATTCAACAATTAATAATTTCATATTGTGTCTGCAGTAGTACCATGCCAAAAATCTTTTGGCAACGTGTTTCGTGTAACTTCTGTGGAATGAGAACGCTTAGGTTCGATCAATTAATCCATAGGTTTCTTTGATAAGCCCTTTTATTTCAAGGGTAGAAAAGGCAATTGAAGCAGTTATTATATCTAATGCTAAATGTGTAATAATTGTCTCTTTCGAGAGCGGTGTACTCACAAGATTAAAAATTTTTTGCTCGACTTCATTTAGTGTTATAGAAGTAAGCGGCAACTGTCCTGGTAAGTGAAAATGTAGCTCATGTAATATATCTGCACTTTCTGTTATTGGTACAGCTCCAAGTTTTAATAACCAATTAGCACCAACTGAACTTGGTGAATTGATAGGTCCTGGTACAGCGCCAACAATTTTATTGTATTCAGTTGCTAGTCGGGCAGTAATTAGTGTTCCTGATTTTTCTTGCGCTTCTATGACAATTGTAATGGTCGCAATACCAGCTTCTAGTCGGTTGCGCATAGGGAAGCTCCATGGTGCACCGCTCATTGTATGATTAAATTCACTGATTAACATTCCTCCTGCTGCAAGAATTCTTTTTGCTAATGGCCTGTTGTGAGCTGGGTATATTGCATCCCAGTTTAGGCCTGAGCCAGGAAAGGCAATTGTTGGCAATCCAGCTCTGAGTGCTGACTCGTGAGCAATGGTGTCGATACCATATGCTAGTCCAGATACAATAGTAATCGGATATCCACGTAATCCCTGAATCAATGATTCGCAGGCATGTCGACCATACGGTGTAAATTTACGAGAGCCAACAACTGTAATTAATGTAGTTCCTTTAATTAATTCCATTGACCCTCTGGTGTACAGTTTTTTTGGTGGCTGAGGAATTTCTCTTAATTGAGGAAAATGTTCGGCTGCGGTAATTATTTCAATCGGAAACTCCTCCATGGTCAGAGTATAGATAAAAGTAGATCAAATAAATCTGAAGTTTAAAAAATCATTAAAATACGCTATAGTACTATTACTATGCTCGATATTAAATTCATTAAAGAAAACCCGGACATTATTAAACAAGCTGTCGAAAAGAAAAATTTGACACTCGATGTTGATCAGCTTTTGGCAACAGAAGAGAAGCGCCGTGCTGCACTATCTTCATTTGAGGCATTACGCACAGAGCAAAATACTCTATCGGACAAGATTCCGCTGGCTACCGATGCTACAGAGCGGGCAATTCTTATCGAAAACCTGAAACCATTAAAAGAGCAGGTGCAAGCAGCTGAAGAGGCTGTTCGTGAAATTATGAAAGAATGGCAAGGGTTGATGTTACAAGTGCCAAATATTCCTGATATGTCAGCACCGATTGGTCCGGATGAGACACATAGTGTTGTTCAAAAGATTTGGGGTGAGAAGCCGACATTTGATTTTGAACCAAAAGATCATATTGAAATTATGACAGCACTCGATATGGTGGACTTTGATCGCGGAGTAAAAGTACACGGTTTCCGTGGGTACTATTTGAAGGGTGATGGGGTGAAACTTTGTTTTGCTATCTGGAATTATGCAATGGATTTCTGGGGCAAGAAAGGATTTAACCCTGTGATGCCTCCAGTAATTACTAAGCGCGAACCATTGATTGGTTGTGGCTTTATTCCTCAAGGTGAAGAAGACATTTATAAGAACCAGGATGGAACGTATTTGGTAGGAACATCAGAGGTGGGCTTGATGGGTATGTATATGGATGAAGTGGTGCCTACAGAAAAACTTCCAATCAAGATGCTTGGCTTCTCTCCTTGTTATCGTCTCGAAGTAGGTAGTCACGCAAAGGATGTTAAAGGTCTTATTCGTGTACATGAATTCTATAAAGTAGAACAAGTGGTATTGTGTGAAGCTTCTCATGAAGAAAGTGTGAAGTGGCACGAAACAATGAATGCTAGTACTGAAGAATTTATCGAATCATTTGGTATTCCGTATCACACATTAAATGCTGCGACAGGGGACATGGGGCTTTCAAAAGTAAAAATGTATGACATCGAACTTTGGGTGCCAAAAGAAGAAACATATCGTGAAATTTCTTCAGCATCATACTTCCATGATTTCCAAACACGTCGTCTTGGTATTCGTTACAAAGATGCAGAAGGCAAACTTCGCTATGCGCACTCACTGAACTGTACAGCAATCCCAACACCTCGCATCCTTGTTTCTTTTGTAGAAAATTTTCAACAAGCTGATGGCACAATTCGTATTCCAGAAGTACTTCGTCCTTACATGAATAACAAAGAATTCATCGGCAAGTAATATGTACGAAAAGACGTACCACAAAACGGTGCTCAAAAATGACACGAAAACAGAGCTCCCTCAGTCTCGTGTTAATTGGAAGCGTATATTGTGGATCGTCATTTTTGTTGTAGTAATTACAGGAACAATTGTTCTAATAAAATTACCACGGATGCAAGTTGCTACTATAGAGGTTACTGGAGCAAATGTTGCTGATCCTGGTGATGTATCTGAATTTGTAAAAATGCAATTACAAGGTAAGAAGTTATTTTTTTTACCAAAAACAAGCATTATGCTTATTCCAGAGCACACGTTAGAAAAAGAATTGAAGGAGCAATTTCCTCGCTTTCAAACAGTAAGTGTCAGTCGTAAAAACTTCTCTACAATAACTATTGCAGTGTCTGAATACCAGGGTGTTTATTTGTGGTGTAGTGATGTAGATACCTGTTTCTTTATGGATCAAAACGGTGTAGTATTTGCACCAGCGCCAATTTACTCTGGGAGTGCATACCCAAAAATTTTTGCCAGCACAGTTCAACCTGTACCATTTCAAGCATTGAATGATGAACAAAATGATACTGTTACATTACTACTGGCGAAATTACCAGCCATTCTGATTACACCAACAGAATTTCACTTTGTTGGCGACCATGAGCTTGATGTGATTTTCAATCATGACGGTCATCAGTCATCAATTATTTTTGATCCAACAACAGATATTCAGGCAGCACTCAACGTTTTGTTTACAGGATTGCGAACTAATCCACTTGCGACTAAGTTCCATGACCAAGCAATGGTATTGCAATATATTGATTTACGATTCTCTAATCGCGTGGTATATAAGTTTCAGTAACTATATGAATTTCTGGCAAACACTTAGAAAAACTAATTCAAAAGCCACTGAACCGTTCTTCACAGTAGCCCCAATGGCCGATGTCACTGACGCGGCTTTTCGTCGTTTGATTGCAAAACATTCTCGGCATGGAGAGCCCGGTGGTGGTCCGGCTGTACTATGGACAGAATTCGTTTCGGCCAATGGTTTGATGAGTGCAGGAAGAACAGTTCTACAAAGAGATTTGCTGTATGCAGAAACTGAGCGTCCAATCGTAGCTCAGCTTTTCACTTCTGATCCTGAAAAAATGGAAGGAGCTGTGCGACTATGTGCAGAGCTGGGTTTCGATGGTATTGATATCAATATGGGGTGTCCTGATAAAACGATTGAGAAGCAGGGCGCTGGGGCGAGTATGATCAAAACTCCAGAGGTTGCTGTGGCAATAATTGCTGCGGCAAAACGTGGAGCAGGTGGTGTGCCTGTATCTGTGAAGACTCGAGTGGGATATAACACTGTTGATATTACGAGTTGGATATCATTGTTATTGAAACAAGATATTGCCGCGTTGACAGTTCATGCACGCACCCGTAAAGACCTATCAAAAGTCCCAGCACATTGGGAATACCTAAAAGAAGTAGTTGCACTGCGCGATGAATTAGCCCCACACACTGTTATTATCGGTAATGGCGATGTTACTAGTATTGCCGATGGTAAACACAAGGCTGCACAAAGTGGTGTAGATGGTGTGATGGTAGGGCGTGCGCTGTTTGGTAATCCATGGTTTTTTGATGAGACGCGAGAGATTGTAGCGACACTACCAAAGAGATCG
>CAIOXK010000024.1 GCA_903862255.1 Candidatus Nomurabacteria bacterium | reverse complement strand
GTCATTGGGGATGGCGATAGTTGTATACATACGCCCATCATTTGATGTAATGCTATAAATACCATTTTCAAGAACCAATGTGCCACTGTAGCCAACTTTTGATCGGCGAGTAATATCAACAACCTTTCCTTCTGGATTATTTTCACGAGATTGGGGAGCAACCATTGCTGTTACTTCAACACGTACTGTATCGCTATGAAAAGCCTTGTTTAGTGACTCACGGGGAACTTCGATAGTAATCCCTCGGTCACGTACCTTAACGAAGCCTGTACCTTTTGTTGAAATGTTAATTTGTCCTTCGTACTGCGCACCTACTTTAAGCTCCGGTGAAGTTGTTTCCATATGGTATCTATCGTAACACGATTCATATAAAGAACGAATGGAAAAACCTTTGACATTTTTATAAATTACAGTATAGTTTTCAAAAATTTAAAAGAAATGGATAGATTATTGAAACCAGTTTTTTATAGGCTCGTTATAGGTACTATAGAGTTTAGCCAGGTGGTACATGTGTATTCAACGCCCCGACAAAAATCAATCATTACATTGCAAGGGTATAATTTTTTAGTCACGCAGGATGCTCAAAATTTAACAATGTATTTCAATCAAGATTATAAAAAGGCAAAATCGCCTGAATCGATATCGGCAATTTTGATGGGTGAATACTCTTTGTCAGAGATTGAGGAAATACAGAAAAAAATTAGAGCCATTAAGAATGCTAAATGGGATGAAATTGAAGTACTTGTCAGTGGTATTGAAAAGAATGCTTTAGTTAAAACAGAACTATCGTTTTGGGCATTTATTGTAATTCCATTATTATTTTTGGGATCAATATATGCTTTTTACAAAACCGGTGTATGGCCATGGTTCATGGCGACAGCACTTTCTATGCTGTGGACTATTTCAATTAGAAGGGAATTAAAGCTATTATTAAAAGGTCGTCATTGACCTTTTTTCTTTTCTCTGCTACGATACGACCTACATGTTAAAGATTCGACTACAGCGCATTGGGCGCAAAAATGAAGCAGCATTCCGACTAGTAGTGACGGACTCTAAAAACGGGCCACAAAGTGGTAAGTTCTTGGAAATCCTTGGTTCATACACTCTGAAAAATGATGCTGTGACTCTTAAGAAAGAACGCATTACTCACTGGATTGCAAATGGCGCTCAGGTTTCTGACACTGCTCACAATATGCTTGTGAAGCAAGGAATTGTTGAAGGACGTGCAAAAAACGTACTTTCAAAGAAATCTCCTACTCCAAAGCGTAAAGACGCTAAGAAGAAATAATCCCACTTCGCTAAAGCTTCGCGGGACACGTCCCAAAAATACTTCACAAAAAGGCCAACATTCGATGTTGGTCTTTTTGTTTAGATTTTCTTTATGTTATTATAAAAGCAGTACCTTATGGTGCGTTATCAGCTAATCTCTATACCTTATATGTCTGACAAAGAATTTCTTGAAATGCTTATAAAAGCGCTTGTTGATAACCCGAATGATGTGGTTATTGACCGTACCGTTGATGAGATGGGCGTACTTTTGACACTCTCTATTAACCAGGCCGATATGGGTAAAATCATTGGTCGCTCTGGTAATACTGCCAAAGCTATCCGAACACTGCTTCGCGTAGTTGGCATGAAAAATAATGCTCGCGTAAACCTCAAGATTAATGAACCAGCCGGCTATGAACGCCAGCCAGACGTTGCAAACCTTGATGATGCAATGGCTGATTTGAAAGATCTCTAATAAATATACGCAAAAACCCTTAGAAATAGGGGTTTTTTGTATGGAACAATAAATTAGGACAGGGTATTTTAATTGACTTTTTTGTTGTTTTGTGCTATTATCTAGTAGAACCTAACTCATTAAAAACTATATGCAAATCGCACTATTTTACCTATACATTCTATTTTTAGCTTGTATAGCATCGTTTATTTACTATTTTTATAGTGAAGGCGAGTATTGTACTCCACAACCTGTTAGTAAACAGGTATATCGAACAAGACTCATTTACTCTATTAGAAATAGAGATCGGTCAAATAGTGCGGCATATAGAAAGAAAAAATATACACTGCGCTAAATTTAAAAAGTACCAATTGGTACTTTTTTACATTATTGACTTATTTTAATTACGTTGATTTAATTGTGGAAATACTTAAATCCTGATTGCTATGAAAAAAATAGAGTACCTAATGGCAGCATGTATTGTCGCATCATTTTATTTTCACTTTGAATTCGGCTGGGAGATTGTTTCGGTATCTTTTTGCGCTGGAGCAATAGCATTAGCAGTATTAATGAATTATTTAAAACGTAAAAATAAAAAAACATTACCCGCAGTGCAATTAAAAAGTCTTAGTTTATAAAACTGGGACTTTTTTGACTTTTTAGCTACCTATTGTAGTATTAACCTTATGAAATTTCACTTTCTAACAATTTTCCCAGAGATGATCGAAAGCTATCTCAGCGAAGCAATGTTGAGGCGCGCATCTGAAAAGAAGCTCGTGTCTTTTGATGTGAAAAATATCCGTGATTATACGCTGGATAAACATAAGAAAGTTGATGAACGCCCATATGGCGGTGGTCCAGGAATGGTTATGACACCAGAGCCAATTCTACGTGCCTATAATAAATTGAAATTATCTTTAAAAAGGGGACAGTCCCCTAAGGTAAAAGTAGTAATGCTTTCGCCGACTGGTGCCATGTTTACCAATACCATGGCGGCAAAATGGGCGAAATCATATAGTGATGTTGTGTTTATATGTGGAAGGTATGAAGGAGTAGATGATCGCGTACGAACTATCTTGAAAGCGGAAGAAGTATCAATCGGTGACTTTGTATTAACAGGAGGTGAATTGCCAGCATTGGTTATGACAGATGCTATTTGTCGTCAGATCCCCGGAGTACTTGGCACACACGAATCAGTAGAGGAGTTGCGAAATGCTAGTCCTCGCGTATTTACTCGTCCAGAGGTTCTTGTATGGCCCCACTCCGCCAAAACTATGCGGGGCACGCCCACATCCGCAAAATCAGGCAAGACTACAAAAATAGTTAAACCTAAAAAATACGCTGTACCACCGGTATTGATCTCAGGAGATCATAAGAAGATTGAAGAGTGGCGTAAAAACCAAAAAAATTTTGACATATAAGTGAAAAAATGTGAATATACTTACATTATTTATTTAAATTAATTTTTAATTATGAAAACCCCTACATTTTTAATAGTAGCCGTTGTCGTTGCATTTATAGTTTGTTTTTCTGTTGGGACAGTATCAGCTGCGGGCGGCTCTGTTTGTCCAATTTATTCAAGTTGTAATTAAATTATTTTTCTGAAATTGTTAAAAATACCCCCTTATAAAGGGGTATTTTTATATAGTAATAGTCGATAGGGTATTGACTTTTTCTTAACTTATGTATATAATATGTAAAAATCACATATTTAAACAAAAATGAAAAAAGAAAAAATTGTTGACTACGTGCAATACCTTATTGCATCGTCATTGATTACATTCGCCGTAGTCTCGGTGTACCGTTTTGTTGTATACCATAAATTCCAAACTGCTTTTAGCCTGCAATATGTCACAGCAACAGTAGCTGCTGTTGTTTATATTGCATTAGTGAAAGAAGTAAAATTTATTTCACCAACGGAAACAAAAAAGCCCAATCAGATATATTATCCGATCTCAATCATACTGGCGACAGTGATTGCTTCGCTAGTTGTATGGGGATATTTGCTGCCGGCTGAATGGGTTACAGAAAACAATACATTGCTTTTTGCAATGATTGCCTCATTTATATTGGGACTAAACCGTATAAGGTATAGCCTGGTATTCAACTTAGTGTTTGTACTTTTTCTGTTTTATGCCGGAGTTGAATCTTTGTCGCAAATGTTTGCCCTGTTGGGTTATGGAGCATTGGTTACATTATCAGCCCTAGCCTGTAAGTTTATTTTTGGAAAAAAATGGTCAAACATTCTCTTTAAAGAGGATGCTAAAGTTGTCCCAATTCGACAAGATTAAAAATCGCACACAAAATTGCCATACCGCTCCAATCTGGGGGCGGTATTTTGATTGACATTTCTTTATATTTTGTTTATATTATAGGCATTACAGATTGTGGAAGGGTTACGGTAGAGAGACCTGTAAATTATGAGAGTTTTATAGATTAACGCCATCAGGGAAACTTGAGGCTATTTTTGGTTCTGTCGCCGAAGCCTTCGGCGAAGGAGCACGTTCAAATTATGAGTAAAGCATCACCACAGGGCACACAGCGTCCTAAAAAGTACTTTTCGAAATATAAGAAACCTCTTGTAGAGTTTCCGAACCTTATTCAGCACCAGCTTGATTCATTCAACTGGTTAATAGAAAAAGGCCTTAAGGAAACATTCAAGGAATTCACTCCTATTAATGACTATTCTGCTAAGAAGTTCCAATTGGATTTCGTATCATTTCACCTTGTAGAACCTAAGTTCGACGAACACTACTGCAAGGAAAACAAACTCTCTCTCGAAACACAAATCAAAGCTCGCGTTAAATTGACCAACAAACAAACTGGTTCTGAAAAGGAGCAGGAAATTTTCATGGCTGATTTACCAGTAATGACTCCACACGGTACATTCATCATCAACGGTGTTGAGCGTTCTATCATTCCACAGCTCTCACGTTCAAGTGGTGTGTTCTTCACAGAACTTGAAGTAAAAGGCAAGCGTTTCTTTGGCGCAAAAATTATCCCAAACCGTGGTGTGTGGATCGAAATTGAATCAGACCCAGACGGTACTGTATATGTACGTATCGACAAGAAGCGCAAATTCCCAGTTGTGTCTCTTTTGCGTGCTCTTGGTTTGACTACAGATGAAGATATCAAAAAGCACTTCCCAAATGAAATTGCACAAAAAGTAATTCTTCACTCATTAGAAAAAGATGTAGCAAAAACTCCTGGTGAAGCATTTGTAGAAATCTACCGTAAACTCCGCGATGGTGACTTGGCTACTGCTGACAACGCACGTGACTTCGTAAACAATCTCTTCTCAGAAGAACGCTATGACCTTTCATCTGTTGGACGTTTTCGCTTCAACAAGCGTTTTGAACTTGATATGGGTGATGCAGAAATGGAACGCAAGACATTGTCTGCTACTGACTTGGCATTGATCGTAAATAATATCATTGCTTTAAACAATACTCCTGGCTCTCATGCTGATGATATTGATAACCTTTCTTCACGTCGTGTACGTTTCGTTGGTGAAATGCTTCAGCAGAAGATCTATGTTGGCTTGACTCAAATCAAGCGTAACGTTCAAGATCGTATGTCTACAATCGATGCATCAAACGCACTTCCTATTCAGGTGGTGAACCAGCGTCCATTGCAAGCTCGTATCAAAGAATTCTTCACAACAAACCAGCTTTCTCAGTTCATGCAACAAGAAAACGTTTTGTCTGAACTTGAAGAACTACGTACTCTATCTGCGCTTGGTCCCGGCGGTTTGACTCGTGAGCGCGCTACTCTTGAAGTGCGTGACGTGCACCCATCTCACTACGGTCGCGTATGTCCTATCCAAACTCCAGAAGGTCCAAACATCGGTCTTATCTTGCGTCTGTCTATTTATGCTCGCGTAAACGCTTTTGGTGTTATTGAAACTCCATATGTAAAAGTTAAAAACGGTAAGATTACTGGTGAAGTAGAATATTTGAACGCTGCCGAAGAAGAAAAAGTTATTATTGCTCATGGCGGTAATAAATATGATGAAAAGGGTAACCTTCCAGAAAATGTTGAAGCGCGTATTCGTACAAACCCAGGTATTGTGAAAAAAGAAGAAGTACATTATATCGACGTGGCACCTAATCAGGCGTTCTCAGTTGGTACTTCAATGATTCCATTCGTTGAGCACAACGACGCGAACCGTGCGTTGATGGGTAGTAACATGCAACGTCAGGCTGTTCCTTTGATCCGCCCTGAAGCTCCTTTGGTTGCTACAGGTGTAGAACAGGATGCAGCACCATACTCTGGTCGTTTGATTCTTGCTGAATCAGATGGAGAAATAACATATGTTGATGCTTCTAAGATCACAGTACGTGATGAAAAAAATAAAGATAAGAGTTACGCCCTTACTTCTTTCCAGCGTAACAACAACTTCAACGCATTCCACCAGCGTCCAGTAGTAACTATGGGGCAAAAAGTTAAGAAGGGAGATCTTCTTGCTGATACTTCAACTACAGACCACGGTCAGATCGCTCTCGGTCAGAATATGATGGTAGCGTTTATGAGTTGGAACGGTGCAAACTTCGAAGATGCGATCATCTTGTCAGAACGTTTGATCAAAGATTCAAAATTTACATCAATTTACATCGCTGAATTTACTTCAGTTGTTCGTGATACAAAACTCGGACCAGAAGTAACTACTCGCGATATTCCAAACGTTGGTGAAGCTCGTCTCAAAGACCTTGATGAAGACGGTATCATTCGCGTAGGTGCAGAAGTAAAAGAAGGCGACATCCTTGTTGGTAAAATTACTCCAAAGGGTGAAACAGAACTTACTCCTGAAGAACGTTTGCTCCGAAGTATCTTCGCTGAAAAAGCTCGTGACGTGAAAGACACATCATTGAAAATGGATCACGGCAAACGCGGACGTATCATTCGTGTGAAAGTATTCTCACGTGATCAGGGACATACCCTTGAATCAGGTGTGATCAAGAAAATCGTTATTGAAGTTGCTCAGCTCCGTAACATTTCAGTCGGCGATAAGCTTGCTGGACGTCACGGTAACAAGGGTGTTATTTCAGTAGTGCTTCCAGAAGAAGACATGCCATACATGGCAGACGGTCGTCCTGTTGACGTTGTGCTTACACCGCTCGGCGTACCATCACGTATGAACCTCGGACAAATTCTTGAACTTCACTTGGGTATGGCTGCAAACGAACTTGGCTATCAAGCAATCGTGCCTCCATTCGCAGGTGCTACAGATAGTGAAATCAAAGAAGAACTTGTAAAAGCTGGTCTTCCTGAAAACGGACGTGTACCACTCTTCGATGGACGTACAGGTGATAAATATGAACAAGACATTGCTGTTGGATACATGTACATTTTGAAACTTCACCACATGGTAGAAGACAAGATTCACATGCGTTCAATCGGGCCATACAGTCTCATTACGCAGCAACCTCTCGGCGGTAAGGCACAAGGTGGTGGTCAGCGTTTCGGAGAAATGGAAGTATGGGCATTGGAAGGGTACGGTGCAGCGCACACATTGCGTGAAATGCTCACAATTAAATCTGATGATATCCGTGGTCGTGCGGCTACATTTGATGCAATTATCAAGAACGAAAAAATCGGCGAACCAAATGTACCGGCATCATTCTCTGTGATGTTGAACTACCTTCGCGGATTATCACTTGATGTTGAATTGAAAAATACACTTAAGGTCGAAACAGTAGAAGACGAGGTAGCTAACTAACCTATAACAAAACACTATTATGAAAACACTCGATACAACAAATTTTGATCAAATCTCTCTGAAGCTTGCTAGTCCAGATCGTATTCGCGAATGGTCTTTCGGTGAAGTTACAAAGCCGGAAACTATTAACTACCGTACTGGTCGCAGCGAACGCGGAGGATTATTTGATGAACGTATTTTCGGTCCTGAAAAAGACTATGAATGTTACTGTGGAAAGTACAAGCGTATTCGTTATGCTGGTATTATCTGTGAAAAGTGCGGCGTTGAAGTTACACAGTCTATTGTTCGTCGTGAACGTATGGGGCACATTGAACTTGCTAGTCCTGTAGCTCACATTTGGTTCCTCCGTGGAGTTCCTTCACGTATGAGTATCTTGCTCAACGTTTCTCTTACTGATCTTGAAAAGGTGGTGTACTTCGCTGGATACATTGTTACTACGGTTCATGAAGATGAACGCGAACGTATCATTGCTGATTTGGATGCAGAATTTAAAAACAAATTAAAGGGTGCGGCAGATGAAGAAACTCGCGACAAACTTCGCACACTTCTTACAAATACAAAGAAAGAAATTGCTGAAATCCGTATTGGTAAGGTATTGAATGAAATTTCATACCACCACTACTCATTGAAGTATGGTTCTGCTTTTGAAGCCGGTGTTGGTGCTGAACCAATCTATCAATTGTTCCGCGATATGGATCTTGCAAAAGTAAAAGCTACTACAGAAAAGTTGCTTGAAAAGGCAGGTGCTGCAGAGCGAGAAAAACTTCATAAGCGTTTATCTTTGGTACGCGGCATGATGTATGCAAACATTCGTCCAGAATGGATGTTCTTGACTGTTATTCCAGTAATCCCACCAGCGATTCGTCCTATGGTGGCACTTGAAGGTGGTCGTCATGCTACTTCTGATATCAACGACCTTTATCGTCGAGTGATCAACCGAAACAATCGTTTGAAAAAATTGAAAGAAATTGGTGCGCCAGATGTTATCTTGCGTAATGAAAAGCGTATCTTGCAGGAAGCTGTTGATGCGTTGATTGATAACTCAATTGCTGGACAGGATAGTCCTGCTATGAGTCAGGCACAGCGTCGTGCATTGAAGTCTCTTTCCGATAATTTGAAATCAAAACAAGGTTTGTTCCGTCAGAACTTGCTCGGTAAGCGTGTTGACTACTCAGCCCGTTCAGTTATTGTTGTTGGTCCTCAGCTTAAACTTAGTCAGTGTGGTCTTCCAAAGCACATGGCATTGGAACTTTTCCGTCCATTTGTGATTTCAAAAATCATCGAACAGGAATTGGCATATAACATCCGTGGCGCTAACAAATTGATCGAAGATGGTATCCCAGAAGTATGGGCTATCCTCGAAGAAGCAATTAAAGGCAAGTACGTTATGTTGAACCGTGCTCCAACTCTGCACCGTCTTGGTATTCAGGCTTTCATGCCAGTATTGGTTGAAGGTAACGCTATCAAAGTTCACCCGCTCGTTTGTCCTGCGTTCAACGCCGACTTCGATGGTGACCAAATGGGCGTATATCTTCCACTATCAGAGCTTGCGCAACATGAGGCTGCAACATTAATTGCTGCTGATAAAAATATCTTGAAACCACAAAACGGTGATTCAATCGTTTCTTCAAAAATGTTGGATATTGTGTTGGGATGTTACTGGATGACAACTGCTATCGAAGGAGAAAAAGGAGAAGGTATGTATTTCTCAAGTCCAAATGAAGCAATTACTACTAATGACTTCAGTGCAGTTTCTCTTCGTGCAAAAATATTCGTATTAGGCACACAGAAAGATAAATATGCAGGATTTGGCGGCAAACCATTTGAAACAACTGTTGGACGTTTATTGTTCAACGCAGTGTTGCCAAGTGATTTCCCATTCATGAACGAAGATATGACTGGTAAGAAAATGGTGGCTGTAATTGATTCTTTGATTGCAAAATACGGTATAGACCGTGTTGCTCCAATTCTTGACCGTGTAAAAGACTTCGGTTACAAGTATGCGACTCGTTCAGGTACAACTTGGGGTATTGATAACGTTATAGTACCAAAAGAAAAGCCAGCTATTGTTGCTAAATACCGCACTCTTGAAGCAGAAATTCGTTCTCAGTTCGAAGAAGGGTTGCTTTCTGAAGATGAAAGATATGAAAAAGTTATTTCTAACTGGAACAAGGCTAAGAGTGAAATCGAAAAGATTTTGCCTGACACACTAGAAAAACATGGATCAGTGTATGACATGATCATTTCTGGCGCCCGTGGATCTATGAGTAACGTTACTCAGATGGCAGGTATGAAAGGTTTGATTCAGAATACTACTGGACGAACTATTGATTTCCCAATCATTCCATCATTCAAGGAAGGTCTTTCTCCATTGGAATACTTCATTACAACTCACGGTTCACGTAAAGGTCTTGCCGATACTGCTTTGAACACAGCTCGTGCTGGTTACTTGACCCGTCGTCTTGTTGACGTTGCACAAGATGTCGTTATTACTGAAGATGACTGTGGAACAAAAGGTGCTAAGCGTATGACTCTAGAAGTGATTTCAGGTTTTGAAATTCCACTAGCAAAAAGTATACGCGGACGTGTTCTTGCAAAAGATATCGTTACAGAAGGTGGAGAAACATTGTTCAAACGTGGACACCTTATTACTAAGGATGATGCCGCAGTAATTGATGAAAAAGGAATCCTAGAAGTGTTTGTGCGTACACCGATGGTATGTAAAACTATTTATGGTATCTGTCGTCAGTGTTACGGTCTCGATCTCGGACGTAATCACCTAGTAGATCGTGGTGAATCAGTTGGTATCGTTGCTGCTCAAGCGATCGGTGAACCAGGTACACAGCTTACACTCCGTACCTTCCACGCCGGTGGTCTTGCTGGTGTCGACATTACTCAGGGTCTTCCTCGTGTTGAAGAAGTATTCGAATGTCGTACAGTGAAAAATCCTGCAGCTGTTAACAAATATGCTGGTACTGTTTCAGAAATCAAAGATAATGGCACAGAAAAAGTTATTGTTGTTCTTTCTTCTGACAAGGAGGCAAAGAAAGACAGTGTTGAATATGTTATTGGTCCTCGTCGTGTAGCAATTGTAAAAGCTGGTCAAGATGTGGCTGGTGGTGAATTGCTCACTGATGGTTCTGCAAACATTGATGAAGTGTATGAATTCGGTGGCCGTGAAGCTGCAGAAGACTACATCATTCGTGAAATCATCAAGGTGTACGAATTACAAGGTGCATCAATTGCTCGTAAACACTTGGAAATTATTGTTCGCCAAATGTTCTCACGTCGCAAAGTTCGAGATGCAGGTGATACTTCATTCTCTCCTGGTGATACAATTGAAGCGACAGAAATGATGGAAGAAAATGCAAAGATGCGTGAAAAAGGTCTTGCAGAAGCAAAGGGTACACTCATTATTTTGGGTATTACTCAGACAGCATTGAACGCTAAAAGTTGGATCTCAGCTGCTTCATTCCAAAACACAAACCGTGTATTGATCGCTAATGCAGTTAAGGGCGGAACAGATACTCTCCGCGGCTTGAAAGAAAATGTAACTGTTGGACGATTGATTCCTGCAGGTACTGGATTCCGTGAACGTTCTGCTCTTGATATTAACAACATTAAGTACGACGGAGATCAAGAATAAAACATAAATGGATAACAGGTTGTTCGAACAAATAAAACAACGACTGCCTATTGCCGAAGTACTCTCGACCTATATTACACTTGAACCCTCAGGGACTCAGTTTAAGGCTCGGTGTCCATTTCATAATGAAAAGACTGCGTCGTTTTCGGTATCACCGGAACGCGGTCTTTTCTATTGTTTTGGCTGTGGAGAAAAAGGCGACATTTTTAATTTTGTTGAAAGGTTTGAAGGGCTCGATAAAAAGGGGGCACTAAAGGTATTAGCCGATCGCGCAGGTATTGCGCTGACAAATAATCAATTCACCAAGGTTGAACCGACAGATAGTGTCTATGAAGCATTAGAGGTTTCTGCTACAAAATATCAGCACTACCTTGCACAAAATACTGAAGCAATAGCATATCTCAAAAATAGAGGACTAACTGATGCGACTATAGAAGCATTTCGTATTGGCTATGCTCCAACAGAATGGCGGAGTATCTCTGCAACGCTTGATACTCAAAGTCAGGTGTTTTATGAGCGTGCAGGTTTAATCAAAAAAACAGAGAAGGGGTATTATGATCGCTTTCGTGGACGCATCATGTTTCCGCTAATGGATAGTAGTGGACGCATTGTTGCATTTTCTGGTCGCATGTTTCCAGATACTCCAGAAGGTCCAAAATATTTGAACAGTCCAGAAACAGAGGTCTTCCATAAGTCACGAATATTGTTCGGTTTCGATAAAGCTAAATTGGCAATCAAGAAACATAATTTTGCTATTCTTGTTGAGGGTCAAATGGATTTAGTGCTTAGTCACCAAGCGGGTTTCAAAAATACTGTTGCAACTTCTGGTACTGCAGTTTCTGAAACAGTGATCGGTGATGCAGGTGCACAGCTATCAATTATTGCACGACTAACACAGAATCTTTTCTTAGCATTTGATGGCGATAGTGCTGGTAAGAAAGCCATGGAGCGTGCAGCAATAGTTGCATTGTCACTAGGGATGAATCCAAAAGTTGTAGCACTGCCGGAAGGGGTAGACCCAGCAGATTTTATCGGAGCCGGAGGCGGAGATCCTGAGCATAGCGAAGGATGGAAAGAGTTATTAAAAAAAGCTGAGCACTTCATTCCACATACACTTCATGAAATACAAAAGAAATCACCATCTGCTCATCAGTTGAAACAATCAATCCGTATGCAGCTATTTCCATTTCTTTTGCGTGTACCTTCTGCAATTGAGCGGCAAGTATATGTAAATACTATTGCTACAGAATCTAACCTTGGGACCAAAGAAGTGAATGATGACTTCAATTCTTTCGTTCTTGAGAGTAAGGTACCTGAAACAGAGACATCTCAAACAATTAAGACCATTAAGGCTTCAAATGCACATCAGTTAACACATGCAGAAAGACTAATTGGCCTAATAGAATTATATCCAATTGAATCTGTACTAGCACAGAAAAAACTTCTTGATGAATTTCAGTTCGAAGACTCTCTGTTAGTAATTAGTCCGATTGCTGATGATAAAAAAGAATGGATTGTTGCGTCTGTTGAAAGACAGTATGCAACAGCTAAAGAAGAGGATATCGAAGGAATTATTAAAGAACTTTCTGCAACTGTGATTGCACAGTTTTTGGATCAATTGAAATTCGAATACTCGATGAAAATGAACGAAGCAAAACAACAAAAAGACGAAGAAAAAGAATTATACTATTTAGCCCTACTACAAAAACTCCACCAGCGCAGACATGCGCCGTAGGATACGTCCCGTGTTACGGGATTGACATTTCTCCCTTTTTAAATGATGATACGAATGAACTTTATGCCAAACAAAAAACCAGCTCCAAAAGCACAACCGAAGAAAGTAGTTAAAAAAGGCGCACCAGCGCCGACAAAAAAGGTAGCAAAAAAAGTGGCACCAAAGAGTGCAGCAAAACCAGCTCCAAAAAAAGTACCCGTTAAAAAAGTAACTGCCAAAGCAGTCGCGAAAGCGCCTGTAAAAAAAGTTGTAACACCTAAAAGCACCTCTTCCGCCAAAGCTACGGTAGTCAAGGCAAAACCAAAGCCGATTACTATTCGTCACGCTGGCTCAGCGCCAAAGCGTGAAAACAATAGTGAAAAGAAAATCAAAGACATGGAATTAAAGTCCGAAGAACTTATCACAAAAGGTAAGAAACGCGGATTCATTACGTATGATGAGATTTTAAAAACATTTCCTGACATTGAAAATAACATTATGTTCCTCGATGAACTGTATGAGAAGTTCAGTGTTGCAGGTATTGATATTCTAGAAGGTGGCAATCTTCTTGATATTGATAATACAGAAGACCTTTCAAAATATGTAAAAGATAGTCACAGTTTCAGTTCTGTGCAAATGTACTTGAAAGACATTGGTCAGTATCCATTGATCAATGCTGCTCAAGAAAAAGAATTTGCGAAACGTATTGCTGCAGGTGATGGAGAAGCAAAGAACTTGCTCGCTCGATCAAACCTCCGCTTGGTAGTTTCAATTGCCAAGAAATATGCAAATCGTACAGCAGACCTTACATTGCTCGATTTGATTCAAGAAGGGAACATCGGCCTCTTCAAGGCTGTAGAAAAATTCGACTACACAAAAGGATTTAAATTCTCAACATATGCAACATGGTGGATCCGTCAGTCAATCACTCGTGCACTGGCAGACCAATCACGCACTATCCGTATCCCGGTGCACATGGTTGAAACTATTTCAAAATACAAACAGGTAATGCGTCGTTTGGCACAAGACCTCGGCCGTGATCCCATGCCAGAAGAAATTGCAATGGAAATGGGTATTGAAGTTGAAAAGGTTCATGTGATTGAACAGATCAATCAAGAAACTCGTTCATTGGAATCTCCAATCGGTGACGATGAAGACAAGTCTACATTCGGTGAATTTATTCCTGACGATAAGATTCTTCGCCCAGATCAAGAGGCAAGTCGCCGTATGCTTCAGGATGCAATCCGTGCTGTTCTAGAAGAACTTTCTCCTAAGGAAAAAAGAATTCTTGAAATGCGCTACGGACTCATCGATGGTGTACAGCACACGCTTGAAGAAGTAGGTAAGGAGTTCGGCGTGACTCGTGAACGTATTCGACAAATCGAAGCCAAGGTTCACGAGAAGCTCCGTCAGAATGATCGCATTCAGCGCCTCCGAAACTATTTCGACTAGTCGCACTATAGCGAAAACGATAAATAAAAACCTCCAGATATCTGGAGGTTTTTATTATTTCTTGAGAAAGGGGACAGTCCCCATATTTTCTTTACCAATAATTTATATTTACGAAGGGCTTTTATATTTTTACATGACTGAATCAACCGCTTTCTTTATGTCTGAGATAGGGTAGGCACCAGGAATAATAACTTGCTTACCTGTAGTTTTGTTTACAATCACACTGAAAGGAGTTCCTTGCGCACCAATTTTATTTGCTTCGTCAATGCTGGTTTGTATTACTGTTGCAGTTGCTGGGGCAGCCATACATGCTTTGAACTTTGTTGCATCAAGGCCATTTTGTGTAGCGAACGTTGTCAGAATCTCATCACTCTTAGGGTCAGGATTTACGGTTATATTGATTGCGCTGTCGAGGTAGTTATTAAATACTTTTGATCCGCCAAGCTGACCAGCACAACTAAGTGCAAGTGCTTCATTGTATGCATTTGGGTGTAATGAAGTAAGAGGGAAAAATCTATATACCCAAGCAACTTTGCCTTTGTAGTCATTTACTACTTGTTGCAGTGTTGGGTGAAAACGAACACAGAAAGGACAGTCACTATCAGAGTATTCAAAAATTAATACCTGTGCTGTATTCACGTCACCTCGAACATAGTTTGTATCACTTGGACGAAGTGTTGCGATGTCAGCAGGAATAGATGTTGGAGTAGCAGGAGCTGTCTGGTCTGTGGCCTGTGCAGCAGCAGGATTTGTTGGAGTAGTATTTGTGCTACTTGGATGGAGAATGATAACTAATGCAATGGCAATCATTGCCACACTAGTAACAATAGCCGCAGCAATGTTAGTAGACTGTTTATTTACTTCTCCTACCGTGGCGGAGGAGGGCGGTGTAGAATTTTCAGTAGAAGTTGTAATTTCCGGAGTATCTTTTGGTGTTGTTTCTTGTGATTCCATTATCCAAGTATACCCCACATCTGGGCTAGAAAAAACAGGCTATTTGTGATAGGATGTTATGACAAATATATGACGATTCCTGAGTTTTTTACGTATGCAGTCGTTTTCCTGGCTATGTACGTCCAGGTCTTTTTGATGATTACTTATTTTGAGCATCGCAAAAAGATCAAAACATTCAAAAAAGAACCACTCCCTGACTTAGTTAATCCACCTAAGGTGGCAATTATTGTGCCTTGTTGGAATGAAGAAAAAACAGTCCATGGTACGATTGCTTCAATTTTAGCGCTTGATTATCCGCCAGAATTATTGGAAGTAATTGCTGTCGATGACGGTAGTACTGATACAACATGGCAAGAGCTGTTGCAGTATCAAAACCACCCACGCGTGCGTATTTTTCACAAAGAAAATGGCGGCAAACACACTGCTATAAATTTTGGTATTGATAATACTGATGCAGCTATTATCGGCGGTCTCGACGCGGACTCTTTTGTTGCCCCAGATGCACTTCGTCGTATGGTTGGCATGTTCCAAGACAACCCCCAGACAATGGCAGTGACACCGTCGCTAATTGTTGATCAACCAAAAAACTTACTACAGTATGCTCAGCGCGTTGAGTATAATATGAGTACGTATAATAAAAAAATGTTGTCATTTCTCGGGGCTATTCACGTTACGCCAGGGCCATTCTCTTTGTTCCGTGCTGAAATGTTTAAAAAAATTGGTAAGTTCCGTAAGGCTCACAATACCGAGGACCAGGAACTAGCATATCGTATGCAAGAAAACCATATGCAAATTGAGCACTGTGTGAATGCATTTATTTATACTCGCTCTCCTGATACTGTGAAGAAGTTGTACAAGCAACGCCTACGATGGATTTATGGTTTTATCCAAAACACGATGGATTATCGTCGATTGTTGTTCAAGAAAGAATATCTTAACTTCTCGTTCTTTACATTACCATCAGGCATAATTTCTATTATTGCCGTTGTATATCTATCATTGGTCTTTGTGTATGATGCAATTCTTTTTATAATTAAAAAGATTACTCAGTACAGCATTGCTGGTTTTCATGGCGGGCCATTGCCTCATGTTCAGTTTGATTGGTTTTATATCAATACAGAGACAGTAACATTTGTAACAGTATTTTTGTATGTTGTTCTGCTTTTCTCAATCGTTATGGGGACACGTTTAAATAAGCAAGGCAGAGGATTTGATTGGCACATCTTGGCATATCTTGCGATTTACAGTGTTATCGCGCCGTTCTGGCTTTTGAAGGCAGTATGGAATACAATTGCTAAACGTGGACAGCCAGCATGGCGTTAATCTATATGAAAGGATTTAGAAAATATTTTATCGCTTTAATTATTACTGCTGCATTATTTGTTGCTGCTTTCTTTTTTAGTCAGTATTTAACTAATCGTAAAATAGCAGAAATTAAAGAAGCGCAAAATCAGGTAACTACAGACATTCTCTCGTCTGAAGCACAGTTTGATTTGTTACAAGAGCTTTCATGTCAGGATGTTGGCAATAATTATCTCTCAAGTGAGATCTCTAATCTCGCAGACAAAATCACCTATGGCGAGCAAAACTTCAACGATCAAAGTCAGCTTAATTTATTGAAGCAGCAATATAGTATTTTAGAAGTAAAAGACTACCTACTTACTAAGCGTATTAGTGATCGCTGTAAACAAAATACTGTAACTATTTTGTATTTTTATAAGAATGCTGATATTTGTGATGACTGTGTTAAGCAAGGGTATGTACTCGACGCATTGCATCAGCAATACCCAACACTTCGAATCTACTCATTTGATGCTGGTCTTGATAGTTCAACAGTGCGTGCACTACTCACAGTCTATAAGGTTAGCGATTCTGTTCCGTCACTGGTGATAAATGGTAAGACTGAAAATGGATATATTTCTCTTGATGATATTAAGAAAATTCTACCTGCAACGCTAACAAACCCTATTCAAAATAAAACCACTACACCTACAACAAAAACTACTGCGACAGCTAAAGCATCTACAAAATAAAATGAATACAAAATTTTATGAATGAATGGTGCAAATACGCTCAAAATTTTTTCAAAAAATGCATACTGCCATATTGGAAACTAATTGCGCTAGTCATCATTTTTGTTGCCATTCGTATTGCTACTATTGAGCATAATGCAACTCCATTGGGAGGCGGAATAGCATATATAGAAATAGGTAAGTTTTTATTTTCTCACGGCACTGTTGGTATGTGGGAAATAGCGCGTCCAATTGGTCTGCCAATCATTCTTGGATCCTTTTGGAAAATTGGTATTAATCCATATGCAGCAGGTGAAGTTACTGCTGTAATTGTTAGTATGGCACTGCTAGTATTAGTGCATTTTTTCTCAGAAGAAATTCGCCCGCGAACAGGCATTATTGCTTCAACTATTCTGGCTGCAACAGGGGTATTTTTTAGTAATAGTGCATTGCCAATTACTGACATTATTTCAACATTTTTTGCAGTACTCTCGTTATTTCTTATTTATCGAGCAAAAGCGAATCATCAGTATTTTATTGCTGGTAGTGTTATTGCATTAGGATTTATGTTTCACTTCCCACAAGGTCTTCTGCTTGTAGTTGGTATGATCGCTGTGGCAATCAAATTTTTTTATGAACCAACTCTTTTTAAGTATGGTAAAAGTAAGCAGAAGTTAGGTGAGCGAGTGGTAACTGCTATTGAAAGAATGTTTAGCATTGGTGGTGGATTCTTTCTCATTACTGTTCCATATTTAGTATGTAATTATTATTTTTATCACAATGCATTTTTGCCATTTATTCAAGGTGTTGCAGTGGTTAAACTCTATCCGATTTTGTATCAAAACGGTCCTTTGTTTTACTTCATAACAGTATTAAAAGCTGACCCCATATTTGTACTGGCATTGCTGCCTATTGGTCTACTGTGGAAAAAAGAATGGCGTACAAAGGGTTTGTTTATATTAATTACAGCAATAGTACTTGTGGGTGGATATTTTACGTATCAGGTGCACAAAGAAGCGCGTTACGTGTTGGTATTTTTGCCGTACATTGCAATGCTCAGTGCCTTTGGCATTGTTTATATATTAGAATATTTTAAACTCCCTCAGTTGTTATTCTTCGGACTGTTTTTCATAATAGGGTTTATGGTGACAGTTGGATTGGTAGTGAATGCTTTACACGATACTGATAGTAAATTTTTTTATGATTTCAATTCACATTTCAACAAGGCTCCAGTAAGTGTAGATAGATAACATGGTCAGCTAAAAGCTCTTTTCTGGGCTAGTAATCAGTAGTTAGTGGTATATTATGGAAGTCCTTGTCAGAGCTCGTAAATACGACTACAGCCTCAAAGAGACTTATATTATGGTCTTACTTAGTAGCGCTTAGAAACCAATAGGGAAATAAGAGTTGACTTATGATAGAAAAATAGTATTGTAAAGAAAAATACTCATAATTATGGATAACAAATTAGTCTTTATTGGATTATGTTTTGGTGCTGGCGAAAACCATGGCATATCAAATTACTACATTGCTAAAAATGTCGCTGAAGAAATGCATGTTGAACAATGTGCCGGTATCGTCCAGTGGGAATTATATGAAATCATTCAGGAAAAATTTTTCAATCAGATTGAAGGATTGCCACTTTATGTTATGACTACAAAAGGCAAAGACCTGGATACGTTCGATGTCTTATGTAGGGCTGCAGGATTAGTACAAGAAAAAGGTTTTAGGTACATTACGTATGTCGGCCACCCAGCACTGTTGTGGTTAGTGCGCTCCATCGCCTTTAAGCTAGGTATTCCGGAATATGAAAAAAGAAAATATCAGATTCCATATGATCCTAATTCTAGTCAATGGAGAACGCGCAGTTGGTGGCAGTTCTGGTTCTTTTGGGAAATACCGGTGATTATCCTGTGGTCGTTTATGGGTAGACTATAAAAACCCAAAAGGGTCTCAACAAACGTTGAGACCCTTTTTATATTTACACTTCGTTGAGATGGGGTATTTTTATTTTGGAGCCGGATGTCAGACTTGAACTGACGACCTTCGCTTTACAAAAGCGTTGCTCTACCAACTGAGCTAATCCGGCATATGGTTCCTAGTAAGGAGTACACTAGGATACCAAACTTTTTTTAATCTGACAAATCCTGCAGATCGTTGGAAATACTATCGATTTCTACCACCTTTTTTCGTCCAGCAGGGATTTTCATAGCTACGGCTCTTGCAGCAGGTTTGCTTCGCCGCGCCGTAGGTTTACCGGAGGCGGGGGAAAGATTGGCTAGGAAATATGATGAAGGTCCGTGTTCAAGTCCTGTCAGCATATCTTTTTCAATAAATGCTGGCTTAGATTTAGGGAAGAGGGTAATGAATGCGTTGCGTGCTTTCTTATTCCCCCAGAGTGCTCCTTGTTTGCTGTAGCGTACACCGCTATACCAACTACGTCGCATCAAACGAGTGGCTTTATTCCATACATTGACAACGTCATCAGATTTGATGGGTTTAATTGGTACAACTTGTTCACTGCGCCACCAAAGCAGCATGGCGCTTATCCAAAGCGCTACGATGAGCACGATAAGAATAATAACAAGTGTCAGGATCATTATGCTCCTACAGTATACAATACGAACTTCTGAACTGTAGCGCCGTTTTCTTTTGCGTACTGTTCAATCGTCTTTTCAGGAGCTTTGAAGAATGATTGGTTGAGCAATGTTTGCTCAGCAAAGAAGCCGTTGATTTTACCTTCAAGCATTTTGTCTTTGATTTCCTGAGGCTTGCCTTCACTTTGTGCGGCAACTTCTGCTTCCATTACTGATTTAACTGTTGCGCGATTTTCTTCTGAAATTTCATCCTTATTCAAAAATGAAGGTTTCATTGCGGCAACATGCATAGCGATATCCTTTGCAACTTCTGGAGTACCACCCTGAAGTGTTACCACAGCAGCTGATTTGTGGTCGAAGTGAGTGTATCCATTTACAACATCACCATCAAGCTCTTCAACACCACCAATGTGAATATTTTCACCGATCTTTAATACAAGGTCACTGATCAATGTAGCTGAGTTATCCTGCATACTTTGTACGCCATCTTTCCAAACCATATCAGCAAGAGTGTTAGCAAGGTGTATGAAGTCATCATTGTGAGCAACGAAGTCTGTTTCGCAGTTCAATATTAAAGTAAGAGCGCGCTTGCCATCAGTACGCATCACTACGATACCGTCAGCAGCTGAACGGTCAGCTTTTTTCTGAGCAGCTTCACCACCTTTTTTTTGCAAGATAACAATAGCTTTTTCCATATCGCCATTTGCTTCTTCAAGCGCCTTGCGACATTGCATTACTGAAACACCTGTCTTATCACGAAGTTCTTTTACTTGTTCTGTAGTGATCATATGTTATTTGATTTCGCTCTCGCGAATTACTTTAATAATTATTGCTGAAATGCGTCTTTAAGTATACCAAGAATTGCATTAATTGATGAAGCAGAACTGTCATTAGCAATGATAGGGTATTCAATAGCGCGAATAGAACAGTCAGTATTACCGATAGTGATCATTGGAATATTACTCTTACGAGCTTCTGCAACAGCGATATGTTCTTTCTTTGAGTCAATAATAACCAATGCGTCAGGGAGTTTAGTTACTCCAACCAAACCACTAAAGTATTTGTTCAAACGTTCGATTTCGCGACTCATAAGGAGCTGTTCTTTTTTTGTGAACTTAGCAAGTTCGCCAGAAGCTGTCTTTTCACGCATATCTTCAAGTTTGTTGATACGGCGCTTGATTTCAGTAAAGTTTGTGAGCATACCGCCAATCCAACGTTCTGTAACATATGGCTGTTTTAATAGAGCGGCAACTTCTTGTACTGCGCCACGTGATTCTGGTTTAACACCAACGAATAGCACTGTCTTGCCAGATGCAGCAAGTCCTTTTAAGAAGTTAACTGCAGCCTCCATTTGAGGAACAGTTTTTTCGAGGTCAATAATGTCTACCTTATCTTTTGTTCCGTAAATGAACTTAGTAACAGTAGGGTGACGGCGAGTACGTGAGTATCCATAATGGACACCTGCCTCCATGAGGACTTTAGGGTCAATAGTTTTCATAACAATCTGCGACAGATTCTTTATCTGTCGTCCCGCGTAGCTTTAGCGAAGTGGGATAACAGTAAGAACCTTACCCTTACGTTAATAAGGGCCTACTTTTTCTTAGTAGGTTTACTGAATAATTTCATCTTTTAACGCGCCGAAGTTCCTAAAAACGAAGGCGGTGATGAGCCATAAACATAGCATTTATAACCTTATTTGGCAAGGGGAGATCATTGACTTTTTGATCAAAGTGTGCTATTCTGAAGTCAGAAATAAATCAACTATAAACTCTTTAAAACTAAATAAAATGATAGAAACTATTGATGTTTTCGTTATATGTATACATACTTTTACCGTGTTAATAGTATTCCATTTTTTCTTCACACTTTTTAGCAGTGAACGAGATAAATGGTATCAGTACATAAAGCAGATGGTTGTTTTAATGTCTGCACTAATACTAGTTTGCTTATTAGCGAATTCTCAACAACAACGAAATGAGAAGTTGTTTATTATAAAAATCGAAAGAAAATAAGTTGAACTAAGAATTAGTAAGCCTTTGAATGAATAATTCAAAGGCTTTTTTTATTTGCCATTTTGTGCGATTATGTAGGTGATTTATGAGACAAACACAGCTTTTCACCAAAACCAGTAAGGACAACCCATCAGATGAGGTATCGAAGAATGCCCAGCTGCTTATTCGTGCAGGTTATATTCACAAGGAAATGGCAGGAGTATATTCGATATTGCCACTAGGATATCGTGTAATGGAAAAAATTATTGGCATTGTAAAAGAAGAAATGAATACTATTGGTGGTATTCAGATGAAAACTTCTGCAATTCAGAGTAAGGAAGTATGGGAGAAAACAAATCGTTGGAGTGATGATATTGTCGACAACTGGTTCAAAACTACGCTTAAAAATGGTACAGAGGTTGGTTTGTCATTTACTAATGAAGAAGCTTATTCAAGCATTATGAAAAATTTCATAAGTTCGTATAAAGATCTTCCTCAGTATCCCTACGACTTCAAAACTATTTTTCGTAATGAAACTCGCAGTAAATCTGGAATCATGCGGGGACGTGAGTTCTATTGGAAGGCGTTATATTCATTTTCTGCTGATCAAGAGCAGCATGATACTTTTTATGAAAAAGCAAAAACTGCTTATTCAAATGTGTATAAACGTGTAGGTCTCGGTGACTATACTTATATGACATTCGCATCAGGTGGAACATTTTCAAAATACTCTCACGAATTTCAAACTGTTTCAGATGCAGGCGAAGATCTTATTTATATTGATGAAGCAAAAGGAATTGCTATTAATAAAGAGGTTTTGACTGATGATGTACTTGCGGAACTCGAAATCAACCGCGACTCATTGGTTGAAAAAAAAGCTATTGAAGTAGGAAATATTTTTTCACTTGGATTTAAATTCTCAGAACCATTTCAACTAACATACAAAACTACTGAGGGTACGGAAGTGCCTGTATTCATGGGCTCGTACGGTATTGGTATTACTCGTTTGATGGGGACTGTTGTTGAAGTATTATCTGATGAAAAGGGAATTGTATGGCCAGAAAGTATTGCTCCTTTTAAGGTTCATCTATTACCTCTTGGGGACGATATTACTAGTATGAGTTTTGAAGAGGCAAAAAATCTATATATCGAACTTACTTCGAAAGGCATCGAGGTACTTTGGGATGATCGTATAAACGTGATGGCAGGAGAAAAATTTGCTGACAGTGATTTAATTGGTATTCCTCATAGAGTTGTGGTTTCTGCTCGAAGTTTAAAAGATGGAAAATTTGTTGAATATAAAAAACGTAATTCAAGCGAGGCAAAGATTGTTTCTTTTGAAGAGCTAATACAAATGCTCACTGCATAATTATGTTCAAAAATTTCTACCAGCGTTTTTCAAATGATATTGGTATCGACCTTGGTACTGCCAATACTCTTGTATATGTGAAAGGTCACGGCATTGTTATCAATGAGCCGTCTATTGTTGCTGTAAACCAAAAAACTGGACAGATTGTTGCTATTGGGCGTGAGGCAAAAGAAATGTGGGGCAAGACTCCGGAACATATTAAAATTATCCGACCATTATCTGAAGGCGTTGTTTCTGATTTTGAAATGGCAGAAGAAATGCTCGCGTACTTCATTCGTAAGGTAGAAAAACTTTCAAAGAAATTTTTCCGCCCGCGATTAGTAATTGGTGTACCTTCTGGCATTACCAATGTAGAACTGCGAGCTGTATACGATGCCGGTATTGATGCAGGTGCTCGTGAAGTACATCTAGTAGAAGAAGCGATGGCCGCAGCGATCGGTATTCGATTGCCAGTACTTTCTTCAAGCGCTTCATTTATCGTTGATATTGGTGGAGGAACAACTGACATTGCACTGATTGCTTTGGGTGGTATTGTCCGCTCATTAAATCTGCGTGTAGCCGGAGATCACTTCGATGCTCGTGTCATTGATTACCTTCGTGATGAATTCAAATTATTAGTTGGTGAACGTACTGCAGAAAATGTAAAGCTCGAACTTGGCTCTGCTATGGAAACAGAATATATGGAAACAGAAGTGCGTGGCCGCGATCTTGTATCTGGTTTACCAAAAGCACTTATGATTACTGACGGTGATGTTCGTGAAGCATTTGCGCGGACAGTGGCGCTACTTGTTGCTGGTATTCGAGAAGTGTTAGAAACAGCTCCGCCAGAAATGGTTTCTGATATTTTGCGGTCAGGAGTTGTATTAAGTGGTGGTGGTGCAAATTTGCGTGGGCTGGCATTGTTGTTGCAGCAAGAATTAAAATTGCCAGTACATATTGCAGAAGATCCGTTATCTGCAGTAGCTCGTGGTACTGGTATTATTTTGGAACAGTTCGATAATTATAAAATCACACTCCTATCAATAGAAGACCATGCCTCGCTATAGTCCACCAAAACCACATACAATACGACCACTTCATACATTGCATCCATGGCTTCGTATAGGTATTGCTATTGCTAGTGTTGTACTTGTAATTACTATTGCTAGTATGACAGTCAAAAAAATCGTAGGTCAGACTCCTTCAGTATATGGTGGCATTGTGGCAGACCATCTTCTTTCAAAAAGCGCTTTGATCAAAAAAGTTACCGAACAAGAAAGTACTCTCACAGCATATGACGCAGAAATCACTACATTGCAACAATTGCAAAATGAGAATAATGAACTCAAAGCTGAGCTCGGCAGGAATATTGATCGTAAGGGTATTCTTGCCCATGTTATGACATTACCGAATCGTAGTTTTTACGATACTGTACTTATTGACGCTGGTAGTGCAGAGGGTATTAAGGTAGGTTCAGTTGCTTATGCATTCAATAGTGTTGCACTGGGAACTATTAGTGACGTAACAACTAATACTGCAACAATCGCGCTTTATAGTGCGGCAGGTCGTCAGACTTCCGGTACAGCAGTTGATAGTGGTGTGGCAGTGACACTTATCGGTCGTGGCGGTGGGGAATATGAAGTACAACTTCCTCGTGATGTACCTTTTTCAGTCGGTGCTGTTGTTTCTTTGCAATCAGTAAACGTAGCCTCAATGGCAATTGTAGAAAAAATTATTACCGATCCACGTGACCCTTTTCAGAGACTCCTTGCGAAGGTTCCAGTAAATTTGCAGGCATTGAAGTTTGTAGTGGTGAAGTAAAAGTCTTGTAGGGCAAGGCTTTTTCTATTGACTTACATCATTGCGCGATGTAAGGTACGCAAAACTATGATACATTATGAATATGACTAAAGACGAAGCAATAAAGCTTATTTAGATTTACGGCAAAGCATGGGAAACCAAAGACCCAGATCTCATCGTTACCATCTTTACTGATGATGCAACATATGATGACCCTAAAGAGCCAAAAAATAACGGGATTGAAGAAATTAGAAAGTACTGGGAAACCAAAGTTATTGGTGAGCAGGATGATATTAAATTCAATCTTAAAAAAGTTTGGAAGGATGGTGATACTGTAATTGCTGAATGGAATGCTACCTTTATTGATGTACCACGCAGTCTGCATATTGACCTCGATGAAGTTGCGATCTTTGGAACTAGAGATGGAAAGTTCTCCTCACTCCGTGAATATTACAAAAGTGTAAAAACTGCACTGTAAACAAAAAATAGCCTGGACATTGATGTGTTCAGGCTGTTTATTTTCGTAGCTTAAGATATTCGAATTTCAATATTTGTGTTATAAACAACATACAAACATTTATGCTTAAATTTTCTATACATAAAAAACTCGATGGTACGATGGCACGCGCTGGAGAAATTGAAACAAAGAACGGCGTTATTAAGACACCGGCTTTTGTTGTGGTGGGTACAAAGGCTACGGTGAAGTCTATGACAGCAGAGCAGATCAGAAGTTTGAATGCTCAGGTTGTGCTGGCAAATACATATCATTTATATCTACAACCAGGTGCAGATATCGTGGATCAGGCCGGTGGCTTCGGTAAGTTTATGGACTGGCATGGTCCAACAATGACGGATTCAGGTGGTTTCCAGGCTTTTTCTCTCGGTGCTGCATTTGGTAATTCAGTAAGTAAAGTTGCCACGTCAGATGTGGGGGTGTCTGATATTTCCGCAGTAAGTGGACAGTTAGCAAAAGTAACAGATGAAGGGGTGATGTTCAAGTCACATTTAGATGGCAGTAAACATTTATTTACTCCGGAGTCTTCAATGGAAGCACAGTGGAAACTCGGTGCCGATATGATTTTTGCATTCGATGAATGCACTAGTCCAACAGCTCCATATGAATATCAAAAGAAATCTTTGGCACGAACATATGATTGGGCCAAGCGCAGTTTGGCTCGCCATAACGAACTCGATCAGAATAAAGAACAAAGTTTGTTTGCAGTTATTCAAGGTGGACGTTTTCAAGATCTTCGTGAAGAAGCAGCGCGATCACTTGGTGCATTAGCACAGGACAGTGATGGTTTCGACGGTTTTGGTATTGGTGGGTCATTTACCAAAGATGATATTGGTACTGCAGTAGGGTGGGTGAATGCATTGTTACCAGAAGATAAGCCGCGTCACTTACTTGGTATCGGTGAACCACTCGATCTTTTTAACGCAGTAGAAGCTGGTTGTGATTTATTTGACTGTATCGCACCAACTCGTATGGCTCGTCATGGTTCGTTACATACAGCAGATGGACGGTTAAATATTAAAAACTCTCGCTTTACTACAGATTTCACACCGATAGAAGCAAGTTGTCAGTGTTACACTTGTCTGCATCATACTCGTGCTTACCTTGCGCACCTTTTTCGTGCTGATGAAATGACAGCAGCAACATTGGCATCAATCCATAACTTACACTTCATTTTGCGCCTCGTAGAAAAAATCCGTGAAAGTATTTTGGATGATACCTTTCATACCTACAAAAAAGAATTCTTAGCTCGCTATCATCCACCAAAAACCAGTTAACAAAAAAAGTGTACAACGTAATGTTATACACTTTCAATTTCGATTTTAGTTAGGCAATCGTAAGTCCTCTCCCGATTTTCGAATGGCTGAATTTTCCAAGGTACCATCCGAATACTGTAAATATCCATGCAATTGATCCGATTAGGATAACCGCAATCGCGATAATCTGCAAAATAGGAGGTTGCTCGGTTAATACTTCTTGCGGTACTGTACAAATGATTAATGTAATAGGTGCCATAGACAGAACAATTAGTATTAACGGAGTTACGATAGTTAAAATGATTTTTTTCATGGCTATTTTTTTGTTGTTTTCTGTAATTATATTAGCACATTTTAAGAAAAAAATCAATAGATATCCAGATCTTGACGACTTCTATATACTATAGCTATGAAATTTGAGTTATCAGATCACTACCTACCTGCAGGCGACCAGCCGAAGGCAATAAAAGGCTTATTACAAGGCCTAAAAGACGGCGAGCAGTTTCAGACACTGTTGGGTGGAACTGCGACTGGTAAGACGTTTACGATGGCTAATATCATCAAAGAAATTCAAAAACCAACCCTTGTTATCGCTCACAATAAAACATTGGCCGCTCAACTAGCTTCTGAGTTTAAGGAATTTTTTCCAAACAATGCTGTGCACTATTTCGTATCGTATTACGACTACTATCAGCCAGAGGCATACATGCCCGTAACAGACACTTTCATTGAGAAAGATGCGCAGATCAACAAAGAAATTGATCGGCTTCGACACGCCACAACACAATCATTGCTTACTCGTAATGATGTGATTATTGTTGCATCAGTTTCCTGTATTTACGGCTTGGGCTCTCCAGTTGAGTATGAAAAAGAAAATTTCAAAGTAGAGAAAGGTATGAAAATTTCTCGTACAGAGTTTATGGAGAAGTTAGTCAGTATTCACTTCACTCGTACAAACGCTGATTTAGAGTCAGGACAATTTCGTGCGCTAGGAAATAAGGTTGACGTAATGCCAATCTCTGACACTTTTCAATATTCAATTGAATTTTCAGGAAACAGTGTGAGTAGTATTTTGAAAATTGATCCAGTATCATCTCGTATTATAAATGACGAAGAAACTATTTTTATTTTCCCAACAAAGCACTTCATTACCAATGAAAACGAACGTGAGCGAGCTATCGCTGATATTAAGCATGAGCTCGATCAACAGTTGAAGCATTTTGAATTAGAAGGAAAGTTACTTGAAGCAGAGCGCATTAAGCGTCGTACAAGTTATGACCTCGCTATGATTCGAGAGATCGGATACTGTTCTGGTATCGAAAACTACTCTCGTCATATGTCAGGCAAATCAGCTGGAGAACCACCAGAGACTTTGTTGTCATACTTCCCACATAAGGCTGACGGGTCGCCAGACTTCATGCTTTTTATCGATGAGTCACACGTAACACTTCCACAATTGCACGGTATGTATGCGGGTGATGCATCGCGCAAGCAAACTCTGGTGGATTTTGGTTTTCGCTTGCCAAGTGCAAAGGATAACCGCCCATTGAAGTTTGAAGAATTTAAAGAGCGCATCGGTAATACAATTTTTGTGTCTGCTACGCCAGGCAAGTATGAACTAGAGCATGCGACAAAAGTGGTAGAACAAATTATTCGACCTACTGGTCTTGTTGATCCGCTGGTGGACGTACGGCCTATTCTTGAAAATGGTGACTATCACGGACAAGTGCATGATTTTATCAATGAGGCAGAAATTGAAATTGCAAAAGGCGGTCGCGTACTTGCAACGACACTAACAAAGCGTATGGCTGAAGACCTGACAGATTATTTGAAGGAAAAGAAAATCAAGGCTGCGTATATTCACAGTGACATTAAGACAATTGATCGTATTAAAATTATTACTCAGTTTCGTAAGGGTGAATTTGATATGTTGATCGGTGTTAACTTGCTCCGCGAAGGGCTTGATATGCCAGAAGTAACATTGATCGGTATTCTCGATGCTGACAAGGAAGGGTTTTTGCGTAGCGAAGTGTCATTAATTCAAACAATTGGTCGCGCTGCTCGTAACTCAAATGGTCGTGTTATTTTGTACGCTGATAATATGACTGGTTCAATGGAACGTGCGATGGCAGAAACACTTCGTCGTCGTAATATTCAGTTGGCATATAATAAAAAGCACGGCATTACACCAAAAACTATTCAAAAGAAAATTCTTGATATCACACAGGGAATGGAAAGTCCTCATGCCAAGGCTGTGAATGCAGAGCTTGAGCTTGATATCGAACTCTTCGCGCAACTTGAAAAAGATATGAAAGGGAAGAAGGGCAAGCGTAATCCTATCGAAAAATTAATTAAAATGAAAGAAGATGAGATGAAAGAGTCAGTAAAGTTGCTCGATTTCGAAACAGCTGCAATATTGCGAGATGAAATTAAGGTGTTGCGAGAGAGAACATATATTAATACATAAAAAATGGGGTCTGGCCCCATTTTTTTATTTCTCAATTTTATGTGGCAGAGGGTGAAGGTGTGCAGCAATTGCAATTGCTGCAGTGATCAATGCTAAATTTTTGATGATGTATTGACCTTCAAGAGTTGGTACAAACCAGTGTTGCCATGCCATATCAGGAAGAAAGATAAGTGGCAAGATGGTAGTAATTAAGTGTGCCAATAGTAATGGAATAACAATACGTTCTGCACCCTTGATGAGAAAAAGAATACCAATTAAACACTCAAATAATGCAAATGCTAAATAGAATGCATGAAATGGCACAAATGGAATTGTTTGATTATACAGTGCATATACAAGTCCTGATGCGGGCGAAAGTCCAATAACTTTTAATATACCGAACCAAAAATAAATAACAAAAAGTGAGATACGGGCAAGTGGAATGCTAATATGGCGAAAAAATCTGATTGCCATGTGATCTACACGAGGTATGTTCATATGTTGGTAATAATACCACAGGTCGCCAGAGTTTGACTTTCGTGTTATAATTGATCCGTGGAAAAACGAAACAGAGTGATAGGAAGTGCAACCGAAGTTATTACTGTTAAGGGCGCGCGAACTCATAATTTAAAAAATATTTCAGTAGAAATGCCTCGTAATGCGATGGTGGCTATTACTGGTATGTCAGGGTCAGGTAAGAGTTCTCTTGCCTTTGATACTATTTTTGCTGAAGGCCAACGTCGTTATGTTGAGTCATTGTCCTCGTATGCGCGACAATTTTTAAATCAAATGCCTAAACCGGATGTTGATGAGATTACCGGCCTTTCGCCAGCAATTTCAATTGATCAAAAATCTCGATCAAATAATCCTCGTTCGACTGTTGCTACCATTACAGAAATCTACGACTACTTGCGCGTCCTTTATGCGCGCGTAGGTAAGGCATATTGTCCAGTATGTGGCACATTGATTCAGAAACTTTCAATGGAAGAAATTAATGGTTTTATTCTTGGTAAAATCAAAGAACTTTCAAAAGGTAAAAACAAAGAAGTGATGGGTGTAGCCTGGAACGATACTCGTATTCAGGTGTATGCTCCGATTGTTCGTGGACGCAAAGGTGAGTACTATCAGTTACTGTACGATTTGCTCGGTCGCGGTTTCTCAACTGTGCGAGTAGACGGTAAGACAAAAAACCTCCGCGAAAAAATTGAGATGAATAAAACTACTCCGCACACTATTGAGGTGCTTGTGGACGAACTTGCTGTGCATGAATTTACAGATACTCCTCGTGATGCAGAACTTCGTTTGTCTGAGGCAGTAGAGCGAGCACTGCTTGAAGCTGATGGTTTAGTGCAGATTACATTTGGAACGTCACCTGATTTTTCAATGGACACAGACTTATTACAGGAATTTCTACTCTCAAGTAAATTTGCTTGTCCAAATGATGGTTTCTCTTTTCCAGAAATTGAACCTCGCCTATTTTCTTTTAATAGTCCGTATGGAGCATGTCCTGAATGTAATGGTATAGGTACAAAATTTTTTGGTGGCTCAGAACCCTGTGATATATGTCATGGCAAGCGTCTTCGCCCCGAAGCGTTGAATGTTTTTTTGTCTGCAAGTAAATCAGATAAAGATGGCAGCGTGCATGGTACAAACATTGTCGACCTCACAGCTATGTCAGTTGAAGAAGCCTTTGATTTTTTTGGCTCATTAAAACTTACTGCAAAAGATAAAGAAGTTGCAAAAGTAATTGTAAAAGAAATTGAAGACCGACTTACTTTTTTATTGAATGTAGGACTAGAATACTTAGCACTCAGTCGGACGGCCAATACGCTCTCTGGTGGAGAGGCACAGCGTATTCGTTTGGCATCACAGCTTGGCTCACGTTTAGTAGGGGCAATGTATGTACTTGATGAACCAACTATTGGTTTGCACCAACGTGACAATGAACGATTGATCAAGACTCTTGAAGCACTTCGTGATATTGGTAATACTATTATTGTTGTTGAGCACGATGAAGATACTATTTATGCATCTGACTATATTATTGATATTGGCCCAAAAGCAGGCGTGCATGGCGGGCAAGTAGTAGTATCTGGATACCTTGATGAACTATTATCAGCAAAGAAAAATGATTCAGGTTCACGTACACTTGCATATCTTCGTAAGGAGGCGCAAATCGAAGTACCAGAAAAACGTCGCAGTGAAGATAAGGGAACGCTTAGAATTGTTGGAGCAAATTTGCACAATATTCATAATTTGAATATCGATGTGCCGCTGGGGCGACTAGTTGCGATTACTGGCGTGTCTGGTTCAGGTAAAAGTACATTCTTGTATGACGTACTTTATAGTAATTTGCAGGCTCGTTTTGAGCGCAAACTTCGCAGTGCCAAGGTATTTAACTGTGCATCATTTACTGGCAGTGAGTATCTTGCTCGTGCAATTATGATCGACCAGTCTCCAATTGGTCGTACTCCTCGTTCAAACATTGCTACCTATACTGGAGCATTTACCCATATTCGCGAACTATTTGCTGCTACAGAAGAAGCTCGCCTCCGTGGCTGGAAAGTGAACCGTTTTTCATTTAACGTAAAAGGTGGTCGTTGTGAAGCTTGTGAAGGTAATGGAGAAATAGCTGTTGAAATGCACTTTCTCCCAACTGTTTATGTAACGTGCGATGTTTGTAATGGTAAGCGTTTTGATAAGGAGACTCTGGTAGTGAAATACAAAAAGAAAAGTATTTACGACGTCCTACAGCTTACTGTAGAGGAGGCACAGGAATTTTTTACTGATATTCCAGCAATTTCAGATCGATTGAAAACATTGTCTGATGTAGGTTTGAATTATGTGAAGCTTGGCCAATCTGCAACAACATTATCAGGTGGTGAAGCACAGCGTGTGAAAATCGCATCTGAGCTATATCGTCCATACTTAGAGAAAACTATTTACTTACTCGATGAACCAACAGTTGGACTGCACTATGACGATGTCAAAAATCTTATTGGCGTATTAAATAGACTGGTTGCAAAAGGTAATACAGTTGTCGTAATTGAGCATAACCTTGACCTCATTAAGACCGCTGACTGGTTGATTGATTTCGGCCCAGAGGGTGGAGTGCACGGTGGTAAGGTAGTAGGAAAGGGCACACCAGAGGAAATTGCTAACAATAAACATTCTCACACCGGAACATATCTTAAGAAAATTTTATAAATAAAAACAAAGGGGTTAAACCCCTTTGTTTTTATTTATTATCAAGAAAAACTTGAAAGATAATTTGTTACAGTATTTTGCACATGAGGAAGCCAAAAAATATTACTACTGGAGAGATATATCATATTTACAACAGAGGTGTAGATAAGAGAGATATTTTTTTAGACTTTTTAGATATACAAAGATTTAGCGACGCATTGATAGTATTTAATAATATTGAGCCAGTTGAAAGCCTTAATAAGCAAATACGACTTAATGGTTTTGCTATTAAAAATCCGTTAGTGAGTTTTCTTGCATATTCATTACAGCCAAACCATTTTCATTTTTTGATACAGCAAGAAGTTGATGGTGGAATAAGTGAGTTTATGAAGCGACTACAGGGTGGTTATACATTATATTTAAACAATAAAAATGAACGATCTGGTGCGCTATTTGAGGCTACCTATAAATCGAAACATGTAAACACAAATGAATATTTATTGTATGTTTCTGGGTATATTAACTTAAATGATGATCAGGAAAACAATAGGGGTTTAACCCCGATTAATTATAAATATTATTCAAGCTGGAGTCAGTATGTTGACTATAAGTATCAAGGTAGAAGTATTTGCACTAAACATAGTCTTATATTGCAACAGTTTGAGACTAAAGATGAATATAAAAAATATGCATACCAGGTTTTAGAAGAAGTAAAAAATAATAAGAAAAGATATAGATTACTTGGCAAGAATTAAATAACAGGGGTTAAACCCCTATTGTTTTATACAATCTTTATATTTTATAGAGATTAGATTGATCACTATTTTTTTATTATTAGGGAATGATGACATTAAAACAGTTTCAAGTATGGTTCGAAGATAGATTTAGTACACTGGTTGAAGATAAAATTAAGGATTTTAGTCAACTGAGTGGTCACGGTGACATTGCTATGATATGTTCACATATTGTTCAGTATGCAAAAAGAGGTAAGTATCTTCGTCCATATATGGCATATGTAGGGTATATGACTGAGGGAGGTGAAAGCGATATCTTTTCACTCCTTGCTGGTATTGAGCTACTTCATCTATTTTGTCTAATACAAGACGATATTATAGATAATGAATCTTTTCGTCGAGGTATTGTTGCTCTACATCGTTTAGTTGCAGAACTTAAGCATAGTAGAGAGATCGGTAAGTCTGTAGCTATGCTCATCGGAGATTTAGTATTAACATGGTCAGTAGAATGTATCGATCAGGCTGAAATAGTTGAACCGTACACTATTGATGATACAAAAAAAGAATTTCGAAGATTGCTATCAGAGGTGCTCCACGGGCAGTTATTAGATGTTTTGCTTATTACTAATGAAAACCCTACAAAGGAAATAATTTTGCGGAGCATATACCTTAAAAGTGCACAATATTCATTTTTTAGACCACTACTAATGGGTAAGTATTTAGCTGGTATAGATGAAGGGGATATATCTTTTATTGAGTCATATGCTGTAAATCTGGGTATGGCATTTCAATTGCAAGACGATATTGCAGATTGTCTTAATGATATAAAAGAAGGGCAACAAACATTAGTATCGTGGTACATGTTTAATCAGGCAGGTATAGAAGATCGTAATCTATTTAATGTGTATTTTTCTAAAGAGTGGTCAGAAGATGAAGAGCAAAAACTAATGCGGGTTTTACGGCATTCTGGCGCACTTACATATGTAGAAAAAACAATGGATGCTTATTTTTTACAAGCGGAGGATGCTATTTTTGAACACGACATGGGCGGTGATGAGATCTGGCAAGAAATTATTGAACATGTGAAAAACGTGTAATAAATCAAGATTTTGCTATACTGGTGACATATGAATGCAGAATCATTGGAAAAAACAAAAAACCAACAAGAATCAGAAATAAGTTCACCAGAATCGTCAGTTGTTCGTAAGCCGGAAGATATCAATGAGATGTATAAAGCAGCGTATAAATTGCAGGAGGTAAAAGATGCAGAGAAGGCCGCACAAATGAGTGCTTCTTTAAAAGGCAAAATGGATAACAGTTTGCGATCGTTACCCGTTGATAATACTGTTGGTACAGAGTTTGTTTCAAGCGCAGTAGAGTCAAATAAAAAAACAATCAGTTCTATATTGCGAAAGGTTGCATTGTGGGGAACTTTGGCAGGAGGAATATTTGCAAGCAATCATGCTAGTGGGCAAGAAAAAATGACTGCAGACAAGAATCCCCAGAAGAAAGAGGTAAAAATCACACCACAGCAAACATTACAACAGGCATTAGATTCACTGCAGACATTGAAGCAAAAAGCAGAAGCTTTTGATGAATTAAGTAAGGACGAGAAGACGGATTGGAATACCTATGTTGCATATGTAAACGGTAAAAATCTACATGATGACCCTCGCATGAATACTCGTGCATTTGCAAATAAGGTTATTGATGATTTTATTCATGAGTACAATAGTACACATACAGTACCAACAAACATGAGCCCAGACCTTATTCCTCGTGTTCAAAGAGAGATGGCTTTTCAGCGAGCTATGGCAATAGCTGAGATGGCTGTTACTAAAGCCAATGGCGGCAGACCACTTAATGGATATATGACATATTCTCCTGGTATTGAAATAGGTACTGAGAGTGAAAATAATTTTATGCCAAATCTGTCAGCATTTGACGGAATTGCAGGTCCAAAAACGCTCCGACCACTTTCTTTTGGGTACACAGAAGAAAGAATAAAAACAACAGCTTCAAATCTAAAGAAAATAAATACAAAAAATGTTGATGAAATTATCAATGGTGCAAAAATTGAAGCAGAGGCCAAGTACTCAAAAGATAAAACAATTGGTGTAATTAAATAACGCAGACTTTTATTATGAATGTGATATAGTGCCTTCATAATATGATACGTCAAGAGTTAAATACATTGGAGTTACCAGCTGAGCCAGGAGTTTATTTCTGGCTTGGCGAAAAAAGAATAGGCAGCGGATATGATGGTAGAGAGGTCTTATATATAGGTAAGGCTACTTCGTTGCGTGATCGTGTACGTTCATATTTTGCTCCTGATATTATTAAAACGCGCGGGGCACATATTGTAGATATGGTATTCAAGACTGAAACTGTCGCATTCGAAACTACACCGACAGTTCTTGAAGCACTCATCCTTGAAGCAAATTTAATTAAGAAATATAAGCCGTACTACAACACTAAAGAAAAAGATGATAAGAGTTTTAATATTGTCGCAATCACCAAAGAAGACTATCCGCGTATTATTTTAGTTCGACAAAAAGATATTGATAGTCAAGCAAAAACTGTTACATTGCCCCGTTTAGGATTATTTAATACTGCTTATGACACAGTGTTTGGTCCTTTCCCTAACGGTCCTTCTATCCGTGAAGCATTAAAAATTATTCGTAAAATTTTCCCCTACCGCGACCGCGCAAGTGCTCAGAAAGACAAAGAGGTATTTTATCGACAGATTGCATTAGCCCCAGACGTTTCAAATACTGAAGCTGTACAAGAATATAAAAAAAACATAAGCCGAATTAAATTAATTTTCCAGGGTAAATTGAGGCCACTTATTTCTGGGTTAAAAAAAGAAATGGTTTTTGCTGCAAAAGCTGAGGCTTTTGAGGAGGCTGCTATATTAAAACAAAAAGTATTTGCATTAGAACACATTCAAGATATTTCATTAATTAGGCGCGATCTTGAAAGAGCTAGTGGTGAAAATATTTTTCGCCTAGAGGCTTACGATATTGCCCATATTTCTGGTAAGCATATGGTCGGCGTGATGACTGTAGTTGAAAACTCTGCCGCCAATAAAAATGAATATCGTAAATTTATTATTCGTGGTTTTGATAAGGCTAATGATGCCGGTGCATTACGAGAAATGCTCATTCGTCGTTTGTCACATACAGAATGGCAATATCCATCAGCAATTGTTGTAGATGGTAATGCTATTCAAATCAATGCAGCTGAGCAGGTTTTGGCTGAACTACAATTAGAAATACCTGTAGTTGCAGTAACAAAAGACGAGCACCACAAGGCAAAATCAATTAGTGGTAAACAAGAAATAGTAGAAAATAATAAATTCGCTATTTTATTAGCTAATAATGAGGCCCATCGTTTTGCAGTGACATTTCACCAAGACCGCCGTAAGAAAGCGATGAATATTTAAACTTGTGATATAGTCAGCAAAACTATGCACAATGGATATAAGAAAACTGAAGCCAGTGCTATCTGGTAAGTCATTAAAAAACAACGTTCCATTCTACTTATTGTATTCGCTTAATAATCAAATATATACGCCATATGCTTTTCGATCTGTCGAGGATTCATTTTTGCGGAATAGAAGTACATTTGTCTGGGAAAAATTGTGGTTTTGGGCACAGCAAATTTCGCATAAAAATATAACTGTAGAAACTGTTATCGGGATGATCTATACTGGCTGGCAACATTTTAGCGGCAAAGATATTTATCGCTATTATTTTCCTGCTCTAAATAATCAGTTGCGACAACTAGATAAAAAATATCCCATCAATACTATTTTGTTATTGCAGTGTATTGTCAGAGGTCTTGGTCAAAAAGATTGGTACGCAGAAACACATGCAGCATTTGTTGCTGAGTTTTCGCAATACGACATAGAGTTGTTTATTCAGATATTTGCAATCACAAGTCCGCAAAACCATCCGGGCTCAAATCTGATAATGGCAATTGAGGCCTATGAATGTTTTTGCGATACAAATCGTTCAGTTCAAGAACTGGATTATTTTATTAATATCAAAAACATGCTGATTGAGCTTGAGGGCGGATATTTTGAAGATAAGATGAGTCGCCGCAAGGTAATTAATCATGGCAAAGCGTTATCAGGAGATATACAAGCAGTCACAGTTGATTCGTGGATATTGCAGGCTTGTGAATTAGGTAAATTGTATCTCTGGAAAAAGACTGGCAAGTATTATTTGAAATGTAGGAAATGTGAATACGATTTGATTGAATATTATTTTGAATCTATTGCAGCATCTTCTGGATATCAGCCACGACAATTAACCGCTATGGCTTGGGCCGGGGCACGGTTGATCAAGGGGCGATATAAAACAGCAAGTATGGCAGAGATAATTAAAAAATGGAAAGGCAAGAATCATGTATAGCAGCATGATTCTTTTTTATTTATAGCAATTGTAATGCAAGGTTTGCTATACTATTCCCATGCAAAAAGTTGGAATCCTTCGTGGAGGTGTTAGTCCTGAATATGCGCTGTCATTAAAAACAGGTGCCAATGTACAAAAAGCATTACATGATGCAGGTCTTGAAGCTGTTGACATGCTTCTCGACAAAGATGGTATCTTACATATCAGAGGTATTCCAACTGAATTTCAGGATGTGAAAGACCAAGTTGATACTGTATGGAATGCCCTCCACGGTTCGTTTGGCGAAGATGGTGCACTTCAAGAAGCATTTGAACATTTTAATATTCCATTTACTGGGTCATTATCACAAGCGGCAAAATTAGCATTTAATAAGCAGGATGCAAAAGAAGAAGCAAAAAGTCTTGGTATCGCTACTCCGGCTTCAATATTAATAATTCCAGAAGGTGGAGAATCAGTTTCAGAAGTTACGCAAAAAATATATAAAACAATGGCGCCACCATGGGTATTGAAGCCGTTAGTTGGTGGCGGGTCAGTACAAACATTTTTTGCATTTACCCCGCTTGAACTCTCTCAATTTGTCGATGAAAGTATTATTAACGGTCAGCCATTTATTGCAGAGCAATACATCCAAGGCAGAGAAGCTGCTGTCGGCGTGATTGATGGTTTTCGCGGTCAAGAATATTACACCTTACCTGTTGTTGAAGTTGCGTCACCCTTGCGCGGTGTTTTGACACATGAGGTCCGCCAGAGCGACAAAGAGTATGCTCGGTTAAATGGGGGATTTACTATTGGTGAGCGTGATGTGTTAGCGCGATTGGCGAAACAACTCCATGTTCGTTTTGGTGCAAAGGACTACTCCCAGAGTGAGTTCATTGTTGATGGTAAGGGCAAGCCTTGGTTCATCGAACTCGATACTCATCCTCATCTGACAAACAACTCTCCATTTCTTGTTGCACTAGATGCTGTAGGTGCAAGTATGCAAGAGTTTGTGAAGTCTGTTGTTAAGGCAGAATAATGTATAATTACTCTTATGGAACGCAATACCACACATCATTCGCGTCTTATGAAATGGTCTCTAACTATTGGGATCGTTATTGTAATGAATTTATTTTTTAATTATGCAATTTCACTTGTATACAAATCACCTGAATACAACAACTACATTCCACAGAGTCAGATTGTTCCTAATATAAAAAACGAACAAGATTGTATTGCAGTCGGCGGCCAATGGTCAGCATATGATGAAGGATATTGTGACCCTACTTTCACCAAGCAGCAAGAATATCAAGCAGCACAAAAGCAATATGACCGTACCGTATTTATTGCATTAGTAGTTCTTGGTGTACTCAGTATTGTTGCTGGATCATTGCTTGTAAACATTGTGCTTTCAGTAGCATTTTCATGGGGCGGGGTACTGTCTCTATTTATTGCATCAGTACGATACTGGTCTGATGCTAATAGTTTGATAAAAGTTTTCATTCTAGCAATTGCACTCGGTACGCTTATTTGGGTGGCAATCAAAAAATTTGCTTAATTCTCAGTTTGTGTCAAAAAGCCTTTCATTTGCTTGAAAGGCTTTTTTGTGGAAAAATGTCTATATATGAAGGCATCCTCACAGTATAATCATCTCAAGATTGAGAAAAAGTGGCAGAAAAATTGGGAAACTCAAGGAACATACAAAACCGATAAGCCTAATAAAAAGAAAAAAATGTATATCTTAGACATGTTTCCATATCCTTCTGGTGCTGGCCTGCATGTAGGTCATCCTCGTGGATATATTGGAAGTGACGTGTATGCTCGCATGAATCGTATGAAAGGTTTTAATGTGCTCCATCCAATGGGTTTCGACTCATTCGGCTTACCAGCGGAACAGTATGCTATTCAAACTAAGAAACACCCCGGGCCATTTACTGACAAATTGGTTGCTCAATACAAAAAACAATTAGAAGTGATTGGATTTTCATATGACTGGTCACGAGAAGTATCTACTCATCGTCCTGAATATTACAAATGGACACAATGGATTTTTTTGAAACTCTATGATGCTTGGTATGACAGTAAGAAAAACAAGGCTCGTGCAATCGAAGAGCTTGTAGTACTTTTTGAAAAAAGTGGCACAAAATCCGTAGCAGCTGTGACTGATAGTAATACTCCTACATTTACCGCCAAAGAATGGCAGGCATTTTCTAGTATCGAAAAGCAGAATATTTTGATGCAGTACCGTTTAGCGTATGAAGGTTTTGCTGAAGTAAACTGGTGTGAAGAACTTGGTACGGTTTTGGCTAACGATGAAATTGTTGATGGTCCGACTGGTCCTGTTTCTGAACGTGGAGGCTTCCCTGTAATCAAAAAAACTATGCGCCAATGGTTTATGCGTATTACTGCATATGCCGATCGTTTATTGCAAGATCTACAGCCCCTTGATTGGCCAAATAATATTAAGGAAATTCAGAAAAATTGGATAGGCAAAAGTGAAGGTAGTGAATTAACATTTAATTTACAAACAGCATCTGGTTCACTTGCTGAAGTTACTGTTTTTACTACACGTGCCGATACATTGTTTGGTGTGACATATATCGTCCTTGCCCCCGAATATCCATTCTTACCTGAATGGCAGAATGTTATTTCAAACTGGTCAGAAGTTGATATATATATCAAAAGTGTTGCCCAAAAAGAAGAAAATGAACGTACTAGTGCAGACAAAGAAAAGACCGGGGTTCAGTTAAAAGGTCTTGTTGCAGTTAATCCTGCTAATGGTGAAGAAGTTCCTGTCTGGATTGCTGACTATGTATTAGCAAACTACGGCACTGGTGCAGTTATGGGCGTGCCTCAGCACGACGAGCGCGATTTTAATTTCGCTACAAAATACAAACTCAATATCATCGATCGTCCACTTGTAGATAAAATCGAAATTACAAAAAAAGTAGGCGGAAGTATTGTTACGAAATACAAAATGCGTGATGCTATTTTTGCACGTCAGCGCTATTGGGGTGAGCCTATTCCATTGCGACATGCAGTAAATGGATTAATTGTGCCATTGAAAGAAAAGCAATTACCATTGCAATTACCAAATGTAAAATCATACGAACCATCAGGTAATGGTGAGAGTCCATTGTCTCGTGTGAAGGATTGGGTGAAGGAAGGGTATGAAACTAATACAATGCCGGGTTGGGCTGGTTCTTCATGGTATTTCCTTCGCTATATGGACCCTACAAACGCTAAAGCTTTTGCCGGTGAAAAGGCAATTGATTATTGGAAAGATGTAGATATGTATGTCGGAGGGGCAGAGCATGCCACTGGTCACCTTTTGTATAGCCGTTTCTGGCACAAATTTCTTTATGATATGGGATATGTTCCAACAAAAGAGCCGTTCAAAGCATTGCGCAATCAAGGACTGATTGGTGGATCAGACGGACGTAAGATGTCGAAACGGTGGGGAAATGTTATTAATCCTGATGACGTCGTGAAGCTTTACGGTGCTGACTCGTTACGCGTATTTGAAATGTTTCTTGGCCCATTCGAGTCACATCTACCATGGAGTACAGAAGGTATTATTGGCTCACGTCGTTTTATTGAGCGAGTATGGAGGTTAAATGACAAGCTCACAGATACAAAAACTATTTCAAAAATTCTTCATAAGACCATTAAAAAAGTAACAGAAGATATTCAATCATTTTCATTTAATACGGCAGTGTCATCACTAATGATTTGTCTCAATGAATTTGAAAAAAATGGAGTAGGTGAAAAAGATTTTCAAATATTCCTGCAATTACTTGCACCGTTTGCTCCGCATATTGCTGAAGAGTTATGGAAGGGTGCTGAAAGTATTCATCTCGCTGGCTGGCCAAAGTATAATCCGAAATTCTTAATAGAAGATGAAATAACTATTGGTGTACAAGTAAACGGTAAAGTTCGCGCAGAAATTACTCTCAGTAAAGATGCTTCAAAAGAGGACATAGAAGTTGCCGCGCTTTCTCTGCCTCGCATCAAGGAATTTCTCCAAGGCGTGACAGTAAAAAAAATAATTGTTGTTCCTGGGAGGGTTATTAACATCGTAGTAGCAGAGTAGCTTTTTTAGCAGTAAAAAATAATGTATTATAGAGACACATATGTATCAAAACACCATTAGAAAATTCAACACAATATCATTTAGTATTATTACTGGTCTTTGCGTTCTGTTACCATTTTTCTTCCTACCGGCAACAATAAGTGGTTTAGGTGCAACTAAGGCAGTGGTATTGTATGTTGGCGTATTTCTAGCATTTTCTCTCTGGTTAATCGCACAGTTTTTGGAGGGGTCATTTAAATTCCCAAAGCATTGGACATTTTTGTTCATTGCATTATGGGTAGTGTTCGCATTTATCGGCGCGCTAACTTCTTTGAATACAAGTATCTCACTTTGGGGTAGAGGGTTTGCAGTTGATTCATTTGCAACAGTATTAGTTGTTGGTCTGTTTACATTTTTGATTGCATCATTTGCTCGAGATCAACGCCGTCTCGTACAGCTTTTCCTTGCGGCATTTGCAGGATCAGTAGTGACTGTATTTTTACAGGTTATTTTGTATATCACACAGCGTACGCATTTTGTATCAACATATCTTGCACATGTTTCAACACAGGGTACATTAGTTGGTTCATGGGTTGATTTTGCATACTTTGTTATTTTCACATTCCTTCTTGCATTGTTAATGTATGAAGTATTAATGCCAAAGGGATTCTTCCGTATTCTTTCACTTGTTGCAATGGTATTGTCGTTGATAGTGTTAGTATTCTTGAATTTTAGTGCTGCTTGGATTATTACAATTGTTTCTGCATTGCTAGTGTTCGTATACAAATCATCAGTAGAACGTTCAATCTCTAATTTCTTCGTAAAAAATACTGACGGCGTCCCAGCTGAAAAGGAAGAAGAACAGCAAAACAGTCAACGTTTTCCAATCATGTCTTTCGTGGCGTTATTGGTCGGGTTATTTTTCTTCTTGAGCAGTGGTTCAATTGGTGCAAGTCTAGCTCATTACGCAGGAATTTCTTTTACTGATATTCGTCCATCATTTACAACGACTACTCATGTAATGCGTGCAACACTTGCTCATGATCCAATTTTTGGTGCAGGTGCAGGACGTTATGCAGACATGTGGAATCTATATCATCCTCTAGCTATCAATAACACAGTGTTTTGGAATACATCATTTGATACAGGATACAGCTTCCTTCAGTCAATATTTACTACAAATGGTATTTTGCCAGTATTGTTCTTAGTCGTAGCGCTTATTTTTGCAGCAATTCACGGCTTTAAACTCTTTAACTATCAATTCCCAGACCGATTCAGTCGCTTTATTGCAGTGACATCAGTAATTATGCTTGTTGCCTTCATTTGTTTGATTGTATTTGCATCACCAGGGTTAGTATTAATTACTTTTGGCTTCATGTACCTTGGGCTATTATTGGGTGTTTCGACCTTGATCGGCAGAACTAAATTAGTTTCATTGCATTACCTTGATGATCCTCGTACCAGCTTCTTCGCTATTTTGGCAATTGTTGTTGCTGCAATGGCAGGATTCTCAGCGGTATATTTCAGTGGTAATCGTTTTGCAAGTATTATTTATTACAACCGCGCTATTGCCGCAACTGATCGTTATACTGCTCAGTCACGACTTGAGCGAGCAATTGCACTTTCTCCGAATGATATTTATTGGCGCACCGGCACAGCTTTGTTTACTAATCAGTTTACTAGTTTGGCTGGACAGCAAAATCCTGATAAAAGTCAGTTGCAAACAGTGTTCTCTCAAGCAGAACAAAGTGCTCAGGGCGCAGTAGCATGGGATCCAAACAGTGCAAATAACTGGTTAACATTAAGTCAGGTATATCAACTAGTTTCAAGTAGTCAGAATACACAAGCATTTAGCAATGCAAAATCTGCTGCAGATGAAGCACAGAAGCGCAATCCTAATAATCCTGTATTTGTACTCAATCAAGCACAGTTAGCTCTTACAAAACAGGATACTGGTACAGCATTTAATTATATTGCACAGGCAATTGCGTTGAAATCAGACTATCTTGACGCGTATGTACTTAAGGCACAAATTGAGCAATCTGGAGGTAGTACTACTGCTGTAGTAAATGATCTGACAGCGTATGTACAAGCCGCACCATATGATGATCAAGGGTATCTGTTACTCGGACAGGTATATTTGCAACAGAAAGATTATACTAATGCTATCGCTGCTTATGCACGAGCTCGTGATCTTGCTCCCTCCAATCCAAACAATTATTTGCAGTACATTAGCGCATTGATTGCAGGTGGTCAAAAAGATACAGCGGTTACAGCATTGCAGGACTTCAAAACAAAATTCCCACGAGTAACTGGTGTTGATGAGCAAATTCAACGAATCCAAAGTAGTCCTGCTGCATCTATTGAGACAGCTACAGTTCCTGCTACGACTGCAAAAGCTCCAGCAAAGAAAAAATAATAACGTTCTATGGTTTCAAAAATAGTTAAATTCTTGAACCGTGATCTTTTCACCATGAACCAGGCCGCCCTGGTTCTTGCTGTTTTTTCTTTCCTTTCACAAGTATGTGGACTATTGCGAGATCACTTATTAGCGTCACTTGTTGGACCTTCTGCAAACCTTGATACGTACTACACAGCATTTCGTATTCCAGATTTTGTGTACAACTCTTTTGGCGTGTTATTTTCTGTTACAGTACTGATTCCATTTATTGCCCAGTATGTAGAACAAGAAAAGCAAGATGGTCATAGTGGTGCATTCAGACGTTTTCTCGACAGTATTTTTAGTGTCTATATGATTGGAATGACTATGTTGTCATTGTTGTTAATTATTGCAATGCCATGGCTGACGAAGCTTGTTGCTCCAGGCTTTGGTGGTGCGGAGCATACACATCTCGTACTATATTCACGAATAATGTTGCTATCACCATTTCTTTTTGGACTCTCAAGTTTATTAAGTTCTTTTGCTCAGGTGCAAAAAAAGTTTTTTGCATTCGCTATTGCTCCACTACTTTATAACGCTGGCATTTTAATAGGCATAGTAATACTGCGTCCCTGGTTCGGTATTCTCGGAGTCGTATTTGGTGTTGCAATTGGAGCTGTATTATATTTTGCAGTACAGGTGCCAACATTGATTAAGCTCGGTAAATTGCCACGATTCTCATTCAATATTGATTGGGCAACTATTAAAAGAGTAATGACATTGTCATTGCCACGTACACTGAGTTCATCGCTCAATAACATTACTTTTATTATTATTGGTGCAATGGCATCATTGTTGGCGGCAGGATCAATTTCTATTTTTCAGTTTTCATACAATATTGAAAACACACCGCTGTTAATTATTGGTGTATCATATGCAGTTGCTGCATTTCCAGCTATGACACGTATGTTTGCTGCTGGAGAAAAAAAAGAGCTGATGGAAGTATTGCATCGCACTACACGAAGTATTTTCTTTTTTTGCGTACCTGCTTCGATGTTAATGATTGTATTACGTGCCCACATTGTAAGACTACTGCTTGGTGCCGGCGTATTTTCATGGAACGATACTCGATTAGTAGCAGCTTCAGTAGCGTTGTTTGCAATTTCAATTGTCGCACAATGTTTAGAGCTATTACTAGTCCGCGCATTTTTTGCAATTGGCAATACGAAGACGCCATTGATTATTAATAGTTGGTCAACGTTGGTAACACTCGGTTCAGTAGCTGGATTGCTTGCAATGTATCGCTACAACAATTTCTTTGCTGATTTCTTAAATGATCTGATGCGAATTGATGGTACTACTGGATCAAGCGTTGTAATTTTGGCTCTAGGTTTTTCAATTGGTGAAAGTATTAATGCGTATGCACTATGGCAATCATTTAAAAAGATCATGCCAGGATTGAAGTCAGAAAATGCAGAACTTTCTCGTAGTCTTAGCCATATGATTGCGGCTGGTATTATTGCCGCAACAGCTGCTTACGGCACGTTGGTACTAACTGGTGGAGATATTTTGCAAGAACATTTTCTAGGAGTATTGCTACAGGCAGTAATTGCCACTGCTGTAGGTGGTGCAATGTATGGCATAGTGTTGCGCGCATTGCAGAATGAAGATATCACGCTCTTTATAGAAACCGTACGTTCCCGTTTTTGGAAACAGCGCCCTATCATTGTTCAAGAAGAACAAGAATTATAGTTATAGATGGGGATTACTTGGGATTTACTGTATCAGCCATGCTATAATTTTGGTACATGCGAGGTATTTTGGTGTTTCTAAAAAAACATAGCACTTTCTGTGTTTCTATTTTATTTTTAGTGGCATTTTCAATTACTGTTTCTTATGCGACACCTCCGACGCAGCCATTTAATCCCGGCGAAACACTCGATCCAGATTGTGCACCAGGTGATGCAAATTGTAATGTAGCTTTGCCTGTATCTCCTTGGACTATAACAGGCAACAATACATACTTTGATACAGGGAATGTTGGTATTGGTACCACTACTCCTGCTACTGCACTTGATCTCGAAGGTGACGGTGCGATCATTGCCTCTGGTACGACTGGCTCAGGAATTGCTGTCCCGGACCTCGGTGCTGGCACACGCATGATGTGGATACCAAGTGCCAGCGCGTTTCGAGCGGGGAGTATAGATGACACTGAATGGGATAGTAGCAATATTGGATTCGCTTCGGCTGCGTTTGGTGAAAATAATATTGCTTCTGGAGAAGCATCGACTGCATTTGGTGACTACAATATCGCGTCTAGT
>CAIOXK010000023.1 GCA_903862255.1 Candidatus Nomurabacteria bacterium | reverse complement strand
TGCGCGCAGTCCAGCCTTTCCGAAACAGCTGCACCGCTTCGCGGCGCAGCTTAGGCATGTTCTTGTTGATCGTATATGACATATCCTCCCATATTAACTAATAGTTGAACGAGAGTGGTGCCAAGCTATTGAACCTATACGCAATCCTTGACTTCGTCAATATAAACGATAAAGTAAAGAAAATCACTCACCTTTAACAAAAGAATATGGAAAAATATCTAACAGCATTCCGAGTTCTGTTGAATGAGCTCGTTTTCATCAATCCTCTCCAGGAAAGATTTCCCCGGAAAACTATTAGGGAAATTTCGATGATTATTCAACAACAATTCATTATCCTCTTCGAAGGGACACAAAATGAAGCAAAAAATGTATTGAGAGAAATTTCATTACTTGCAGGTGGTATAGAAGCACTAGACTCTATAAAGGTTAGCGCTCCGACAACCTATGAAAATTATAGTTTTCAACAGGAAATTGATTCACACTCTTCTGATGAAGAATTTCTTAAAACATGCCTGGCATTTCAGGTACTAAACTTCAGATACAGTGCATGGGGATTCACTCCTAAACTTTCAGACTATGAAGATACTGCTTGCTTACTGCTAAATTGTTTTGGTAGATCATTATTGTTTGGTGCATTTTGTAGAGCACGCGGAATGAATGTTGACCTAGGAATAGGCGCTGATCATCCTCACGCAATCGTACATATTAATAACCAGGCATATACAATTGATGAGTCATCGGAATTAATTGTTCTTAAGGGTAACTTTGAAGACTGTAATGGGTACAAAACCTATCGTCGCCATTCATCAGAAAACATTATTGCTAACTTATTAATAGTTTACTCTTTTGACGAAGCAATAGTGTATGAGATTCTGGAAAACATGGAGACTTTGCGTCGAACCTCTTTAGGAACCCATACTCATTTTCTACCTGAAACAGAAATTGAGTCTGAAACATTTGCAGCAACGCACGCAACAACATTACAACTCGCCAACTGGAAAGAATTTCAGACATATCTATTCCCTACACTATCTGCTGCAATGAATAATCATAATAAAGAATGGGAAAAACAAAGATATAACGTGGCACAAAAACGATCTGATCAGTACTATCATGGAATAATTGAAAAAATTGTAAACAGCGCATTTCAAAAAACGGCTTTTACGACAAAACACTTTACCACGGTGCACTGGGCTCTTATTGATGAATCCTGTACATATTATGAGGAAATTATTGCATGGATTCGCTACGGTACTAGTATGCCTAAAACAGTACCAAAGCCTATTCGCAAATACTTTATAACGTATAAGGACAATTTATTATATGCTGTAAAGGAATACCCTAAACTAACAGGACTACAAGAGTATGGTTTCGATTTTGTTGAAACAAAACTCTTACGTAGCAAAAGACTCTTAAAAAAAATCGATACACTTATAGAACAACTTAAAACAAGACAGGAGGAACAAGTATGCTAAACGGACTAAAACATTTGTTAAAAAATTGGCTTTTCGGAGATACACATCCGACAGTAGTAACAATTGAAAAACCTACTATTGTCGAAAAGCACATTCACCACAACCACTATCCTACCACTGACTACATCAGTCGACAGGACGGGGCCGAGGTTCCATCAACACCATTCTTAAATTCAATTATAAATTAAAGAGTAGTGATGGATTAGATATTCCACCCAAAAAGGCAGTTACCATGACTGCCTTTTTTATTTGCATGATATTATATACATATGTCTATGGAAACTATGCCGCAACCTGAACAAAATAAAGATCAACTAACTCTCGACTTAGAAAAAAAAGAGGCTTTTGCTGAAGCTTGGTCTGCTATTGCTATAGAAAACGGATATACACAAAAAGAAGATGACGGGAAGAAAAAAGTATTTGAAAAAGGCGATCAAACAATGACTGTCTTTGTTTCATCAGTCAACGGAGGCTTTGCCACGTTTTACTACCCAGAAGTACCACTAATAAAACCTGCCAACATTTCTTTTACGTATAACGGCGATACTAGCCTAGAAAATACTAAAAAACTTTTTCAAGAAAGTCAGAAAAAATTTGCTACTCGTTACAATCAAATTGTTTTTGCACCGATCGATAAAGAATTCAATCAAAAAATAATCGGGCTAGGCAGTGAACTCGGCTATACTGCAAAAAAGATTAATAATGGTCGTACCGTCCTCACTCGCGGAGTTGAAACAGTAATTTTTCAACACGTAGCGCATAATGGTCCTAATGGTGAACGCTATGTTATTATAGAAAAAATTAAAGATGGTAAAAGTACTACCACTGCACTTCAATGGGGGCCGATACCAGGAAATGATCCAATTGACGATTCAGTGACACAAGGTTTACTTGAATAATAAAAATCCGCACATCAAACGTGCGGATTTTTATTACTCGATTAACCTTGTCGAATTAATGAGATTATTTACCGAATCCGAAGAGTCGTGAGAAGAATCCTCCGATCGCACCAAAGAATCCATTATGAGTAGCTCCTGATGTTGATGACACTAAACCGCTATCAACAATATTTACAGCTGTTATAGAAGTACCGTTTACTGTTCCTTGCGCAACAATTGAGTCGCCCACTGTCACACTTGAAACAGTAGCAGCAGTATTACCCTTAGTTACTTTTGCAGAAGTAGCATTGATAGTATATGTAACATTACTTTTATTTGTAATAGTAATTGTATTGCCACTGATACCAGTTACAGTACCGCCAATGATTGGCTGCCCATTTCCTTCAGGAATGTCCATACCTGGAGTAGCAGGAGTTTGTCTGCCAGTACCTTTTACCATTACACCATCGTGAATTTTTGTAGCAACTATATTTGTACCAGTAACTGTTCCTTGAACTGCCACACGATCGCCCACTAAAATTCCAGCAATAGTTGAAGCAATACTGTTCTTATCTACGGTCGCAGCACTAGCATTTACTACATATGTAGTTGATGTCTGAGTTTTTGCTTCCTTATCCATAGAGAGACTACTGATAGTAATAGTACTGCCATTGATTGCACTTACTGTACCGAACACTATATTATGTGTTCCTTCATTTTCATGAGCCATATCGCTCTGGCCACGCATCTTGAGTTCAGTAGAAATATGTGCCTGTTCATTTGCAGTACCTACACCAACCTGTGCTCCAAAAGTACTAGCTGATGCCATTGTCGAGAATCCAAGCGCTGCAACCAACATTAGTGATGGTACAGCGATTAATTGTTTTTTATTCATATAGATTATTCAATAATTACTGATAATTCTGAAACAGGCACATATGGCCTGCTTATATATTACTACGCTTCACGCGGCATTATTATTTCATTGTCATATTTAGTATACTACTGACCATATGCAACCAACCAATAAAATCCGCTTTGAAGCATTTAGTGACGGCGTATTTGCTATCGCCATGACATTACTAGCCTTAGAACTACGTGTACCTGGCTTACATGTTCACAATTATGATATCTCTCAATTCAAACCGCTCGTCCCTCAAATGATGACATTCATTCTCAGTTTCGTAACGATTGCTATTTTTTGGGTAAACCATCACCAGCTGACACAAAATCTAGCAAGTATCAGTCGCCGTCGCATTCTTTGGCTCAATATCTTTTTTCTACTATTCGTAGTACTTACTCCATTTGTAACCCAAACACTTAGTCTCAATATTCCTTCTGCTCCAGCAATGAGTATCTATGCATTGGTATTATTTGGCGCTTCTGCCAGTTTCAGCCTTCTTCGATACTGGATTCACCGATGCAGCGGTCAGATCGTTATTCCTATGGATCGTAGCCTAATTGGCCCATTAATCTATATATTGGCTATTTTTGCCCCAATTGTCTCAATTCCACTCGGGTATGTACTTTTGGCCCTACCGCCACTCTATTACTTCCTCCCAAAAGGCAGTTCACAGCCTTTATAGTTTCCTTATATCTTTTTGAGGAATATGTGCTATAGTGAAAGTATTGTAATGTGCTCTAGTTTCGAATAGTGCGTTGCAACGATAATAAATAAGTAATATACATAATGAATAATAAAGTTTTCGTTGGTAGCCTTTCATTCGGCACCAGCAACCAAGGTTTATCAGACTACTTCGCTCAGGTTGGTACTGTAACAAGTGCAAACGTGATCATGGACAAAATGACAGGCAAATCAAAAGGATTTGGCTTCGTTGAATTCTCTAGTGAAGCAGAAGCTCAGGCATCTGTTGATAAACTAAACAACACAGAACTAGACGGACGCACTATCTTTGTTGACATTGCTCGCCCTAGTGAAAAGCGTGAAGGTGGAAACCGCCCAGGTGGATTCGATCGCAACCGCAACTAACTCTAACGTCTTCGGACAATAGAATTCAAAAATACCCCTCATTGAGGGGTATTTTTGTTATAATGAACGAATGATCACTCTGCAGTCTCCAGTCGACCAGCTTATCCGTCTCAAAGATGACATTCGCATCGGACTCAAAAAACTAGGTATTCATACAGTACAAGATTTACTGTACCACTTCCCAACTCGCTATGCTGACGAAAGTCAGTATGTTTCCATTCAAGGACTTGTTGAAGGCGAAACTGCAACTGTCCGCGCAACTATCAAAAAAATTGCTGCCAAGAAATCTTGGACGAGCAAGATGCCAATGAGTGAAGCAACTATCGAAGATGTTAGTGGCACGATGACAGTGATTTGGTTTAACCAGCCATATCTCGCCAAGATGCTACAAGTTGGCGGCACGATTGAGCTCACCGGTAAGGTGACAATACATAAAGATAAATTAGCATTAGTGAATCCAGTGGTAAAGAACCCTTCGAATACCTCAGGGCAAGGAAGCCTACTACCTATTGATAGTCACGACTCACTCTTTGCTAGCACTGAACATGCAACCCTCACTCCTGTGTACCAAGAAACACGCGGCGTATCGAGCTTATGGTTTCATCATGCTATTACTCGTGCCCTAGCAAACCTCGAAACTATTCCTGACCACATCCCTACTGAACTACTAGAGCAGTATTCTTTACCAGGATTAAAAACAGCCTTCATTTGGATTCACGGTCCAAAAACAAAAGATACAGCAATCGTTGCTCGTAAACGTTTTGCATTTGATGAAATATTTTCTATTAATGTTGCACGTCAAAAAGAACGCATTACAGTGAAGAAGCAAGTAGCATACTCAGTCAATACAACAGCCCTTCGACAAGCTCAAGGTAAACTACTTGGACCATTGGATGATTTCATTTCTCGTTTTGGTTTTCCATTAACTGGTGCACAAGAAAATGCCATCAGCCACATCCTGCAAGATCTTGAACAAGACGTACCAATGTCTCGACTACTTGAAGGTGATGTTGGAAGTGGTAAGACTGCCGTTGCAGCGGTGGCTGCATATGCGACGATTATGAATAGACCTTTCGCTGGCGCTCAGGGTCTACGACCAGAACAAGCGTCTGCAGGAGTTAAGCCAAAACCTACTGATAATACTCGTACTAAGCAATCATACGGTAGCTTACAAGTTGCCTACATGGCACCGACAGAAATTCTAGCAACACAACATTTTGAAAGCTTCATTGAACTTTTTCGCCATACGGGTATTTCAATTGCACTGATCACTGGTAGTGGTTGTCGTAAATTTCCTAGTAAGGTTGCATCTAATAAAGATAATTGGACCACTATTTCCCGCACCCAACTTTCGAAATGGATTGCTAATGGTGAAATTCCCATCGTCATCGGTACACATGCATTGATTCAAAAGAGCCTGACATTTAAACACTTAGCACTCGCAATCATTGATGAACAGCATCGCTTTGGTTTAAATCAACGTAAGGGTTTAGCAAAAAAGGACACACATTTTCCTCACCTGCTTTCAATGACTGCCACCCCTATTCCTCGCACACTAGCACTTACTATTTATGGCGATTTGGATTTATCATTGCTTGATCAGTTGCCAGCTGGGCGTAAACAAGTGAATACAGTGTTAGTGACTCCTGATAAGCGCGAAGAAGTATATGAAAAAATTCGCATACTCCTCAAAGAAGGCCGTCAGTGTTACATTATCTGTCCTCGTATTAACCCGCCTTCAGAAGAGTCTTCCGGCGCGGCACGTGAAAACTCCAGCTCCCTCCTCACAATGAAAAATGTGATGAGTGAAGCGAAGCGATTACAGGAAAAAGTATTTCCTGAATATCGTATTGGTATTTTACACAGTAAGATGACCAAGGATGATAAGGAAGATGCAATGGCAGAATTTACTAATCACCAGACAGATATTCTTGTTGCAACATCTGTAGTAGAAGTTGGTGTAAACGTACCAAATGCTACTGCAATTATTATTGAAGGAGCTGAGCGATTTGGCCTGTCACAACTTCACCAATTGCGTGGCCGTGTACAACGTTCATCTCATCAACCACACTGTTATTTATTTGCAGATATAAAAAAGCGACCCTCCTCCGCTACTACTACAGGCGGGCAAGGGCGAACACTTGAGCGTATGAAATTATTCCTTGAAGCAAAGAATGGTTTCGAACTGGCTGAGTATGACTTACAGCTACGTGGTACCGGTGAACTGACCGGTACACAACAATGGGGTATTTCTGATATCGGTATGGAGGCCCTGCGTAATCTCAAACTCGTCGAAGCTGCGAGGCAGGCTGCAATCAATATAGTAGCGAGTGACCCTACTCTATCGAAATATCCACTGCTCGATGAACATACAAAACCGTTTGAAAAGATTCATTTCGAATAAATCTGAATTAGCGTAAGAGATGAATTGCAGTACGGACTGAACAAGCCCGTCGGGTTGGAAGACGTAATGCAATTTAGCTCTGGAGCTAATACTTTAGATCTAATGGCCCTGACTGCGAACAAAAAGAAAATGCCACTTCCAACCCGGCGGGCTTGTTCAGTGGCATTTTCTTTTTGTTCTTCGTCAGAACTTATTGCTATATAACTGCAACAGGAGCTTTTTCTTCAGTTGGCATGAAACCGAAATATAGAGCAACAAGCGCAAGTACAGTGTGGAGAATATTTACAGCGAGATTGGCGGTAAATACAATATTAGTAAAACCAAGAACTGCAACAATGGCAAATACAAGCCCAATGATTTTAAAATATAGCTTTGCTGCAGGCACTGACATTGCTGATTCAATGCCAACAAGTCCGCCTGCAATGTGAATAATGTTTACCAAAATACTTACAAGAAATACCCCGAATAATAATCCCATACCACTAACAATTCCTGGAATGAAACCAAGAATACCGAGTGCCAAAATAACAATGCCGTACCATTTCACACTTTTTTGTATATTCATATGCTTATAAGTATAGCACTTTCTTTTAAAGTACTCTCGCTATTGACTGGGTTAAAAAGTGTAGTAATGTAAAGTAAATCATAAAAAAAATACTAGATGAAAAAGATTATTCTAACACGGGAAAAATTTCAAAAATTACTTCCGTTATTTATGGGCACTATCAATGAAACTGCCTTACGAGATGCACTAGACTCTAATAAAGAAATTCCTCTTATAGAGGGAGAGCTTTCTATATTGAATTGGGACAATGCCGAGACACATCTTCTTGACACCGAACCAGGTAGTTTTGAAGAAAAGGTTGCTTTTAGAAATTTAATTCAAGTTGCAGGTACTCAAAATAATGATGGATTAGTTGAGAGATTAGTTGATGCATTCACCTACCTCGATCTCAAAGACCATGAAGATGAGCTTATTCTATTGGTACGCAAAGTTGCCCCGTTATTATAATTAGGTAACAGTACTCCCTAAAACAGTTGACCATAGAAAGTCAGCTGTTTTTAATTGTTTGACAAAATTCTAGCAAAGCATAAAATCCATAAAAATTAGCAACATGACAGAAAACAAAACCCTTCCTGTATATTCTAAAAGAAAATATACACAAGATTTTTATTTCGCGTTTATGGGAGGAGGTAGCTATACCTCAGTTACTTGTAAATGCGGCCGAACTCATTTTTCAGACGAATTCGCTATTGATGATGACGAAGACGAGCAAATGAAAAGCCGATTGGAGAAATATGAAAAAGAGTGTCCCAGTGCATACTTTTGCCATAATGGCAGTGTAAGTCATTTCAGTTCAAATAATGAATCTGTAGTATTTGCATGCAAGTGTAATTATGCTGGTTTTTTGGAAGGCCTGATTATTGAACATTCAGGCAGTATAATAAACTATTTAAAATCAATCGCCGTCACAACAAAGAAAGAAGCTGATGCATTTAGTGAAAATGTCTCTAGTTTGTAAAAAAATTACCCCCATATAAAAATATGGGGGTTTTACATTGCCTATTTTGAACTTATCGAAAAAAGCACCCTCTGAATCTCAGAAGGTGCTCAATTATTTTTCTTGTGTTACTACAAGTAT
>CAIOXK010000022.1 GCA_903862255.1 Candidatus Nomurabacteria bacterium | reverse complement strand
TTTTTGCCTTGCTGTTTGTCATAACAGACAGTGGGTTATAGATAAACCCTGAATGAATACTTTGCTCTGAATTAGTCCTAATGACTATATGAAGCAACTGAGGAATGTTTTGTACTTTTTGTTTCATTATTCTTATTTTAAATGTTTTTTCCACATTACCTTTATCTATTGTCAAAGTCAAATGTTATGGTGATATAAAAAAGCCGTTTTCTCAGACGGCTTTTTACATTCAGTAGTTTTTTGAGCTTTGAAACTAGAAACAGTACATAACATCATTTGCTCCATGAAGATACCCCCTCTCCCATAGAGTCATTTCATCTTTTCTGGATACTTCCGTGCCCTTAATACGCTTATCGATATCATCGATAATTTTCTTTCTTTCTGCTGTGCAGATTGTATGAATTTCGTTAATAGATATCTCATCAGTAAGCTGAGAATTAATAGCTACACTAGACGAGCGATATCCGAAGTCATAATCTGTTAATGATCGTTTTTCCTCAGGAGTAATTTCTAATCTTTTTTTGATAAATTCTCGTGCTGTATGAGCAGGAGTCTCAACAGCAATTGCTGGATCTTTAGTTTCCATACTATAGTATTAATGTGCAAATAAATTTTCTTTACAGTACCTTTTGCTCTTACCAAAGTCAATTATAAGAGATCTTGTCAGAAAAATAAAAACCTCTCAAGGGTAATGTATTCCATACCAATTTCGTACAAAAGCCTTAGATTTAACATCTAAGGCTTTTTATTTGATAGGTTTCAAGTATTTTGAGCAAAAGAAAAAGCCAGTATTGGGATACCAGCTTGCTTTTTTTAACTAATTAACAGAAGACACTTTGCACTCAACTACAGTTTGAAACTGAAGACTGCGGTTGTTTGGAGACCAATTAATAATCCTTGTGTAAGTTCTATGAAGACATCGCTAGGCAACGTCTTTAGTTTCTTACATTCTGATTAGAAATTGGACCAAATGGCTCAATCAATGCTCAAGATTTGTGCTATTGAGAAGTTTCTCATTCTCACACAAATTTGATATATATATCAGACAAGTAATTGTCCTAATCTGAGGGATTAGAACAGAACACTATATAGCCACTCTGGGCTATGCTACAAATGTAACCATCATCGGGGTTACTCGCCTCAACACAGAACAAGAAAAAAAAATAAACAGCCCCCTATATAAGGAGCTGTTCTATAGAATAACCTAACACTGCAACTACATTACGAAACCAATAAAAAATCAAGGATCTTTTCATATAACAATGCATGTGTATCCTCAACGATTTTTTCAGTGTGATGTGTCGGGTTTGGTACTTCCCAAAATTCATACTTATACGACAATAGCCATTCGGGAATAAATTCTGGTTCTGACATCATAATAATACTATTAGCACCCACTAGTGCTTGTGGCGTAATTTGCTTGCAACACTGTTTTGATATGTTCAAACCCCTATCCTCCATAAATCTAAGTGCGATTACCATTTCAGGATAAGAGCAAAGCACTGTTCCTTGCCTATTTTCTTGTGCCACTGCTGTACCATAACCTTCAGCCACAGAGATGTCACTCATAAGTGCATTGTAAATAGCCACGGCTATTTGACTGCGAAACATATTGCCTCGACAAATAAAAATAACTTTCTTCATTATTGTTTTTTAGTTTTCCTTACTCTACCCTTCACTATTGACAATAGTCAAGTTTAAATATCTAATTTTTTATAGCATCTACTCCCACAGCATCTTTGATAGTGGCAAAACCATCGCGCTTAAGCAGTTCAACAAGCCCTTGATTAATCTGACTGATAATTTGCGGGCCTTCAAAAATCATCCCTGTGATCATTTGAATAAGTGATGCACCTAGACGAATTTTTTTGTATGCATCTTCTGCGCTGAAGACACCACCAGAACCAATCAGTAGGAATCGCTTCCCTGCTTTTTTGTAGACATACGCAAGCATGTCATCAGAAAGTTCTTTGACTACCTTGCCACTGAGACCACCTTTTTCTGAAATATTTGTATCAAGAATATGTGGATTGTCTCTCTTTTTTGTGAGGTTGGTACACACAATGCCATGTACACGATGAACTGCTAGTACTGCCAAAATAGTATCGAGCTGCATCATACTAAAATCTGGAGAAAGTTTAATAAAAATTGGTTTTGTAGTTGGAATCGTATCAAGTACTACAAAAAGTCGCTCAAGGTTTTCTGGAACAATAAATGGCTGACCGCCTGCTGTATTGGGACAACTAATATTTACCGTAATATAGCTTGCAAAAGGCTCCATCGTTCTAAATGCTTTCGCATAATCATGAATCGCGAGATCAATATCTGCATTTGCCAAACAGTTCGTCATCGCAACACTCATACCAATAGGAATACTAAAATGCTTACCCTGAAGCCTCTGTGCGATTGCTTCGCACCCATCGTTTTTCAGCCCGTAATATACTACCAAACCTTCTGATTCTTTGAGTCGCCACAAACGAGGTTTGGGGTTGCCGACACATTTTTCACCAGTAATTGAGCCGACTTCTGCAAATCCGAAACCAATGTCCGGCAAAATATCAGTAAGTTCAGCATTCTTATCGAAGCCAGCAGATAATCCAATTGGATTGATAAAGGAGATTCCACATAACTCCTGCTCAAGCATTGGATTCCTGTAGTTAAACATTGCATTGGTGAGTGCTCTGCCAAGCCAATAGTTGCTTAAATGCACACCCATTGCTGTCATGCTGTCATGTGTATCTTCAGGATCATGTCGAAAAAACAACGGTTTCAACAGCTTTTTATATACTGCCTGAGTAATTGTATTTCGATAACGTGTTGTAGTTTCAGTCATGATGGTATTGATGAGCTTATATATCTTGATTATACGCCTCTCTCCGCATGCCACAAATAAGACTATGCGACTCTTGCCAAAATAAATAAAAAGTTGTATGGTGGCTTTAAATTAAACCAATTGCACGATGAAAAATGTATTTTCAAAAGAACACCTCTTACTGTCTGGAGGTATTGTATGTCTTACCGTAGGATTCCTATTTGCATTACCGCCACTACTAATTCTGGTAGCTCTATGTGGAGTAATCTTTGTAGTCATTGTTTGTATGAGAATAATCTTCTGTGGAATAATGCTGGCATTCCCATATGTTACATTCCATGAAGGACACTGGCTAATGGGAATATACGTACTCGGCATAATAGTAGGAGCATTTTACTTTTTACATAAAGCCAAATTCTTCACAATTAAAAACTTTTTCTACCTGGGCCTTTGTTCGTAAAAATTGTTATTAATTAAAAGCCCTTGTTAACTTAACATTAACAAGGGCTTTTTAATTTTATCGACTAGCTACTATTTTATCAGAGACTTTGTCTACTTCTATTTACTCTCTAATAACTGCAATATTTTATCGAGTTTTTCGTTTTCAATAGCATCGAGGCGCTTAATAATATCTTCAATCTTTTTTTCTGACTCAACATTTGTCTTATAGTCAGCATCAGCACGAAGTTCTGAATGGCGACTTTGCAAGTTTTGCCCTACCATAATAATAGAGAGTAATACTAACTGTAAAAATGTCTGCGCAATCCACGATATCGTTGTTGCTGTACCACCATGAATTGCTTGCGGCAAACTAATACATGCAATAATAGTAAATACTATTGCACACCACATAGTGCCTACTATTGCTGTTATAAATAAGGCTACTCTATCAAGCAGAGAAAGACTGTCTTTGTGCTGCTTATTAACATTTATTGCCATAGAAAAAAGTAGTGTTATTTCTCTTCGTCCATTATGAGTACATTTTCTGCGTCATGTTCCTCTGGAGTTTCAGGACTTTCATCCCAAACTGCATCAAGATTCTCAACAGTAGCAACGATTTCAGGATGAGCTTCTTTGATATGCTCAAGATTTTTTGTCATCAATTCTTCTTTGTCTGCGACAATCATTGCATGATCGCAAGGGCCACCGAGTTGTGCGCAAGTAATTTTCTTCATATATACAAAATTATTTATCTAGTAACAATAGTAGTGTACTCGACATTTAGGTATTTCCTAGGAAATACTCGTAAACTATTAAAATGCGTTATAATAAAGCGCATGCGATTTTCGTCTCCACTAATTCCTTTTTCTATTTTTATAATAGTTGCAATCGGAACGTCTGCGTATCTGCTGTCAGAAATACGTTCAACTGATTTTTTTCCTACTACAACTATTACTCCTCGAAATAAATACATTGCATTAACTTTTGATGATGGACCATACGGCACACCCACAAATCAGATACTCGATATTTTAAAAAGAGAACACATTAAAGCAACCTTTTTTCTTATTGGACACAATGTAGAAGAATACCCTTCTATTGCAAGAAGAGAATATGCGGAAGGTCATATTATTGGCAACCATAGCTATGACCATTCACATATGGGAAATGATTCAGCTGCAGAAATTGATGCGAACCTAACAAAATCAGAACATGCCATTATCGAAGCAACAGGAGTTGCCCCTGCGCTATTTCGAGCACCATACGGACTAACATCTCCAACAATGTTTAAAGAGCTTGCCAGGGAGAAATTTATTTATGTCGGATGGAATGAAGATCCAGATGATTGGGATTACAAAGATCAAACAAGCGATAAAATCGTAAAAGACATCCTAAGGTACGCACGGCCAAATGGCGTTATTATCTTACATGACGGCAGAGATACCCAGATCAACTACCCTCGAGGTAATACTATTGCGGCACTACCACAAATTATTAACCACCTTCAAAACCGCGGCTATACATTTATTACCGTTGATAAGATGCTCACAGTGACACCGTACAAACGTTAGGCATTGACGTCAGACGATACTTTTCTTACTTCTTTGTGCAAAACATGACCCTCTTGATCAAGATCATAGATCAACACGCCACCAAAAAGCATTTCGATATGGCACACTTCTTCGTCTGAAACTTGTTCAATGTATTTTATTAATGCTCGAATTGCATTACCGTGTGATACAACCAATACATTTTTTTCTTGTTGCAATAACGGTAGAATATGTCCTAAGAAAAATGGAACAACGCGAGCATATACCATTTTCAACGTCTCACCATTCGGAACAGGACAGTCCCATTCTCGGCGAATACTATTCCATTGTTTCTCACCAATCAGCTGTTCCATTTCCCATTTATTTTTTCCAGTATAATCGCCATAATCACGCTCATTCAGTGCGGCAGTATGTGTCGTAGGAACATGAAAAAGATTGAGTGCTTCAAGCATACAAGACAATGTTTCAATAGAACGTACTTGCATCGATGCAAAAGCTAGATCAATATGAATATCCTTGAGCAGCAAGCCCATTTCTGTTGATTTTTGGAAACCATATGGGGTGAGATGAGTATCTCGGATACCAGTCCACTGACCTAATTTATTCCATTCTGATTCGTGATGTCGAACAATAATAAGCTTTGCCATATTAGATGTGTATTATGTGTTGAGGTTCTCTGCCTTCAAAAAAATCAATAATATTTTCTGCGGCACTTTTTGCCATCGCTTCTCTAATACTCTGCCGGGCAGATGCAATATGCGGAGTTACAATAACATTTGGCAGTGCAGCAAGCCCTTTCGTTAATAGTGGTTCATACTCAAACACATCAAGACCGGCACCTCCAATCGTGCGATTTTTTAATGCAGCTACCAATGCTGTTTCGTCTATTACTGCACCGCGCGAAGTATTAATAATAAAACTAGTTGATTTCATCATAGCAAGACGATCTCTATTGATCAGATGATGTGTCTGTTTTGTAAGTGGCACATGTAAACTAACAATATCTGCTCGCTGTACTAGGTCTTCAACTGATGAACATCGAGTAGCCCCGTATGCTTTTTCAATATGTTCATTTTGTATCGGGTCAACATAGAGTATGTGCGCACCAAATCCCTGGTGTACCATTCGGGCAACTTCATTACCAATAGCCCCTGTGCCGATTAAGCCAATAGTAGCACCAGAGATACCGGGTGCAATAAATGACAGTGGCGACCATCCTTTATACTTTCCTTTCCGTACAAAATCGTCAGCTTCAACCATACGAGTAACTAATCCCAACATGAGGGCAAGCGCTTGTTCAGCAACAGGGATTTGTGATGTACCTCCAGTGTTCGTGACTGTAATGTCACGTTTTTTGGCCGCAATAAGATCGATGTTGTCATATCCGACAGTATATGAAGCAATGAGCCTGACCGTTGGCACGGCATCAAAAAATGTACTGTCAATCTTGTCAGTCAGCAAACATAGCACAGCATCGTAAGGATATTTTTTAAGATATCTCAATAGGTCTTTTTGTGTCGGCACATTATCTTTTGGATAAACATCAACACGATACCCTTTTTCTTTTAGCAAAGAAAGACCATTTTCAGGGATTTGCCTGGTAACAAAAACAGCTGTAGTCATAATTATTGCTTTTTATTAAACAATCTACCTCCGTGCCACGGTACGCCAAGATATGGCAAGACATAGCAATCAGCCCCATAATATCCAGCAATCTTCCACGCAAGCATAATACCAATACTTAACGTGAAAAGTATTGGGTTAACACTAACAGTTCCTGCCAATAAATAATTTAAATTCATAAACAACCCAAGGAATGCAGCAATACCAGTAAATAATCCGATAATGAGAGCAACGCCAACAAGAAGCTCTCCATATGCGACGAAGTGTGACCATAGACTTGCATGAGGTAGAACAATATGTTCCAGGAAGTAGGCATACCACCCCTGCACATCGGGATGAGTAGATCCAGTTTTTTGTAATGCTCCTTGCACAAAACCAGACAGTGCGCCACCAGCATCCTTGCCTACCCAAGCAAGATTATGTATTTTTTCCCATCCAGCAATAAGCCATTGCCATCCAACATATACGCGAACCACCAACCAGAACCATGCCGACCGAGTATTGTGAAAAACAAGCTTTGATAGTGGCGATTCTTCGATAATTGTATTTTTCATATGTAGTAATAATACTACCGCAAAACAAAAAGTGTATATAATTACGCTATCAAAAACACAATGACACGTATTTATTAAATTACTAGTATCTATTCTCATTCAAAGGAACATACTCAAGTTACATTAACGATTATCTTTGTTATTATCCGTACAGGAATTTTTTATATTAATGCATCTTTTTAAGATGCATTGTTGGGCTTCCATTTTATGTTAAAAAGCATTTGATAGTTACTAGTGTATTAGTAGTTTAAATGTTTTATTTTATGAAAATACTCTCAAGTGTGCTTTTTACTCTTGCCCTACTTATCGGTGTTGGCTTCACCGCACAGGTACATGCTCAAGCTGCTGGATGTAGTACTTCTGGTGGATACAATCCAAATACTGGCATGTCATGTAATGGCTCAACTGTTATCCCGTTAGGTTGTAGTAGCACTGCTGGATTTAGTACTGTTAATAATACTCCTTGTAACGGATCAACTGTTGTAGCAAACAGTTACAATGGCACAATGGTAAATAGTAATACATATCTTAACGGCTGTTCATCAACTGCTGGATTTAGTACAACTACTGGTTATGCTTGTAATACTGCTATAAACGGCATCATCTATGCTGGGCCAACAGTTGGTACTGTAAACATTGGACTTCCAGGTGTTACAACAATTACTCCTACTTCACCAGGTCTTCCTACTACAGGTGCAGGCAACAACCTTATAGTTAATATTCTTTTACTAACATCTGCAGCAATTGTTACTGTGGTCGCATTTCGTTCTGTACTCGCATATTCTCGAAACTAATTTCACCAAAGAGGGCGGTTACAATTATAGTACCCGCTCTTTTTGCATACAACATATGAAAAACATAAAAAAGATTATTTTATTTTTAACCCTTATAGCAGCAGTACTACTTTTTTTTACTGTTTTTGTTCATGCATTTTTTTATTCGCCATCAACTGAACTTACTGTGCCTCTAGCAATTGATAGTACGCCTCAGAAGCCTGCACTTATTGATAGCACCCCAATTACTATTATTATCCCTGCACTTCGTATCAATGCCGTTATACAGAAAGTTGGCATTACTAAAAAAGGTGCCATGGCAGTACCAACCAACTTTACAGATACTGGCTGGTATAAATACGGCGTAGTACCAGGACAGCAAGGAAGTGCGATTATTGCTGGCCATGTAAACAATGGCCTGTCATTGCCGGGAGTATTTGCCAAACTCAATCAATTAACTATTGGCGATGATATCTATATTGTGAGAAAAGATGGCACTACAATTCACTTCATTATGACAGGTAGTAAGAGTTATGCTAAAGATAGTGCAACAGATCTAATATTTAATGACACAAGCGGCTCCCTACTCAAACTTATTACTTGTACCGGCACATGGCTGCCATTACAAAAAACACATGATCAGCGACTGGTAATAACTGCAGTACTGCAAAAATAAAAAGCGTATATTGTACTCTAGTGCTACAATATACTGATGAAAGAAACTACAGCGATCATCGCTTCAATACTTGCTGTTATCGGCAACGTTCCTTATCTTAGAGATATCTTGAGTAAAAAAGTTACTCCTCATCCATATACCTGGCTCGTCTGGTCTATAGTGTCATGTATTGTTTTTTTTGGACAAGTAGCAAAAGGTGCGGGCATTGGAGCAATACCTACAGCTGCGTCAGAAATTTTTACTATCATTATTTTTTTCTTTTCACTGCAGTATGGCTTCAAGCATATTAGTCGAACTGATACTATTTTTTTAATAATCGCCCTACTGGGTATTATTCCTTGGATTCTTAGCAAAGACCCTACTATTTCAGTAATCATTGCTGTATCAATCGATCTCGTAGCCTTTGTACCAACGATTCGTAAAACATGGTTATTTCCAAAAACTGAATCTCCATTACTGTATGCAACAAATGTATTGCGCCATATTCTTATGCTCTTTTCACTACAAGCATATAATATTGCAACGGCACTACACTCTGTTGTTATGATCATCACTAATTCAATTATGACAACACTGATTGTGCGGGGCGAAAAACAGAAGGCATAATAAGGCTGGGCATACTCTCTTAAACATAACCTGCTATCGAAGGCTATTACAGTATTTACAGTGATCAATCTCTTACTGGTACTGATCGCTGGGTACTATATCTTTAACGAACGTCTTTCTACAATAAACAAAGTTGGCGTAGCACTTGGTGTAATAAGTGTCATACTAGTTCAGCTATAACATATTTAAAAATTAAAAAGCCCTTTGGATTATCCAAAGGACTTTTTGTTGTTTAGTGAATAAAGAACATTGTATCAGCAATAGTCTGGTCTTCAACATTCACCAAGCCATGTACCTCTATTTTACCATTGATAGTTTGCCTCTTTTTAAGCAAAGAATCCCACGTCGGCTTTACGACAATAACCGGTAAATGATACGGGGTATTCTTTTCATAAAATACCGTACTTACGATGCCGGGAGAAGATTCATCTGCTGTTTCATCAGCATTATTAGCAATATACCCATCAACTTTAGTACGGTGATGGGAATGGCCTGCTTTGGGCTGAAATGTAATTAATAGAAAAATGTATGCCAGTATGGCAAGAAGTATGAGAGCTACTTTTTTCATTGTGTGAAGTTTATATTATTTAAATATAAATTATCATTTTTTTCAAAATTGTCAAATATAATTGACAATACCCTACCAAAGACTATGATTAGCCAAAATCACCTTTTCACCTAAAACTACATAAAATGTTAGAAATTTTTAGCCCTGATCGGCAACAAAATCACGCCACATTAGCACAGGCCATTCACACCCATCTATCAAAAATGGGAAATAGTCAACTGCAGGAAAAAATAGATCCTGAAGACAATCGACTTGAAATAGTAACAACTATCTCTGGTGTTACATTTATCAATGACTCAAAAGCAACAACCGTAAATGCTACCTGGTACGCACTATCAATACTGCAGCCCGAGATAGTACTAATTATGGGAGGAGTTGATAAAAATAATGACTATAGGTCATTACAACCACTTGTACAGGAAAAAGTTGCTACGATTATTTGCTTAGGAAAAGATGTATCCAAGATCTACGGAGCTTTTGAAGACTGTGTTAATACAATAGTAACTGCTAATACAATGGACCAGGCAGTGTGCTATGCATTCCATTTCGCACAAAAAGACCAAGCCCAAACAGTATTGTTATCTCCAGCATGTCCGAGTTTTGATTTATTTAAAAATCACCAAGATCGTGCTGACCAGTACAAAGCGGGCATTAAAGAACTGTGAGTACAAAAACCTCTTACTATTTTAGTAGGGGGTTTTATTATGGCTAATCATCTAGTCCAATACCATCGAGGATGGCATCGATATATTTTTCTACTCGTGCCACACGAGTCTTGGATTGTTTTGGTGCAGCAAAATAGAGCAGGTATGCCCGTTGTCTCCCTGGTGTTAACGCCTTAAATGCCGCATGTAGTGGTGCAATAGTGTCCATTGCATGCTTGAACTCAATCGGTATTTCATAGTCTGAAACTTTTTTCATTGGTACTTTCACTCCC
>CAIOXK010000021.1 GCA_903862255.1 Candidatus Nomurabacteria bacterium | reverse complement strand
CTGCAATCCGCGTGCGCCAAACAGTTCAATGGTTTTGGCCAGATGCTTGTCCTCGCGGCGACCAGACAGGATTTCGTCACCGATGATGATGATTCCAAAATTCTAATTCGTTTGAAGATATAGGTGCAAGTAACTCACGCACAGCACTGTCAGTATGTTCACCATTTGGTGTAATAGGAAAGGCAAGAATAATTTCTTGTAATACTCCTGATGTACTTTCATTCTGGACTCGATCGATCAGTCGCTGAGCATTGGTTCCTTGAATGATATCTCTTTGAACGATTGGGATAAGACCCCCTAATACAAAAAATAATCCGTTATATCCGGTACGGCCAAAACTTTCAATATCCTGACTTTTTTCTACAACAATAACACTGCTCTGGTCACGATTATCATCGCTACAGATACTACATAAGCCAGTAGAAGAGCCTGTGGAGCCTTCAAAAATACGTAAGCAGCGATTACAAGTATTAGCATGGCTACGTGCATCAATCAGTGCTCGTGAAAGAGAATTCACATATCCTTCTTGTTGGGTAAGAATAAAATAGGCGAAACGGCGCGCTTGACGCTCGCCAATCCCTGGGAACTTTAAAAAGTGTTTTGCTAAGCGGTCTACAGAATCATTATTCATAAACTAGAAATCATCAAGAGAGGCTGCTTTTGTTGTTGGTACATGAGATTTGTCCATATTAAGGAAAGAAGTAGTCTTACCATCAAACATGAGTTCTACCATACCAACAGCACCATTACGGTGTTTTTCAATCAAAATTTCAGTGATATTGTCTTTTTCGTGCTGCTCTTTGTATCGGTCTTCGCGGTGGATAAACATTACCAAGTCAGCGTCTTGTTCAATAGAACCTGAGTCACGAAGGTCAGAGAGACGAGGGCGCCCACCACGTTGTTCAACGGCACGAGAAAGCTGTGACAATGCCAATACAGGAACATCAAGTTCACGAGCGAGTTGCTTCAATGAACGAGAAATTTCTGTCACTTGATTTACCATATTGTCGTAGTTTTTTGAGGCAGTCATCAATTGCAAGTAGTCAATAACAATCAAACCAAGACCATGTTCACTTTTAAGGCGGCGAGCAACTGCACGCATTTTTACAATAGAGTTACCTGCCTGATCGTCGATATAAATAGGTGCCTTCTGTAAACGACTCGCAGCTTCTTGTAAGGCAGTGAAATGATGTGCGGAGAGACCATGACCAGTACGAATACTCCATGCATCAACGCGACTTTCAGCAGAAAGCATACGTTGTACAAGTTGTTGTGCACTCATTTCCAGTGAGAAAATACCAACTGGAGTGCCAGAAAGTGCCACATTACGAGCCATATCAAGGGCAAAAGTCGTTTTACCCATTGATGGTCGAGCTGCCAGAATGATAAGATCAGACTTTTGTAGACCGGCAGTAAGAGCATCAAGATCGTCATAGCCAGTTTTCACACCACGGATTTCATCTTTTGATTCACTGAGACGAATAGTTTGCTCCATAGTTTCGATCAATGAAGACTTAATAGAAACGAAAGCATTTTTTACATTCATGCCAGAAGAAATATTAAAAATACTCTTTTCAGCAGTATCAATAATATCAGCAACATCCATTTCATTTTGGTCGTAGGCAATAGTAGCAATGTTTTCTGAGGCATCAATCAATGAGCGAAGTACGTATTTCTTGTACACAATGTCAGCATAGTGACGAATGTTCACCGTTGAGGGTACATTACCCATCAATTCATTTAAATACCCATTGCCTCCAACTTCATCAATACTTTTCTTTTCTTTTAATTTTGCCGCAACAGACAAAACGTCGATTGGTTCGTTCTTAAGGGATAGTTCTGTAATGGTTTTGTAGAGAATGTGGTGCTTACGGGCATAAAACATCTCAGGAACGAGCATGTCTACAACATCGTGAATAGCAGCAGGGCGTAACATTAATGCACCAAGAACAGCTTGTTCAGCTTCTAGGTCATGTGGAGGAATGCGAAGTGTGTAGTTTGCTACAGGAGGTTTTGACATTAGCTTTATTGTAGCATTATTACTTCTTGAGAAAAAATTTAGTGCAATCCACTATATATTTCCAAAAGCCCTTATATTTTGGTATGATATCCCCATGCAATCCCCAAAACCTCGTTTATTTTCTGGCATGAAGCCAACAGGCCGTATTCACCTCGGTAACTACTTTGGTGCATTAAAACAGTTCGTGGATTTACAAGATACCCACGACACATTCATCTTTGTGGCCAATCTGCATGCTCTGACTGGTTTACCATCTCAGGAAACACTAATAGAAGATACAAGAAACCTTGTATTGGATTATTTAGCAGCAGGACTTGATCCAGAAAAGGTAACAATTTTCAAGCAATCAGATATTTTGGCACATGCAAGCTTGGCATGGGTTTTCAATAATTTTGTATCAATGCAATATTTGATGCGCGCACACGCATTCAAAGACGCTGAAGCAAAAAAGAGTGAAGTGAATGTTGGTACTTTTGATTACCCAGTGCTTATGGCAGCAGACATTCTTTTATATGGCACTGATGTGGTACCGGTTGGTAAGGATCAGAAACAACACGTTGAATACGCGCGTGATATGGCAGGGAAGTTTAATAATCAATATGGCGAACACTTTAAATTACCAAAAGAGTTAATTCTTGAAGACACTGGGGTAATTCCAGGAACTGATGGTCAGAAAATGTCTAAGAGTTATGGTAATACTATTCCACTATCAGCGACTGATGAAGAAGTGAAGAAGGCAGTGATGAGTATTGTCACAGACTCGCGCGAGCGTAATGAAGTAAAAGATCCAGAAGAACTGGTGCTGTACCAGATCCATAAATATTTTAATAACTCTCCTGAACTTAAAGCACAATATGCGCAAGGGCTTGGCTATGGCGATGCCAAGAAGATGTTGATTGATGACATTGTTACATTTTTGCGCCCAATGCGTGAACGCCGTGCATATTATGAAAATAATCCAAAATTGGTACAAGAAATTTTGATTGCTGGTGCACATAAGGCTAATGATATTGCAATGAAAAAGATTTTTGATGTGTATGAGGCGATTGGGCTAACGGAGTAGTATATGGATGAAAATATTGAAGAAATAGAAAATAAAAATAGTTTTCGCGATACGTTTTCAACTGCAAAGCGGTCAATGCTTTTTGCATACGTAAATGAAAAACGACTGGTGGTGTATACATTTTTATTCTCAATGATTCTTGCTGCTATAGTGTATATCCAAGCAGCTTCATTCTCAGTTATTGTTAATGAAATCATTCGAATGCAATCAAACGGTCTTGGTATTACTCGTGCACTTATTAAACAATCAGTCATTCTAGGTATTTCCTTTTTAATACCAGCTGTTTTGCAGAATTTGCAATCAAAATTCATGAACGAGCTGTCTGTACGTATTAGTACACACATCGAACTGTTGCAAGTCGATTCGTATTCGTCTTTAGATATCGGCACTATTGAAGGTTCAGAATTTCAAACTAAGCTTCAGCGTGCAAGCAAGTGGGGGACGGGGTCAATTTGGAATGTGATTTTTTATAGTAAAAATGTATTTGCTGGTATAGCAGGTTTCATTACTTCTGGAGTTGTATTATTTTTGATTAATCCGTACTTAGTAGTACTCGCAATAATAGGAGCGGCCCCATACTATTTTATTGAAAATGCTTTTGGTCTCAAATTTTTCCGTATTTATCATCTTTGGACCGATGAAAGTCGTATCACATCCGACAGGTTAGGGTATTTTAAGGATCCAAAGAAACTTGTAGAAGTTATTTTATTTAATATCACTAAACTTTTCCGTGAAGAAATTAAAGATAACGATAATATTTTTGACAACAAAGTTATTGATTTAGCAGCCCGTCAGTCATTTGCGACTTTTTGGGCTGATTTTTTACAAGTTGTCTGCCTGTTTGTTGCTATTATTTTTGTTAGTATTGAGACTATTCACGGCAGGTTATTACTCGGATCATTGTTTTTAGCCTTTACTGCATATCGTGGCTTTGTTTCAACCAGTCAGCAGTTTTTTACAGACTTTTCTCGCCTTGAAGAACAGTCACGTTTTGCAAAGCGATGGTTTGATATTTTTGATATTACGTCAAAGATTATGACTAAACCACATGCCTTGAAACCTGTTTGGGAAAAACCACCACGTATTGAATTTAAGAATGTTTCTTTTGCCTATCCAGGCACTGACAAAGTTATATTGAAGAATGTAAGCTTGGTGATTGAGGGTGGAGAAAAACTGGCAATTGTAGGTCAAAATGGTGCTGGTAAGACGACATTCATAAAACTTTTGTGTCGCATATATGACCCTTCAGAAGGTGCAATAGTAGTTGATGGGATTGATTTAAAAGACATCGATCTAGATCATTGGCGACAATATCTAGGCGTATTGTTTCAAGATTTTTCAAATTATAATATGACTATTCGGGAGTCGATTGCAATTGCAAAGCCTGATGAACCTATCGATGATAAGAAAGTTGAGTGGGCGGCAGAAATGACTGATGCATCAGAATTCATTAAGGAATTGCCGAAGCAATTTAATCAACTAGTCTGGAAAAGCTTTAAAGACGGTGTTGAACTATCAAAGGGGCAATTTCAGCGTATGGCAGTTGCGCGTATTTTCTATCGCGACGCTGCAATCTCAATATTAGACGAACCTACATCTGCTATTGACGCAGTAGCTGAAGAAAAGATATTTGATGTTCTAGAAAAACAGATGAAAGGTAAAACTGTAGTACTTATTTCTCATCGTTTTAGTACGGTTAAAAATGCAGATCAAATTGCTGTAATCGAACATGGTGTATTAAAAGAAATCGGTACACATAAAATCTTGATGGCTAAAAAGGGAAGGTATGAAGAATTATTCACCATGCAGGCTAATAAATATTTAGAAAATAATGAATAGAATAAAAGGTATAGTTTTGGAAAATAATATGTAAAAAGCCCCGGAATTTCCGGGGCTTTGCCATTTAGGCAGAGATCATTTGGTTGTGAACAAGTTCAGAATAGTATTCGCATTTCTCGAGTAACTCATTGTGTGTTCCTTCAGCAAGTAGTATACCGTGACGGAATACAAAAATCCGATCACAGTTCATAATGGTCGAAAGTCGATGGGCAATGACTATAGTTGTTCTCCCTACACTTGCTTCGTCGATTGATTGTTGAACAATCTTTTCGCTGACTGCATCAAGTGCTGACGTCGCTTCGTCAAAAATCATAAGCACAGGTTTCTTTGCTAGTGCTCGCGCAATGCCAACTCGTTGGCGTTCTCCGCCAGAAAGTTTTACACCTTTTTCGCCAACTACAGTATCGAAACCGTGCTCGAGGCGAGAAAAAAATGCATCAATACGCGCAATTTTTGCCAACTCATGTAAGCGCTCATCAGTTACTAATGACGCTTTTTCGGTTCCGAACAATATGTTGTCTCTGATAGATCTATCAAACATGACAACGTCCTGTTCAACACTGCCTACCCGCCGCAGGTAATCCTTAAGGTCTAATAATCTTAAGTCATGCCCGTCAATAAGTATTTGTCCCATTTGTGGATCAAACGCTCTACGAATAAGATTCGCGATTGTTGATTTTCCAGAACCGGATTCGCCAACAAAACCAACCTTTTCTCCTTCATAAATTTTGAAGGATACAGATTTTAATATTGGATCATCCTGCATTAGTTCTCCCTCTTCTCCTTCAAACTCATAAGAATTAACTCTTTTTGGGTAAAAGAATGTAACATTTCTGAATTCTATGGTCCCGTAAAAGTTTTTAATCTTTATAGGATTTTCAGGGATACTAATATCAGAAGTCACTTCGAGTAGTTCAAAATATTTTTCAATATTTATCCTATCGATAAGAAAATTTTGCTGCATGTCCATAAGCTGCCAGATGCTCACGATAAACGAATTTGAATACGTAAACACAAGAAACATTGATCCCATTAGAAATTGCCTGTGGAATACAAGATACACTACAACAAACATCGCACTAAATCGCATAATCGATGTCACGGTTCTAATCATTGAGAGATAGGAGACTGTCGGCATCCATGTCTGTATGAAAACAGTATGGTGTGCTTCCTGGGCAGATGATACATCGTCCAGTGATTTTTCTTCTTGATTCTCAATTTTTACAGACGTGACAAAGCGATATAATTCGGAAATTAAGCGCGAATTTCTTTGCCCTTTGTCTCTAATTTTGCGAACGCCTGGAGTCAATCTCTTGTTCAAGCGATACATTAAAAAACAAAATAAAGTACCGACACCTAAAAAGATAAGCCCGATATAGAAACTGCAGAAAAATAATACCACTAATGATATTACGAATGATGAACCAGTTAGAAACAGTGTTGAAAACAGCTGGTCTATCTGATTCTTAATTGAAGTTGTTCCATTGTTTACAACATTCTGCTTCACCCCCGAATGTTCGTTGATGTGCTGACCATTTGAAAACGAAAAGAACTTCTTAATTGATTCGTGCTGTAGATGATTGGTAACTGCAAGGTTTAGTTTTTTTGATTCGTATCTTTGACTGTACAGCCAAAATACTGTTTCTGATAAGCATGAGTATTGCGGCATAACCAATAAGCCAGAGAGCGGGGGAAAGGTATAATGGATCTACTCCATGTTTCTGAATAAGATTGAAAACAAGGCTGTAGCAATAGCTTGTCCCTGCATCAACTGCTGTAATCATAAACATGCAAAGTAAAACCATTAAAAGTGGTTTTCTAAACGGCCTTGAGAATTCAAAGATACGTTTTAGAAGACCGATACTGGTAAGAACTTCTTTTTTCATATTATTTTATTAAAGTGTGAATTTTTATTATTATAGCATATTTTACTTTAAAGTCAATGAAAATAACGTTATTTTATATAGTGTATTTGATTAAAAACATATCCATGCTTTAATACTCGGAAACCAAAATTCAATAGATTATGAGAAAAGTACTGCAATCACTTGTTGCTTCGGGCAACACACTTTTACATGGTAGCCCTAAACAGTTTGATGAGGCATTTCCAAGCTTGGCGGATGATGAGTTGGCTGTATGTGCTACACCTTGTGCTGAAATTGCCATTACCATGGCTTTAATGAAGGCCTGTATAGGTCGTGGTGGGTATACTGCGTCTTTAAGTAAGAGTAAGTGTAACTTAGAGATCAGGGTGTGTGAGAAATTGTTAAGTGCTTTGCTTCATAAAAAAGTAGTCGGATACGTTCATGTTATGGATGCTGCCCACTTTTCGAAAAAAAGCCCATTTGAATTTCGTGCATATGAATCGTTGTATGTACAAAAAAGCATTAAAGTTACAAATGAAGACTTACCTTTTGTGCCAGTTGCTGGTCAGCTGATATATAAGATCCCGGTAAATCGCAACGTAACCGCTATGGTTAACTAAGCCATTAAAAAGCCCTAGGTGACAGCCGGGCTTTTTTATTTGACAATATTGATAAATAAGGTATAAATAGTAAAAATTCACCTTAAAAACAATAACAAATGAAAGAAATTGTAGAAGCGTTTAACGCCTTGGCGTTCATAACGCCACGCAGCCTAAGTAGTATTAGTACAGTCGAGGAATTGTCACATGAGGTGCAGAATGATTATTTGGAAGCATTTAATTATTTTCTTATCATGAATGGTAAGCCTAAAAATTATCTTAAGGATATCAGTAAAACTTTTTGCTCAGCCGATGAGCCGCTGATTGCCATACCGTTATTTCCACACGAACTATTAATAAAAAGTTATATGGAGGCAATGAATACGTATGATGGTAGCGGTATTGGATTCACTCCGCTTTTATCGACTCATCACGATGACTTAATAAAAGGATTTAACTGTCTTGCTAAAACAATCATTCTGGGAGCATTGATCAAAAAACTTGGTTACAGTATTAAATTGGGGTTAATGGTTGATCATGCCGCGGTACTTATCGTCAGGCCCGAAGGGTATTATTACTGCCGCATTGATCAGCAATCCTTTACACTCCTCGGTGGTTCTTACCAGCAACATGATCTCTATGAATGGTATACCACTGTTCCGGCAGATAATTTATTGTTCCACCACATAGCAGTTCAAAATTTTGAAATAGGTATATTGAACGGTATATGTGAAAACTTTGCATTTCTCAAAGTAGTTAATCATATTGAAGTCGATCCTCATGAAAAAAGAATGCGAGCAATTATGAATGAAGAATATTCATTCAACCAATTGCTAACTTCTATTGACTGGCAACAACTTCAGATTTATTACTTTGGAAAAATGGATGCCTACCGCCAAGAACATGAAATTGAATTCTTAGTTGAATGTGAATCAGTACGAGAACATCGAATGGTTATTTCAACTTGTGTAAGACAGCTCGATGATGCTGTTGCTACTGCATTCGAAATAAGTACTGGTCAATCAGTCGAGGGGAAAAATCTTTATGACTTTTTGTACGGGTGGGGTAGCTGTATTACTGAATCATTTAAAAAATTAGCTGAAGGGTTGGCTGAAAATGTGCCTGAATTTGAAATCATGATCCCAAAAGATTTATCGCCATTTATTCAAGCACTGCACAATGAGGTCAAAAACAACTCGTTGTTAAGAAAATACTTTATATTGCATACGCTAGGAGCTATTGACATTGTGGAATAATCGTGATATTTTGAATTAAATTTAAAAAACATAATGAAAGCAACTGATTTGATTGACGAAAATTTTGCTGAGAAGTTTGGTAAACTTTCTCACGCAGAGCAAGAGAATGTAATTAACACATTAAAAGCAAAGCAAACTACAGAAACACCAAAGCCGCCGGGCTTCACTCCGGAAAAATCACTGGTAGGAGACTTACTAGGCAAGCACTAATTGTCTTTATTGGTTACTACACAAAGCACCCTTCAAAAATGGAGGGGCTTTTTTTATTTCTAAAAATCTTGTAGTATAAGAATACCAATGATCTGCTGACACCAGGGAGGCAACGGAAGCGCAAGCTTGATGCACCGCATGCATAAAAGAGTAAAAAGTAGGGTGGCACCGCGTTT